>JBFRWJ010000548.1:0-13434 GCA_051439525.1 Spirulina sp. | reverse complement strand
GACAGCATCAGACGTTGTTTCTCCGCTTCGCGATTCTTCTTCCGCAACGCTTCCATTTCTCGACGAAATTCGCGGTTGTAGCGATGACGAATTGGCTCGACGAGATAATCGTGGACTAACTGATAGCGGTTTTCCGGTTCGTCCTCCACCTCCACCACCAACCCCGATGTTGCCAAAATTCTCAGCACCAACTGCAACTGCTCTTGGCGGGGTTGCACTAACCCTTTTAACTCCGCCTTCAACTCCGGTAACATCTTCCACGGTCGCTGACCTTTGTCATTGGTGAGATAATAGAATACCAGATCCGCAAGCCGTTAGTTGGGTTTGCCGCAATCCTCAATAACTTCCGTAAAATACCGCTCAATCAGGGCTTCTTTGCCCCCCTTTTCCTCATACGCCGCTAACGTTTGAATATTCTCTCGCTGCATCTGCGCCCCAACAATCTGCAACTCAATGGGACGCACGAGGTGAATTCTTGCAGCTAAATCTACGATCAATTGTTCCAGTAATTGAGATTCCAACGGGTACTGCGATCGCGCGGTTAAATCCTGAATAATCCCTCGTGCTTGCTCCCGAGAAAAATTACCGAGGGGGTAGCGCACGCTACTGCTTAAAATTTCTCCCTTGATACAGTCCAAACCGGGACGATCTAAAAGATTGTAAATGGCATCCAAACGCAGAGAAAAGATGACTTTCAACGGCAAAATTGCCAAACACTCTCCCAAAAACTCAAAAAAGTCGTCCCGTTGCGGCTTTTTGGGATAACCCATAAAAAACTCTTCAAACTGATCGAAAATCAAAACCGGGCGAATTCTGTTTTGTTCGCATTGGCGCAAAACATCCAAAATTTCAGCGCGTTGTTGCTCCGTAGTACGAGCATCTTGCTCGTTAAGGGGGATCTCTGTTTGCACGTTAAGAGGGCTCTCTGTTTCCCGTTTCTTGTTTCCTATTACCTCACTGATAACTGATAACTGATAACTGATAACTGATTCCCAGTTTTGATAAGCACGCAAATAGATCGGTAAAACGCTTTCCAAACCAAACTTGACCTCTCGCAGTGCTGGCACTAACCCCCCACTCACCAGGGAACTTTTCCCGACTCCAGACGAACCATGAATCACCGTCACCTTACAATCATTGCGTCCTACCCGTTCCACCAACTTTTCTACATCCGCCATGCGTCCCGATGCTGCAATTTCCGAAGCGATCGCCGATTTTTTCTTTTGGGTTAACACTGCCAATAACTGCTGCTCTTGTCGGGGTTGCACGCGACCCACTCCCACAAACGCGCTTAACCCAAATTGAGCCTCGGTATCGCGATGGTGGCGTTTGTGTTGATACGCCTTCACATAATCTCCCTGCTGAAAATATCCCTGTTGTAGAGCGTGGAGAATTTTTAAATAGAGTTCCAATTCGTAACGCGGTTGAGTTTCTGCCCGAGCTTCCTCCAAGGTCTGCAACCCTTGTTTAACTTGCCCTTGACCCTGTTGCGCCCTCGCCAAAGCAAACTTGTAACCTGCTTGGTGAACGTACTCGCGATCGCTTTCCTCCTCCCGCAAGTCAGCCGTCAGCGCCAAACCCTCCCTCGCCCGAGACTCAGCCTCCCCCCAATGCGATCGCGCCAGTGCCACTTCAGCCAAAAAGCCACAAGCTCGCATTTGCCGAAAGGGATTAGCATAGGTTTGATGGAGTTGATAGGCTTCCATCGCCACCTCCTCCAAGCGATCCCAATCCTCGATATGTTCTAGGGCATTTCCCCAAGCATTGATAAACCCCGCAATCAGATCGTCTCGCCCGAGCTGACGAAATTGCCCGATCGCTCGGGCAAAATTCTCCTCAGCTTGCCTCCATGCAGTCTCGGTTTCCCGATGGTGGAGAATGGTTTGCACTCGCCACCAATCCCCCAAACAATAGTAAATAACCCCCCTGCGATCGCTCGCCCCCAGTTCCTCTCTCAACGCCAAACTCTCCTCGTAATAGCGCCGCGTCTCGGGATTGGTATAGCCGCTTTCTCGCCCCAACAAAAACGCCAAATCCGAGCGAATTTCCGGAGTTTCCCCCTCTAATGCTGGTTCTGCCCAGCGAAGTTCCTGCTGCAAAACGCGATCGCACTCCACCTTCGTCCCGCGCAACAATCGCGTTGCGCCTTCATTTAACAAACTCGCAAAAGTCGTCTCGGCTTCCCGAGCGATCGCCTCGATCCAGACTGACGAGGGAACGGGAAAATCGCGTGCCGTCCCGACGCTTTCAAAATCCGAAGCCACGCGGGAGAAGCGACTCAGGAGGGAATCACTCACCCAAAGCACGAGGGGAAAAGGGAGATGGTTTCGATAAGCCTCGCGATCGCGGTTGGCCTGCACCAGCAACTCATCCGAATTCGTCACGGTTTCCAAACCCAGCACCATCAAAGCCTCGGGATATTGCCCGGCAAATTCTCGCTGAATGCGTTGGTAAAGCTGAGTCTCAGAGGGTTCGAGGGTTAACGTGGCGATCGCCAAGGGACAAGCGGCTTTAATTTCTGCGATCGCCCTCTCTCGCCATTGCAGAGAATTGCACGTGGCAAAAAAGAGTTTGAATTGCCCTTGGGAAAATGCGATCGCCCGAGCGAATTTTTCAAAAGTAGATTGACTCATAACGCCAATTCAAAAATATTTTTGAATTCTGAATTTTATGTATGATTGTCAAATATTAAAAATTATTTCGGTAATTAGATTGTCTTTCGTGTTTGCGATCCGTCAGGGAATAAAATTCCCTGTCTCATATAGGAAGTCCTCTGAAGAGGACTGCATTTGTTAAGATGAGGTGCGTTCGCGTAAGCGTGGCACAGCCGTATCGTGGAATTCCCCAATCCATTTTAATGGATTTTTTGTATAAGACAGGGATTTTATGAAGGTTAAATATTCAATTCGGTAATATCGCGTTCGCGCTAGCGTGGCACAGCCGTATCGCGATATTCCCCAATCCATTTCAATGGATTTTTTGTATGAGACAGGGATTTTCAATCCCTGGCGGATCGAAAACGAGAAAGAGAATTTAATTACTGGCGGATCGCCAACGAGAAAGAGAACTTAATTACCGACATAATTTCTCAACTTCCATTCAATCCCTAGGGGATCGAAAACGAGAAAGAGAATTTAATTACCGACATAATTTCTCAACTTCCATTCAATCCCTGGCGGATCGCAAACAAGAACGAGAATTTAATTACCGATTTATTTTCTGAACTTCCATAATTTTGAATTTTGAATTTTGAATTTTGAATTCATTTCAACTCCTCCGCATCAGCCAATAAAGGATTAACATCAAACCAAGATCCGTCAGCATCACAATACTCAAAAACAAACCGACTGCGAATGAGAGTTTGATAGCCCGCAGAATCGCTGACCTTCTTAGTGTGCCGCACCCGACGCAATAATTCCCATTCCTCATCCGAAACTGCCTGTCTGACGCTATTCTGACGCTCCCGAATAACATCCAGCAAAGTCTCGCCAGTCAAAGGAAATGCGTCATTTTCTTCAATCCAGCGATTGAGTAACCGCAGCAGATCGCGAACGTGACCGCCACTGGCCCGACACAGCCGATCTAAACTCTCGGGAGCATCAAAAATCGTGCCAATTTCCTGCAAGCGGTCTTCAGAAGTGCGATCGGGCAATGCCCGAGCCAAAACCATTTGCCGCAAGAGTGCCATCCCCTCCTCATGTTCGCGATCGCCCCGGTGTCTCACGGGAACCATCGGCAAAACTTGCGGATCGTCAAACCGTTGGGTCAACATCCCGTAATCATTGGAAAATTTCAGCGCGAGGGGCATGGTATAAACCATATGACAGGCCAACCGCGTCAAATACTCCCCCTGATCCACAAACAGATACTCGTGTTGACCCCGCTTCCACGATTTCTGACGGGGATCGAGGCGATCGAGATTGTCCGCAATCACCACCAACCCGGCTTTATTCTGCTGCTTCAATTGTGCGATCGCGGGTTCGATCAATTCCTGATTAATCGCTTCAAGGAGTTGAATTTTTAACGGTCCCAAATATTGATTGAGTTGTTCCCGCAACCGCGCATCGCTTTTTGCCCGTCCCGTAATTTCGCCAATGCCAAAAGCAAGGGAAAATTCCCCCTCTTGATTGGTCGCGAGTTTGATTTCTGGCAATCCCGCAATAGCAGGCAACCCCATTTTAAACTTCGAGATTTCTACCTCAGAAAACAAGACCCTAACCGCACCCTGAAGCAACCCCATCAAATTCTTGGGTTGACCGATGCTGATGCCTTCGAGGCTTTGACTCAACCGACGGGCGATCGCCAACAAAACATCGCTAATATCAACATCCGTCATTTCCAAATCTTCACTGGACTCGAAATAAACCACATGAAATCCTTCCTTCTCCAACTCCAGTTTGAGGTGCAAGAGTTCCGTTGATTTTCCGCAACCAATATGCCCCGTAAAGAGCGTGCAAGTGGGTCGATCCGGCGAAAAGAAAGAAATCCGTCTTTTCAACCGTTTAATGAGATCCACCCCTCGCACGGCGGAAAAATCAATATAATACTTTCGGTCTTCTGGCTTGGCGATCTCTAGGGTTTGACTGGGATTCGTTGCCCGATAAAACGATCGCAAGTCTACAGTCATGGGCTTCAATTCCTGAAAATTCTAGCCCCATCCTAGCAAAGTCATTTCAGTGAACAGTGAACAGTGAACAGTGAACAGTACCGACCGCTAAAGCGGGAGGCTTGAGACCTTATTTTTTGGGTCATAGTGCAACATTTAACCTTAGAGAGCTATTTTTCCAAGCGACAACGCCCCTGCAAGCGCTCTTGACGTTCCGCCGCGATCGCTTCTAAATTCGGTCGTCCCGTGAGAACGAGGCGATAGTCTGCCCAAATGCCATAAAGCCAATCCGCGATCGCGCCAACGAGGGGAAGTTTGGTGACAGCATAAATCCAACCCATCCCCAAAATCTCATAAGTGCGGCGAAAAACTTCGATATTTTTCACAATCGTGCCATCCGCAAGAATGGCATGAATGCGACCCATTGCCGTCTCAAAGTCAATATTGCCGTGTTGTGCGGGATCGTAGTCATCTCGGGCGACATCGACAAATGCCACCAAACCCCGCCCCGCATCCCGTTGCTGCAAAAAGCGGACTTCTCGCACACAAAGGGGACATTGCCCGTCGTAAAGGAGTTTGATTTGCCACGTCGGGGTTTCCATCGCAGAAGTTGGCGCGATCGCGAGATGGGAAAAGACCATAAGTTTTTTCTTTTTATCTTAACGAAACTTAACAGAATTGTTCAAAATTATCCGAATGTCATTTTGAATTTTGAATTCTGAATTTTGAATTTCGTTCAGATGCCCTCGAGTTCGGCAGCCAAGCGATCGAGGCGATCGCGAGGAACTTCCGCCACTAGGGCGTAGAGAAAGCGATCGTCTTCCCAAAGAACAATAGCCGGGCGATCGCGGCGTTCGATATACAGGCGACCGGAGCCGGGATGGGGATAAGTTGCCGTTTTCGGTCGTACCAGTTGGTAAAAAGAGAGCGATCGCTCGTCCTCCATTTTGTAAGTCAGGCGCACGCCTTTGGTTTTCACCAAACTGCACAAACTCCCTCCCAAGAGCGTTAACTCATCATGGTTGAGCTGGGTCAGAGGTAAAGAAAGATTCAGTTCGCGATCGAAACGCTCTGCTAATTGTTTAACGGTCATTTCCGGCTCGTCAACGGGAGTGCTCGATCGCTTGGTCACCTTTAAGTGATCTTCCGCGAGTTCCGAAAGTCCGTACCACT
Source organism: Spirulina sp. (assembly GCA_051439525.1). Classification (GTDB taxonomy): domain Bacteria; phylum Cyanobacteriota; class Cyanobacteriia; order Cyanobacteriales; family Spirulinaceae; genus CCY15215. Next base: position 7,655 of record JBFRWJ010000548.1, on the reverse strand, counting down.
GGTTCGCAAGAATCACCTCGGGCGCGATCGCGATCGTCCCCAGAGTTTCGCTAGCAAAATGCTGCCCGGACGCGGGTTGAGATAAACTTTGTCGCAATCGGTAATTGTCGATGCCGAGAGCCAAGACGAGTACCGCCGCGATCGCCCCGGCAAAAGTCTTGAAGGGCAGCGATCGCCTCGGATTTCTCGCCCCGGCCAGAATGCGATCGCGCAATTGGGGAGGCGGTTCTTCTTCCGGCAAACCATAGGGCAAACATTCCAAGATCTCTTGCAAAAGATGGCTCTCATGAATGAGACGGGGATCTCGGGCGAGCAAATGCTGAAATTCTTCAGCTTCCTCCGGACTGAGATTGCCCATCACAAAACCTGCCATCAGTTCTTCCAGACGAGAAGGCGCGTTTTCAGTCATTGTCAATGTTCCCTATAATTTCGGCTAGCGCGTCGCGCAGATTTAACAAACCCCGCCTCGCCCAGCTTTTAACCGTCCCTAACGGTGCATTCAACTGTTTGGCAATTTCGGTTTGACTCCGACCTTCATAGTAAGCCATTTCCAAAACGCGACGCTGATTGGTAGGCAGCCGATCGAGGGCACATCGGACGCGCTCTCGTCGCTCCTCCATCGAAGCGCGATCGAAAGGGGTGGGAAGAGAGGGGGGAATCATGGTACGAAACCAGCGATCGCGGGTTTTGCGGACGGTGGAGCGGTGGCGCAGGCGATCGATCGCCCGCGATCGCGTCAGCACGGTTAAGTAGCTGCTGAGGGAACCGCGAGCCGGATCGTAATGGTTGCGCTTCCAAAGGGAGAGAAAGACTTCTTGGGTCAGATCTTCTGCATCCCGAGAGTCTTGGAGGAGTTTGAGGGCGAGGGTATAGACCAAGCTAGCGTAGCGATCGTAAAGTTGTGCTAAGGAGGCGCTGCGACCGGCTCGGATGCCTCCCACGAGTTCGGCATCGGTTTGGGGCATAACGGATGCGGGTTGCAATCCCAAGGATTTAGAATTCGTCAGAAGCAAGGCGCGCTCTCTCCTCCCGCAGTTTTTGACGTTTCCTTTGTTTGGCATCCCAACTCGGCGCATCGGCACCACGAATGAGCAGGGAAAGACCGCACCCCGCCATCACGATCCCATAAGCGAATTTATAGGGGTTGCCAATGGTGAAGAATCCCGGCACGATAAAGGTCATCAGCCCCATCCACATAAAAAACGCGGCGATATAGCGCGTGTAAAAGCCGTAAATTATCGCCACGCCAAGGATAATTTGGGGAATTCCGGCAATAAAAAGGAAAAGGTGGGGGTCGATAAAGATTAAGCGTTGGAAGTCTTTCACATAGACATCCGCCATTGCCGGGGTGGTAATTTTTTGTATGCCCCAGAGTATGAGGGGAACGCCGACAAATATCCGCAAAATTAAGTTCTCGTAAGGAATGTAACGTTGCCAATTCATAGTTTCAGACCTCTCGATCGCGATGATTTACTTTTAATACGAGGGACGAGGGCGATCGGATGCAGCCGCGAGAAAATTTTTTGGCGCGATCGACAGCATTTTGGCTTCTTAGGATTCAGCCGGAGCAAGCACAAAAATATCCGAACGAACGCAATGGCGTTTATTGAGATTTATTGCCATTGGTGTTACACTGTCTGAAGGATGATAAATAAGAAGGAAATCACCTGATGAGCAGCAGTCTGAATGTTCAGCTTACCGATGAGCTGCGGCGCTATGTTGATAGCCGGGCTAGTGATGAAGATATCTATGCAACTCCCAGTGAATATATTCGCGACCTAATCCGGCGCGACATGCAAGACTGGCAGATTGTCAACATGATTCGCCAAGGGCTGGCTGAAGCTGCAGATGGCGTGTTTGTATCGGAGTCCATTATCGATATTCTGAATGAAGATTAACCTCTTGCTATGGCATCATCCCTTTATGTCCTGACACCTACTGCTCGGGCAAATCTCCGCGAAGCCAAGGCATGGTCGCGTAAACGGTGGGGTGTCGATCTGACCCGGAAATATTTTGAAGATCTGGATAAAGCCGCCAACTATCTCGCCACCCATCATACAAGCCTGCCATCTAGAGAACACCTGGCTGGTGGTACTGGACTCGGTATTTATCCAGTGCGCGAACATTATCTGGTCTTTGAACCGCTATCCGATGGTCGGCTAGCGATTGTAGCGGTGATTCGGCAAGGGCGTGACTTGCCGGATATCTTGCAGCGTAATGCACATACGATCCGCCGTGAATTGAACAAGCTGCGCCCAACTGTTGATGAGGAAGATAAAGAATGATGTCTTTGCTGCCTTTCGCTCTAAAATTGAACTGATATTAAAAGGAGACGTAAATTCCCATCACGCAAATTGCGATCGCCCGTCATATAAGTTCGCCAGTTCTCCATTCCGACTCAGCGCAACGGCGCGACGGATAGCGGCATCAGCATTAACCAAACCGTGACCGAAAGCGTCATCCTTGCCTTCTCCTGCTGCCACCTCTTTACTGGTCTCCGTTAAATCCATTGCCGTATCGATGAGAATCTGCCGCAATTCCCCAGCAGTGAGGGCAGTATTGGCACTCCAAACGAGAGAGGCAATGCCTGCCATATTGGGATTTGCCGCCGATGTCCCGCCAAAAGTCGAGCGATTGCCGTTTTTGTTCATCGCGGGGGAATCCGTGGCGGACATGAGGGTTAAACTCGAGCCATAGTTGGAATAGGAAGCGCGATCGACCCCGATCGCATTGGTCAACCCGTTAATGGTTGTGGTTCCCTTTTTCTGCAATGCTCCGATCGCCATCACATTTTCGTGAGTCGTTTGCAATCGAGCTACACCTCCACTCAGTTGTGTATCCGTGGGAATATCGATATCTTCGCCACCATTCCCCGCAGCCACGGCAAAAATAGCGCGATCGGAATTCTCTCGTATTAATGCTTCTAACTGTGCTTGGGTGCCGCCATTATTCAGCCAGTATTCTCCCTGAATACCCGTTTGAAAAACAACTCGTTGGTTATTAGCTTCCGCATGAGCGATCGCGTCTTTAATGGCAGTTTGCAAGTTCACTCCAGTATAAACATTGGTGACGTAAACATCACTTTGCCAATTAATTCCCGCCACGCCAAAATTATTATTACTGGTTGCTGCCATCACGGTTGTGGCACGATGTCCGTGACCGTCATTATGACGCCCATCAACATCGGTGGCATCTGTAATCAGGCGATTGTCTAAATCTAAATCGTAAACGCCTTCAGAAGATCCGAATTCGCTTAAAATTCCCGTATCGATGGTGACCAATAAAATATCCTGCGACCCGCGACTAAACCGCCAAGCACTCTCGACATTAGAAACGCGCAAATTCCATTGTTGGTTAAAGTAAGTATCGTTGGCATTCACCTGTAAATTGAAGCGATCGCCGGTGATAAATTCTAATTGTTCGATGCCTTGGAAATAAATTTCATTCCCATTGGTTAAGGTGATAAAATCAAAGGCAGTGCCTCGGAAAATGGCTTGTTGGCTGGTTGAATTCAAGGGATCGTAATTGGCTAAGTCGATGCCGTTAATACTGGTAATGCTGGCACGATCTAACCCTAAAGAAAGGGTATCCGTGCCACCTCGTCCGACAAAAATATGACCAACTCCGGCAATATCGCTATAGTTTAAAGTTTCCCCCGCAACCGTCCCAAATTGAGTTGTACTTTCATCCCAACTGAGAATAGCGAGACTTTGGAAAGATGAGATAATTTCTTGACCCGAGAGAGTATTGGCAACGGCACGGAAATCATAAGTCCCTCCCGTTAAATTAAAGCTGTCCAAATTAATCAGCGCATCACTCAAACTCATATTATTCCAAGTTCCCAAGGTTGAGAAGAGCGAGTCATCTTGCCATGCTTCCAAGCGGATGCTATCCAAATCCGCGACATTTTCTAAATCGTAGTTCAATCGCAATGCACCGCCTTGAAAAACCGTGTTAGCGGTGGTATCTCCCGAAGCGTCAAAGATATCGAAATTGCTAAAATTACCGAGAGGCACAATGAGTTTAAACTGACGTTCAAAAGTATTACTGGCTGCACCGATTCGATCGTAAGCGATCGCTTTTAAGGTATAGTCGCCACTGCCGAAATTACCCAAGTTCAGATTATAATTAAAACTCGCCCAATTCCGATTCCAAGTTGCCGGGGTTAAATCGGTAATTGTTTGGGGAGACAAAACTTCGTTCCCATTCAACCATAAACTCATCTCTACGCGATCGATATCTGCTGCACCATCTTTATCGACAACCCAAGCATTTTTTAGATTTAACGTGTCCCTAGAACTATAGGTATTTTTGTCAAGAGTAAACTGTAATCTTTGCGGACTGTTGTTCCTTAAAATCGGATCTTCAATAACGAAGGATCGCGAAAATTCTTCACTCATTGCTTGGGAGCGATCGTAAGCGATCCCGCGTAAGGTATACTTGCCGATCGCCAATCCCGTCAGATCGATCTCGTGGGTAAAACTCGCCCAGTGCCGATTCCAAGACATAGGGTTAAAATTTGTTTGTTCGGAAAATGCGATCGCTTCTCCGGTTGAATTTTCGAGGGTAAAAGCAATTTTTTGCAGATCGATCGCGCCGTCTTTATCAAAAGCCCAACCGTTTTTAACTTGCAAAATATCGCCGCTTTCATAAGTTATTTGATTCAGGGAAAAACGAGGGCGATTGGGGGCGCGATTGGGGTTCGCATCGGGGTCGATCAGTTTAAAACGCCGTTGGAAAGAAGCACTCGCAGACCCAAAAGCATCGTAAGCGATCGCGGATATTTCGTAATCTCCCGGGATGAGGTTCAACTCTTCTAAATGGATGGGTTGCTGAAAGTTTCCCCAGTGTTCATTCCAAGCAGCAACGGCGATCTCGGTAATGGGAGAGAGAGTTTTTACAGAGGTGTTGTTTTGTCGGATTTCTAATTCAATGCGATCGATATCGATCGCCCCATCTCCGTCAAATACCCACCCGTTACGAATTTCCAGATTCTCTGTCAGGGTGTAACTGTTTTTGTTGAGGGTAAAGCGCAACCGATCGGGAGTTTGATTATCGGGAGGCGGCGGTAAGAGCGTGCTTTGCATGGATGCAATGACAGCGAGAGGCGTTGCCGCATCCAGAGAAGAAGACGCACTTTGATATGCAGTCCGAGTCAGGCGATCGCTTAATACTGAGGGGGGGACGAGAAAATGAGGGGTAATCTCGAGATCGTCGGTGGGATAGGGAGTTTGGTTTTGACCGGACATGATGCACCTTGGGAGTTACTTGCGATCGCGCTGGGTTTTGGGCTATTTCTATTTTCTATGATGCCAGAAAAAAATGCGATCGGCACGATCGCGGATTTTACACGATGATTGTGTGAAAATATAGAAAACGCGATGCTAAAATTAAGACTGATAGCAATTGCGATCGCTCCAATGTCCAACCCTTTTTATGTTAGCGGTCCCGTGCCGCCAGAATATTTTGTGGGACGCAAACCCGAAGTGAATGATGCCTTCGATCAGATACTCAAATGCTCCCATGCCTCATTTTACGGCAGTTCGGGGATGGGAAAATCGTCCCTACTTCAATTGTTGCTTGAACCGCAGGTGTGGGTAGAATATGGACACGACTCGAGTCTCTATTTTATCATTTATCTCAACTGTACGGATATCAATCCTTTTTCGTCAAGAAGGTTTTGGCAGCAAATTTTAAGATCGCTATATGAAGAAATAGAAGCAGAGGATGAATTAAGAAATGCGATCGAGGAAGTTTCACAAAAGGAAGATATTGAGAAAGGAGACGTTCAGCGAATTGTGCATAAAATAGGCAAGAGTGGGAAATATTTGCTGTTACTTCTTGATGATTATGATCCTGCATTGCGCCCTAACGATCGCTATACAGAAAGCGCAATGCTAGCGTTTTTGAGTGAATTTCGCAATTTCGCAATACATGGAAAGGCAAGTCAATATTTATCTTTGATCGTAACTTCGTCTCGAAAATTAACTGAACTGGGTCCAAAAACTCTACCGGATGGTTCACCTTGGTATAATTATTGCTCATTCCATGCAATGAAACCGTATTCAGAAGAAGAGGTTAAGAATAATTTTTTTGAAGGAAGTTCTCGATTTTTTATACCAATTAAACCCAGTTTTAAAAAAGAAGTTTTGAGTATGACTGGTGGACATCCAGCACTACTTCAAAATGCTGGATATATGCTGTATAATATAGCACGAGAAGGAAAAGAGATCGCTATTCCAGAATTTATGAAAAAATTCTATATTAAGACAGAACATATTTTTAGAGATATTTGGCGCTTTTCAACAGAAGAAGAGCAGATTTTGCTGATGTTGATTGCTCTATCAAATGCAGAAGGGAATTTGGAAGATAAAAATTATGTTTTAGGAAAAATAGAACAATTTTTTAGTAAGCGAGGGAGAGAATTAATTGCGCTAGAAAAACGAGGAATTATACAAGAGAAAGAAAAAAATGATGATTCGATTTATCTGTTTACTTCATCCTTAATGGAATGGTGGGTTCTTCAAGAAATTTATAATAGTGATAAGGAAGAACTGATAAAACGAGAAAAGCTATTCTTAGATTTGATTAGTCGAGAACAATGGGAGCAAATAAAAAATATATCAGGTTCTATTTGGAAGAATCGTGAAATTGTGAAAAAAGTTTGGAATGTGGCTAATGATTTTGTTCCATTTTTATAAAATATGAAGAAAGAAAAAATGACTATTTTAATAAACAAACAAATCAATCCTTATATTATCGGTCGTCCGATTCACAAACCAGAACATTTTTTTGGACGAAATGAGATCTTTGCCTTTATTCAAGATAATCTCAGCCAACGAACTAAGGTTATTTTATTACACGGTCAGCGTCGCATTGGGAAATCATCAGTATTATCTCAAATTCCTAATTTTGTCAAGTTGGATAATTTTGTTTTTGTGATTCTTTCTTTGGAAGGAAAAAGCAAGAAATCTTTGCATGATGTATTATACGAACTTGCTCGAGAAATTAAGTCTTATTTAGAAGATGAGTTAGAATTTTCGGTGCAAAGCATAGAAGTTGCGAAAAGAGAAGCATTTCAGGAAGATCGCGATGTTTTTACGCGGGACTTTTTGCCTCAAGTTTACGAGGTTTTAGGGAACAAGAATCTCGTTTTGTTGTTCGATGAGTTCGATGTTTTGGAAGATGGTGCTAAAGATGCAGCGATCGACCACTTTTTTCCCTATCTGCGATCGATTATAGACAAGCAAGATCATTTATATATTATTCCTGTTGTCGGGCGACGATTGGACGATATCCCCAATTTGTTACAGTTATTTTTTCACCAAGCATCGAATCAAAAGATTGGTTTATTGAGAAGAGAAAATACAGAAAAATTAATTCTCAAACCTGTTCGAGGAATATTGGAATATAAAGAAGAGGCTGTTAATGCAATTTTGGAGTTAACATCCGGTCATCCTTATTTTACTCAAGTTGTTTGTTTTGCCTTGTTTTCCAGAGCAAGAGAGGAAGAAAAAACTAAAATTACTCGTGAAGACGTAGAAAATATTGTAGAGCGCGCGATTGAGCTTGGAGAGGGTGGTTTAACATGGTTTCGAGATAGTCTTCCAATTCCCGAAAGAATTGTTTTATTAGTAATTGCAAAAATTCAAGAG
>JBFRWJ010000547.1:0-4745 GCA_051439525.1 Spirulina sp. | reverse complement strand
GGTGTTGGGGAGGGTATAATTTTTATATTTTTGTTAGCATTTGTTGATTCATGAGAATTAAACGAACAGTCTTTTACTTTTTATTAAGACTTTAACCAACAATCGACACTTCGTTTTAAACTAAATAAAGAAAAGTCAAAAGTTTAAAGATTTCAAGAGCTCCGACTGAAGCCCAGACAAAATTTAAGTCGTCAAAAGTGTCAAATTTTCTTGACATTTGATTTTATCTTTTGCCTAATATTCTCTGTCCTTATTTGAGAGGCATAAGAGTTTTGAGGAGGTATAGAAATCGGAATAGAAGATAACCCATCTTCAGAAATTTGCGGAACGAAGAGAAGAACGATAACTGTTTTTCGCTGCTCATATGCAATCTATTCCTCTTCAATCATTCTGGTCGAAGTGAAGTTGAAATAAAATTCTAAAATCTAAAACTCAGCCAGAGAATAAAATTCAGCGATCCAAAACTGATCAAAATCAAAGCAATCGGATAGATTCGGTCACCCGTTATCAATCGGTTAGAAATTGCTTTCAGTTCTGAGGTAGAGATGTGTTGAGAAATGTTCGTACATCAGTTTACAGCACTATTGTGGACAACTCTAACCCCAAGATTTTTCGCGGATGAGGGAGTACCAGAGGGAAGTGGGTGACGGCTAACAGTTAAAGCGATCGCGATCGACCACCATAACGCATTAATTGGAGGTTACCAAAATGATCGGCTTAAAGACTAAAATTAATTCACCGATTCCGCCCTTAAAACCCTTTGCCCTAGAGGGAGACAAAGCGAACGACGAAGAAGTCCAATCCTCAATCTATGGCTTAGAAACCTTGGGCTTGCAAAACTTGGGTTGCGTCTATCGCAATCTGTCCGTGCCCCAACTGGTAGAACTCGCGATCGCCAAGGGAGAAGGCCAGCTCGCCAGTAATGGTGCCCTCGTTGTCGAAACGGGAAAATATACCGGGCGATCGCCCAAAGACAGATTTATCGTTGACGAACCCAGCACCCGGGAGGAAATTGACTGGAATCACCTGAACGTACCCATCTCGGAAGAAAATTTTCAGAAATTGTACCATCGCGTCCTCGCCTACGTTCAGGGTCGAGACCTTTATATTTTTGACGGCTATGTGGGAGCCGATCCCAACTATCGTTTTGGGGTTCGCGTTGTTAACGAACTCGCATCCCAAAATCTCTTTGCCCATCAGCTTTTCCTGCGACCGACGGCTAAGGAACTGGCAGAGCACAAAGCAGATTTTACTGTCATTGCCGTCCCGGGCTTGCAAGGAGATCCCGAGGAAGATGGCATTCACAGCGAAGCCTTTATCGTCCTGCACTTAGCCAAAAAACTCGTTCTCATTGGCGGCTCTCACTACGCTGGCGAAATCAAGAAATCTGTCTTCGCCTTAATGAATTATTTCATGACCAAACAAAACGTGCTGCCCATGCACGGTGCGGCCAATATCGACAAACAGGGTCATACGGCCTTATTTTTCGGTCTGTCTGGCACGGGGAAAACCACCCTCTCCGCCGATCCCCATCGCAGTTTGATCGGCGACGACGAGCACGGTTGGTCGGAAGCAGGGATCTTTAACTTTGAAGGGGGTTGCTATGCTAAGACGATCCGCCTGTCTGCCGAACACGAACCACAAATCTGGTCGGCATTGCGGTTTGGGTCATTACTCGAGAATGTGATTCTCGATCCCGACACCCGCATGCCCGACTATGATGATGGGAGCTTGACCGAGAATACCCGAGGGGCTTACCCGGTACTCTATATTCCCAACTGCGCTCTCTCGGGAGTCGGCAGCCATCCGAAGACGATTATTTTCCTCACCGCCGATGCTTTTGGGGTTCTGCCCCCCATTGCCAAGCTGACCCGAGTGCAAGCCATGTATCATTTTCTCTCGGGCTATACGAGCAAGTTAGCGGGGACGGAACGGGGGATTACCACACCCCAGGTGACTTTCTCTGCCTGTTTCGGTCAGTGTTTCTTCCCCTTATCCCCAACTGTTTATGACGAGATGTTAGGAGAACGCTTGGGGCAACATCCAGATACCGACGTATTTCTTGTCAATACGGGCTGGTCTGGGGGTTCTTATGGCATCGGCCAGCGCATTGCCATCAAACATACGCGAGCCATGGTTTCGGCAGCTCTCGATGGCAAGTTAGATGGCGTTCGCTATACCCCCCATCCGATTTTCCAAGTTTTAGTGCCCGATGAAGTCCCGGGAGTGCCCAGTGACATCCTCGACCCCGAGAAAACTTGGGACGATCCAGAGGCTTACGAAAAACAAGCACGAGAGTTGGCCCGACGATTTGTGGAAAACTTCCAACAATTTTCCAATGCGCGACCGGAGATTATTGCTGCCGGCCCGATCGCGGTTTGACCGTTACCCGTTAGGTCACTGCTTTGGCGATCGCGAGTTTTTTGAAAGTTTGATGAAGAACATCTCTCTTCGATCGCTTTTGGAGAGCGCGATCGCTGCCTCCCTTATGAGGAAAAATTTGACCGATCTGACCGGATTGTCAAGGTAGGGACGTAGCATGCTACGTCCCTTTTTTCTAAGAAAAAACCGTCGCGATCGCGTTCCTCTGCAAAAGTTTTAGGGCTTAGCAACGGGAAGGATTGCCCCAGTTTCACGAACGCGATCGCTTATGATGGTTGTCGAGAAACATTAGTTTCTCAGGAGCGGGATATTACGCAAAATACGGCTTCGATTGAACTTTTAAGCGGTCTTGTGCTTTAACATGCCGCCCAAACCCAATGTACTCAGAGTCAGTAAAGCCAATACCAAAGCAGGTTCAGGAACGTCAACTTCTTCTGTGAGTTGGGCATACAATTCTGCTAGGTTAGACTGACTCTCTAAAGTCAGGAATTCATCGACGATATTAACCCCACCATCTTGCGAGAAGCCCTTGAGAGTCAAATTATAATTGACACCATCAATCGTGATGATTTCCTGAGAGGTACTGTGAGGAAATTTCACTAAATCCGGACAAGGAGTAACACCTCCTTCCTTACAATAACCAGAACTAGGGTAATTAGTCGTTTCAGTGTGATCGAACAAAAATGAAAACGTGGTATTGGCCGTATCCAAAGTGAAGTCAACATTTAAGGTGGCTGTGTCTAAACTCGTACCTGAAATGGGAAAGTTGTTGTGGGTAAAAGTCCCTAGCGAAAAATTCGTTCCAATCAAGTCACTAACTACCACCGTCGTATTAACCCCCGCAAAATTATACGAACTTTGACTGCTGTCTCCGGTCGGCCAAGAAATCGTGTCTGTTCCTATGCCATCCACCAGTGGAGTCGCATTGGTCCAAGTTCCGCTAGTAATCAAAGATGCCGCATTCACTGCTGGAGTAAAGCCGAGAGCAAGAGTTGCGGTCATCAACCCCAACCAAGTCATTCGTAAAGGTTTCATTGTAGCTCCGTGTATTTCTAGAATTCTCCTTTTCTTTTTCTTTCTTGGAAGCTAATTCCTTTATAATCCAGTCAACTGCATTTTGGCTGGAGTTTCTCCGAAATTTCACGGAAACTTTATCAGTCTTTTACCGAATCTTCATATAACTCTGAGATTGCAGCTCAGTAAAGATACTGAGTAAAATAAAGCACCAATCAAGTACTGAGAAGAGATGGAGAAAAGCGACCGATCGCCAACAGACTGGCAGAAATGCGATCGCATTCCTCTCAAGGGGTAAGGGAATGATGGATAGCGATCGCCAGTTTTTTGAAAGTTTGATTAAGAAAATTCCGACTTTCGTAAAGAGTTGTTAGATATTTCGCAAATGGGGGATTTTTGCTAGCGTCTCCAAAAATGGGTTTGCTATGGTTGAGAAGTAGAAAATCCATAAAAAATCATTAAGCCGCGATCGCGCCACCTAGCCGGAAAATTACTATGGTTCAGCTTCAAGAAATCTCTCAAACTCCCAAACTCTCCTTAGCAACACCTGCTCCTCAAGAAAACGCCCATCCTGCAACCACTCAGCGTCCTTGGGGAACATTCACCGTTCTCGAAGAAGGCTCCGGGTATAAGATCAAACGCATTGAAGTCAAACCCGGCCATCGTCTCAGCTTGCAAATGCACTCTCATCGCAGCGAACATTGGATCGTCGTCTCCGGTACGGCTAAGGTAACCTGTGGGGAAGATATTTCGATTTTATCCAGCAATCAATCAACTTACGTGCCTCAATGTACGGCACATCGCTTAGAGAATCCGGGATCGATTAATTTGGTCATTATCGAGATTCAAAATGGGGAATATTTGGGAGAAGATGATATTATTCGCTTCCAAGACGATTACAAGCGAAATTAAATGGTAATGGGTAATGGGTGATGGGGAAGAGCCGAATCGATTACCGATTACCGATTACCGATTACCCAAATCTATGATTGTTTTAAGTCAAGCTGCCGCTCATGAAATCCGTCGCTTGCAAGCGACCTGCGATAACCCGGACGGTCAACTCCGCTTACGTGTCAAAGCGGGGGGCTGTGCGGAGTTTTATTATGGTTTAGAATTTGCCGAAGTTGTCGAGAAGAGCGATCGCCGCTACGAAAGCGAAGGCATTTCCATTATTGTTGACGAAGATAGCGATCGCTATCTTAACGGGCTAAAACTCGATTATTCCCAAGATTTAATGGGAGGAGGGTTTCGCTTCCATAACCCCAACGCTTTAAAAACCTGTAGTTGCGGCAATTCTTTTGCGATCGCGAACGAATGAAGGATGAGGGATGAAGGATGAAGGATGAGGG
>JBFRWJ010000546.1:0-7894 GCA_051439525.1 Spirulina sp. | reverse complement strand
GACAGGTCTTCTCCCGATCTGATTTTTAACAATATAATGAAAGACTTTAATTCGAGTGACTTCTTGATTTTAGTAGTTGATGATATTTCGAGTAATCTGCAAATTATTGGGGAAATTTTAGATAATGCAGGTTATGCAACCACTTTTGCAATAAGTGGAAAACAAGCCTTAGAACGAATTTCTAAAGCTCATCCCGATTTAGTTTTATTAGATTTAATGATGCCGGAGATGAATGGATTAAGAGTATGCGAAATCTTAAAATCTGATGCCGATTATTGTGACATTCCTATTATTTTTTTAACAGCAAGTAATGAGCAAAATCATTTACTGCAAGCCTTTGAAAAAGGAGCGGTAGACTATATTACCAAGCCCTTTAATTTCAGAGAATTGCTAGCTCGGGTGAAAACTCATCTAGAATTAAAATATACGCGAGATAAATTAAAAAAAGCCCTCGCAGAACTCGAAAAGTTAGCCACAACCGATCCCTTGACGGGAATTTCCAATCGTCGTTATCTTTTAGCACTGGGAGAACGAGAATTTCGGCGGGTTTGTCGCTACAACCGTCCTTTTTCAATCTTAATGCTCGACCTCGATCGCTTTAAAAATATTAATGATACTTACGGTCACGAGATTGGCGATGACGTTCTGAAAAAAATCGCAAAGGTGACAGCAAATGCTCTGCGATCGGTGGATTCTTTTGGCCGTTTTGGTGGCGAAGAATTTGTCGTTTTACTTCCGGAGACCAATCTAAAAGATGCAATAGAAGTTGCGGAACGAATCGGACAAAACATTGCTGAAATGCAATTTTTTCATTTGGAGAAAATGATCGGAGTGACGACCAGTATTGGGGTTTCGAGCTATCAAGTTGGAGATCGAAGGATTGATGATATTATTCGCCGTGCCGATAAAGGGCTTTATCAAGCAAAACGATCGGGACGAAATCGCGTTATTGCTATTGAACAGTGAACAGTTATCAGTTATCGGTGTTAAAAAACGGTGCCGTCGCTTTGCAGTGAAATCGGGGGATTTCCTTGCGATCGCAATTCGCGAGCAATTTTTCGTCCCGCCATCCACGTCCCTCCTTGTAGAACTTTAACTAAGGGAAGTTCTTCAGCAGTTAAAGCCAATTTTTGCCGCATTTTTTCAGCAATGCGATCGAGAAGCACGATGGTTAAAGCACGCCATTCAACAATGAATTCGGAACTGGGTAAATGAGACGATTTTAGTAATTCCGATCGCTTGACTTCCAATACGCCTAAATCGATAAGTAATCCACCGTTGCGATATTCTGCCAGTCCGGTTAAACGATCTAAATCGCGAATATTAACGCCTAATTCTGTTAGGGGTTCGAGGAGAGAATAAGTTAACCATTGAGAGAGTTTGTGAAAGGGAACAAAGCGATCGCCGCCAATCGCTTCATGTTGCCAAACATCCCCTAAGTTTACCCCGTCAAGGACAAATCGTCCCGGCCAAATCTCACCAATGCTTGCTAAGATTGCTTGAAAAACTTCTGTTGCGGCTAAAATATTCTCATCTTGTACTTTGACTAATAAATAATCGATTAAATTACCCAAGCGCGGAGGATTTTCGCCAAAGAATTGGGGTTGTTTTAACAGAACCAACCCCAATTTTTGTAAGAGTTGCCACCGTCCTGTTAATCCAACTAAGATATTGGTCTCGTTGACTTGAAATCCGGTTGCTAAACTTTCGGGGGTTAATCTTTGCAGTCCTTTGGCATCGACTTGGAAAGGACGATCGCGATCGCTAGAAAATAATCCCTGTTGAAACAGGCGAAAACTGGCCACCGCTAACCCTTCCGATCGCTGAAAAATTTGCTCGCTTTCGACTTCCCGATATTGCCATTGAGATCCCGCACCGGCATCTAATAAAACGCTGACGATCGCCAGATCGAATTTAATTTTTGCTTTTTCTTGCGGGGAATGAGACGCGATCGCCGTTTCTAATTCTTCCAACCGGGAAATATTTCCCATCTCAAAATGTCGCCAACGACTGTGAAAGGGAATATCGAGATCGGGATAGGATTCCCGTGCGATCTTGATGACAAAATCCACGACGCGATCGAGGCGATCGCGATGATAGCAAAAATAAGGCGATCGTCCCTCTCGAACAAATTCAAATAAGAGATTGCACCGATCTCGAATCGATCGGGGAGATTGGAGATAGTTAACTAAGGGATCGGTCATGGTCAATCTTTCAGCATTATTTTAATGAATAAAGGGTCATTCGTTCTCGATAGGGGCGATCGCTCGCTAAAATTGCTTGTTGTAAGGATTCTACAGTCATATTCGTCCCGCCTCGCGCCCCGGCCATGGTGGTAATATGTTCTTCCATCAGGGTGCCGCCGATGTCGTTACAGCCCCATTTTAAGGCTTCTGTTGCCCCTTTTAATCCCAATTTCACCCAACTGGGTTGATGGTTGACAATCCAATTCCCTAAATAAATTCGTGCCACCGCCATTAATAATAAAGTTGCGTCTAAATCCGGTTGATCTCGTCTCACGCGACGGCGTAAATGAGGGGGAGCAAATTCACCGACAAAGGGGAGCAAAACAAATTCGCTAAATCGAGCGGGATAGTTGTTTTGCATGGCTTTTTGTTGTAAATTGCGTAAATGTTCTAAATGAATCATTTGTTGTTCGGGGGTTTCAATATGACCCGAAAGCATGGTACTGGTAGTATACAGTCCCAATTTGTGAGCGGTTTCGATAATTTCTAACCAAGTTGCTGTATTAATTTTTTCCGGACAAATTATGCGTCGGACGCGATCGCACAAAATTTCTGCGGCGGTTCCGGGCAGGGAATCGACTCCAGCTTCCTGTAATGCTTGAATAACAGTAGAGTAGGATAAATCGTCTTCTCGGGCGATAAATTGCACCTCTTGAGGGGAAAACGCATGGAGGTGAATTTGAGGAAATTCGGTTTTAATGATTTCCACTAAACGCAGATAATAAGGTAGAGATTGGCCCTCGATTTTCGCTGCTGGATTCAATCCCCCTTGCATGCAAATTTCTGTCGCTCCGCGTTTGACGGCATCGGCAGTTTTTTCTAAGATTTGTCCCCAGTCCAACCAGTATGCCCCCTCTTGTCCCGCATCCCGACGAAAGGCACAAAAATTGCAATGCTGTTCGCAAATGTTGGTAAAATTAATATTGCGGTTGACTACATAAGTGACCGTCTCTCCCACTTGACGCTGGCGGAGGCGATCGCTGGTTGCTCGGATTGAGGCGATCGCGTCGGGATGGGTCTGTTTGAGCAGAAAGACTCCATCTTCTGAGGAGATATCTTTCCCGATGAGGGCATTATCTAAAATCGATTCGAGGGTTTTGGTGGGCATTTTAACCTGAGTTTTTAAATCGTTTATAATTGATCTAAAGTTTAATTCTAAATGATTTTATGGAACGCGGGTTACTCTGGTTGCCCTTACTGCTCGGATTTTTTGGGTTAGCTTGGGCGGGATGGAATGAATATCAAAAAGTAGAGGCGTATCAAAAGTGGGCGGAAAATTTTGATAATGCCAAATACGATCTTTATGCCGTTTTGGCTCACAAAGGTTGTGAGGTGACTTGGGGAAAACCCACTCGCAAAGCCCCGATCGATTTACAAACTTTTTCTTTACAAGATGTCGAAAAAATTCGCTTATTAGTGAGCGATCGCGTTATTGATGATGAAGAAAATCTTCCCCGCAAGGGATCGCCAGCATTAGAATTTTGTTTGATTAATTCCGAGCGATCGATTAAAATTCCCTTTACCGATATTGAATTGGCGGTAAAATGGAGGCAGTATTTACAAAAGATAAAAGAATTGCAAAAGGATGAAGGATGAAGGATAAAGGATAAAGGATGAAGGATGAAGGATAAAGGATAAAGGATGAAGGATGAAGGATGAACTTCTGCCAATAACCCAAGAGAGGCCGCTCCTATGCGATCGCAATATTTATCAATCTCGATTCTCTCAGTTCTGGGCGTTCTTGCTTTAAATCTCAACCTTAAAGTAACGGCTCAATCGATTATGTCCGCAAATGATGAAGCGAAAACAACGGTCAATTTGACAGGCGATCGCTTTACCATTGATGGCGGTACATTATCGGGAGACGGAACAAATTTATTTCACAGTTTCGAGAAATTTGGACTCACTTCCGGGCAAGTTGCCGAGTTTCTCAGCAATCCACAAATTCAAAATATTTTGAGTCGCATTGTTGGCGGAAATCCATCGATTATTAATGGCTTAATTGAAGTCACGGGAGGGACGAGCAACCTGTATTTGCTCAATCCGGCAGGGATTGTTTTCGGTGCCGGAGCGAGTTTAAATGTTCCGGGAGACTTTACCGCAACAACAGCGACGGGAATTGGTTTTAGCGGTCAAGATTGGTTTAATATTTTTGGCAGTAACAATTACCCAGAGTTAAACGGAGAACCCGCTCGATTTGCTTTCGATTTAGAACCATCCGGAACGATTATTAATGCCGGCAATTTAACCCTAAATCCCGAACAAAATTTAACCTTGTTAGCTGGAACGATTATCAATACAGGAACTCTCGCCACTGCAAGCGGGAACATTCTCATTTCTGCCGTCCCCGGAAGCAGTACGCTCCGCATTTCTCAACCGGGAAAATTATTAAGTTTGGAATTTGACCCCCCGCGAGATAGTCAGGGAAATATCCTTCCGTTTCAAGCGATCGATCTGCCGGAATTGTTGACAGGAAATGAGACGGGACTGTCGGTAAATGGAGATGGAACGGTAGAATTTAATGATTCTGGGACGGTTGTGCCTTTTTCTTCAGGGACAGCAATTTCAACGGGAATTATAGATAGTTCGGGAACGATAGGACAAGGCGGGACGGTTCATTTATTAGGGGATAAAGTTGCTTTACTCGATAATGCACTTATTGATGTTTCTGGAGAGACGGGAGGAGGAATTGCTCGCATTGGAGGCGATTATTTAGGAAACGGAACAGTTGCCAATGCTCGCTTTAATTTCGGAGGAGAAAATGTTGTCATCAATGCTGATGCTAAAAGTATGGGACATGGAGGAACGGTTATTGTTTGGGCAGATGAAGCAACTCGATTTTATGGCACGATTAGCGCGAGGGGCGGAAAAAATAGTGGAAATGGCGGCTTTATTGAAACATCAGGTAAAGATTATTTAGACGTATTTGGTATTTCTGTGGATGCCAGTGCCGTATCGGGAAATCCGGGAGAATGGTTGCTCGATCCTCGCAATGTTACGATTACCAATATTACCAGTGGCGGCAGTTTTAGCAGTGGTGTTTTTACTCCAACAAACGACGATGCAACAGTTAATGTTGCAGACATTTTGGGAGCTTTATCTGGAGGATTGAATGTTACGATTACGACAGGAAGTACGGGCGATGGAGATGGAGATATTACTGTCAAAACAGCCATTAATCCAACAACTGTTACTGGCCGATTAACATTAACCCTCAATGCTGCCGATGATATTTTCGTTAATGCAGATATTACCAATGGTGACACAACTGTTGGTAATCAGTTCAATGTGGCTCTGATTGCGGAAGGGAATATCGATACAACCGGAGCGACGATCGACACATCCAAAACTGTAAACGGATCGGCACTCGGTGGAAATATTACCATGCAGGCGGGAGGGACGATCGCCACGGGAAGTCTCGATACCAACGCACTTAATAATTCTGGTTCTGGTGAGGCACTCGGAGGAGAAATTACTCTCACCGCAGGAAGTTCAATTGATATTGCTGGCGAGATCGACACCTCGGCAACGAATGCGGATATGGCACCAGCAGAGGCAGGTGATGTTAGAATTACTTCGGGACGCACCCCGGGCAGCAATATTACCTTTATTACCATCAAGGCCACCTCAAACGATACCGCCGGAAATGTCGCGATCGATGCTTACGGACTGGTGCGAGGCTCGGGAACGTTAACCAATGGCAGTACGATCGATAGTGCGGGAACGATTAGCATTACTCATGATGGAGGGTTTGATAATATTGATTTTACAGTGGGAGGTTCGACGGCAAATGGCACGGCAGGGGCGCTTAATACCTCATCTCAGCTTGCTTCCGGTTCGTTTCCCGTACTGGCAAATGGAGGACTTGCCTCGGGTACGCCTTCGGATATTAGCATTACTTCCATTAACACTCCGCCAACGATCGACGCATTTTTGGCAACAGGTAATGCGGGAGAGACTCTAACTTTCAGTTATGATGATTTAGCAGCTTTAGCTAATGATGTCGATTCAGATAATCTGATTTTCACGTTGGACAATTTGACCAATCTCGGCACATTTACATTAAATGGCGAGACGATCGCGGGACCTTCAATCTCCATCTCTTCAGGAGATATTTTAATTTATGCTCCAACACCCGATTTTTCCGGTACGATCGCGCTTTTTGATGTCAATGTCAGTGATGTCGTCTCTGCCAATACAGCAACGGTCAGTGCCAGTATATCAACCTTTGATTCGGCGTTTTCTTGTATCCTTGAATGCCATGAAACCCATCCATTATTCAATGATGAAAACCTTGATGAAAACCTTCTCGTAGAAAATCATTCGGGCAATTCTTTATTCGATCCCGGCATGGAGGAAATTGAAGCCGCGATCGCGCAGGAATTTATAGAACATTTTAACTTGAACGATGTCGAGACCCCAACTCTCGCCCGATCGCAAGAAATCTTGCGGGATATCGCCCAACAAACGGGGAAGAATCCCGCTCTTATTTATACGATATTTTCCGCCTCAACCCTTAGCGATCGCCCTTCAGAAACTCTCTTTGCCTCTGCGGAGAATTTTCCCTTAGAATTAGCTCGGAACTCAACGATAAGCGATCGCGATATTTTACAATTGATTCTCGTCACGGCTAACGGGGAGGTGGTCGTGCGACAATTGCCCGCAGCGACCCGAGAGCGTGTGATGAAACAAGCCCAACAATTCCAACGCACCATTACTAACGTTCGCCGTCCCACCTCTTTTCTGGCTTCCTCTCGTCAATTGTACCAATGGTTCATTTCTCCCCTGCAAGCCGACCTCGAGGCGCGAGAAATCGATAATATAGCCTTTGTTTTAACGGCAGGTTTGCGATCGCTGCCCATGGCTGCCCTGCACGATGGCGAGAATTTTCTCATCGAACATTATAGCCTCGGTTTAATGCCCGGACTTTCTCTCACGGATACAATCTATAAAGATGTGAGGAATGTTGAAATCCTCGCCATGGGCGCTTCTGAGTTTGCCAACCGAGATCCTTTACCCGCCGTCCCCTTAGAATTAGAGATTATCGACCAATCTTGGCCGGGAGAATTTATTCTCAATGAGGGATTTACCGTCGAACAACTCAAAAGAGAACGCCAGCAAACCCCTTATGGGATCGTTCATTTGGGCACCCACGGCGAATTCAAGGCTGGAAAACCCGAGGAATCTTATATTGTCTTGGGCGATCGCAAACTTCCTCTCGATCGCATGAGAGCCTTAAATCTCGACAATCCCGCGACGGAATTATTAGTGTTGAGTGCTTGTCGCACGGCATTGGGAGATATAGAAGCAGAATTGGGCTTTGCCGGGTTGGCTGTGGCGGCGGGGGTTAAATCTGCTTTGGGGAGTTTGTGGTATGTTGACGATGCAGGCACTCTCGCCTTGATGGGAACCTTTTACGATCGCTTGCGAGATGCACCCATTAAAGCCGAAGCTTTGCGTCAAGCACAATTGGCTCTATTACGGGGAGAAACGAGGTTAGAAGGGAGCGATATTTTCATTTCCGGGACAAGTTTTCCCCTCACTCCCGAATTGGCAAAATTAGGCGATCGCTCTTTCCTTCATCCCTATTTTTGGAGCGGATTTACCCTTATTGGCAGCCCGTGGTAATCCTGTCTCTTATACACATC
>JBFRWJ010000545.1:0-4768 GCA_051439525.1 Spirulina sp. | reverse complement strand
GATTGGAAGAGCCATCAAATTATGAATAAATGATTATAATTCACTAAGAATATGTAGCGATCGCTTATCGTTCGTGAGAATCAAATCATGGAAATTACCAGATACCAATACCAAGATATTGACCAGCTTATTGAAACGGCACGTAAACTTGACTACCAAGCATCTTACTTACAACTTACTCCGGGTAAAATGCAAGCTAATGTCATAAGCGGTGTGCTAAACAATAATACCGTGTTGATCCAGAAGCGAATTAGGCATCCCATTGAAATCCGAGGTGCAGCTGCAAAGGGATACTGCACTTTCCTCCTGCGCCTTTCTAACGAATGCTTCCGACTCAATGGACTCGAGCCTGAGAAGGGTGAGCTATATTTCATTCCACCCGGTGCCGACATTCACATCGTGACGAGCAATTTCGCGGAGATGATGTCGTTTGCAGTTCCGTGGTCTCTAATCTTAGACTACTCACCAGAGTCTGCTCAATTCGACAAACTTCGTTCATCCAAGACCTTCTTATTTCCCATTGATAGCGCCAGTAAAGCTAAACTCAAGGTTTGTATAGAAGCCCGTACACAAACACATCTGGATATAGATCTCGAGCGCGATCTGGATACACTATTGCTCGAGTGCCTAACCCAAATAGCGATCGAGAATCAACCGTTGGAAGAAGCCAGTCTTTTTGGTCATCGGGAAAAACGCAAGCCTCTGATATGTGCACAGGACTACATAGCCGCCAACATTGATAAATCTATTCTTATCTCCGACTTAACCCAGCACGCGAATGTAAGCGAACGCACGCTCCAGAGGCTATTCCGTCAGGAATTGGGGCTTTCTCCTTCACAGTACATCCTCGCACAGAGGCTGGAAGCCGTGCGCAGAAAACTGACTACTGTGCCATCGAAAACCGAGCAAATCACTACCATTGCCCTAGATCGTGGATTCAGGCACCTCGGCAGATTCTCGCGGGACTTTCGGAGACACTTTGGCTTTCTCCCCAGCGAGATTCGACAATTCCATCAATAACTCTGTTACCCGGAGAGATAGAGATTCTTCGCTATTTAAGGAAATCCGAAGAGAGATTAAGAAAACTCCAACGTCGGGTTTCTCAACGACAGAGGAGGATGTCACTGTCTTTCTAAGAGTGCCGAGTGAGCTGCCAAAAGTTCTTGCGGGAAGGTCACTTCCTCTTCCAAAACGAGCAAATACTCTTTACCGGCCGTAAATGTAGCGCGATCGAAAACGCGATCGCGGGAGAAAATGGGAATCGTACAATTAATCGCCACGTTTCCCCCGAGGGCATTTCTACCATTTCTCTCGCCTAAAATATAAGCAAAGTCGGGAGTAACGCGACCGCCAACTTGACATCCTCTCTCGTTTTCGGCTCCCATTACAATTCTTTCGCTCGGCATCCTATCACTTTTGGCTTGGATGGGAATAATGCGACTGCCAATGACCAAACGTTCTGCATTGATGACCGCCATTTTATCTTTGCGGATGGGACTTAATCGAGCGTCGATTTTGGAGCCGATCGGAATCCCGATGTTTCCCGTAACATCCAAAACGGGTTGCGTCACTGTTAAAGTCACCGGACGTTGCTGTTTTCCACCCGTATCGATTTCTTCTGTAGCGGACAGGGTTACGAAAATCGCACTCTGGGGGGGAATGCGAACAATTTTAGATTCTATCGCGACTGGGGTAGGTTGCACGGTTTCCGCTTGCAACGGCATTGTCATGGCTAGAAAAGCACTCAGTCCCAAAATTGTAGCTTGTTTCACGATCTACTCCCGATTGATAAAAAATGTGCTGGGGTGGAATTCAATAACACTTACACCCGGAAACCGAGTTTTTCCGAAAAATTTAGGACTTACGCACCTTGCCCCCTAAATCCCCCAATTTTGGGGGACTTCCGGTCTGGTTCCCCCCAAAATTGGGGGACTTCTGGTCTGGTTCCCCCCAGATTTGGGGGGCTAGAACACCGATTCACTAATATTTTTTTTGAAGTTGGGGGCGTAGAATTTGGACAGAAAATCAAGGCTTTCAGCGATAGGCGATCGCTAAAATTCTCAACCTATACGGTTACTGAATCGGTGCTCTAGGGGGGCGAAATCTCGTGACACTGCGTAAGTCCTGAAATTCTCGCGCATTACTCGCTACTTCCCAGCCAGAGAGGCTATACGAGAAAAGAGCGGGAGCTTGAGGGTTTCCCCGTCTCTTTAGAGCGGGGGAGAAAATCGACACGGCGGCTTTAGCCGCCTGTATCTTGGATAATTTATTGTAGCAAAAGATTGATAAATTTACAATTTTTTGCTATTGTTCAAGAGGGAGGTAAAATACAATGTATGGATGTCAACAAAATTTAATAAAAAACCCTGAATATCTGCCTTTTTTAGAGTATCTTTGTAGAACCGCAAACAAGCTGATTAATTGTGGAATATATCTCGCTCGTCAGTGGTACTTTAAATGCGGCTGTATTCCCGGAAAATATGATCTCGAAAAGCAGCTAAAACAAAATCAAAACTTTAAATTTCTCTTTGCTCAAGCCGCCCAACAAACTCTGAGAGGAGTCGCCGAGTCCTTTAAATCTTTTAAGGAACTTTCTAAGAACTACCAACAAGGAGAACTAGAAAACCGTCCGCGACTGCCTAACTACCGAAAAAAGAGAGGAATGGGAGTTATAACCTATCCCAAACAGGCATTGAAACTCAAAGAAGAAGGAGTCCGAATTCCTCTCGGTTTGAAGGTAAAAGCAGCTTTTAAAGTCGAGGCTTTCTTCCTTCCATTTCCCACTAATCTCGACTTTAAGAAGATTCGAGAAATCAGAATTCTCCCTCGTAACGGTTGCTTTTATGTCGAGTGGGTGTACAAATTAGAACCTCAACAAATCGAAGTCGATAAGAGCAAAGTCTTGGGGATTGACCACGGGTTAGACAACTGGTTAACCTGTGTCAGTAACGTGGGAACGAGTTTTATTGTTGATGGTAAACACCTCAAATCGGTCAATCAATGGTACAACAAACAGATTGCCACGATAAAGGAAGGAAAACCCCAAGGATTTTGGAGTAAGCGGCTATCTCGCATCACTGAAAAGCGCAATCGTCAAATGAGAGATGCGGTCAATAAAGCGGCGAGATTGGTTGTCGATCATTGCTTGGAAAATGGCATTGGTTGGATTGTTTTTGGCTGGAACAAAGGTCAAAAAAATGGCATTGATATCGGCGCAAAAAACAATCAAAAGTTCGTACAAATTCCCACGGCTAAACTCAAAGACCGCATCAAGCAATTGTGCGAACTGTACGGGATAGAGTTCGTAGAAACCGAAGAGAGTTACACCTCGCAAGCGTCGTTTTTAGATGATGATTTCTTGCCAACATTCGGTGCAAAACCCGAAAGCTGGAAACCATCAGGGAAACGAGTAAAAAGAGGATTGTACCGTTCTGGGGATGGTAACTTAATTAACGCTGACTGTAACGGTGCAGCCAACATTTTGAGAAAAGTAGCGGCAACTTTAGGATTATGTCTTAAAGGAGTCAGTAGCGGCGCTTTGACCACGCCTGTAAGAGTCCGTTACTGGACTGCTTCCGAATCCCCGTCTCTTTAGAGCGGGGAGGGTCAACGCTATTGTACTGTCAGGTCAATAGTGGTTATCGAGGACTAAAATAGAAGCATATTGTGCCGTCGTGTGGGGTATGGACGAACAACGGGTACGAGCCTATCTCGATCTCATTCAAGAGTTGCTGAGTTGTCCCGAGGGGGAGGAAAATGCAATTCTCGATCGACACCGAGAACTGATTGATGCAGATTTCCTGCGGGTCTGCCAACAGATGGCGGAACAGTTGCAGGGGGAAGGACGGGAAAACGAGGCGGGTTTTCTGCGGGATCTCGCGCAACAGTTGGCAGAATATCTCCACAATAGCACCCCAACCAACGACCGTAGGGGCGCAATGCTTGCGCCCAACACCCCAACCAACGCCACACCGGAAGAGTATTTTCGGTTTTTAATGGCGGTGTTGCAAGCGACTTCAGAGAGCAAGGGCGATCCCTCGGTAGTTTATCCCTTGCTACAACAGAATTTAGCGAAATTAGATGTGAATTTTGCCCGGATATTGCAAACATGGGCAAGCCACACTTTAAGTGAAATCGAGGAAGAACGAGCGTTTAGTATAGCCGCAGATATTGGTAACTTTGCCAATTTAATTCAACAATTTCCCTTGGGGAGTCGAGCAGATAACCTCGAAATCGGAATAGCTGGCTATGAAATTATTTCCACCGTTTTCACCCAAGAGAAAGCCTTGCAAATATGGGCAACGCTCCAAAATAATCTGGGGAATGCCTACCGTAACCGCATCCGGGGAGAGCGGGGGGAGAATCTGGAGTGGGCGATCGCTTGCTTCCAAGCCGCTTTACAAGTCTATACCCCCGATGCCTTTCCCGAAAAATGGGCAATGACGCAAAATAATCTGGGGAATGCCTACAATAACCGCATCCGGGGAGAGCGGGGGGAGAATCTGGAGTGGGCGATCGCCTGCTACCAAGCCGCTTTACAAGTCCGTACCCCCGATGCCTTTCCCGAAGATTGGGCAATGACGCAAAATAATCTGGGGACAGCCTACAATAACCGCATCAGAGGGGAGAGAGGGGAGAACTTAGAAAAAGCGATCGCCGCCTACGAAGCCGCCTTAGATGTCTACACCCGTGCCGCTTTTCCCCAACAATGGGCAATGACGCAAAATAATCTGGGGACAGCCTACTTATACCGCATCAGAGGGGAGAG
>JBFRWJ010000544.1:0-10702 GCA_051439525.1 Spirulina sp. | reverse complement strand
CGTTTTGACAATGCCTGTCAAAGAGTTTCTCGCCAAACCCGGAGAGCAACTCGATATTCCCCTCGAAGTCTTCAACCCCAGCCAACTGGCCGCTAATGTTACCCTGCGCTTGCAAGGATTAAACCCGAAGTGGATCGAGGGAGGACTGGAAAAACACGCGACGGTGGGGGCGGGGAAAGAATTGGAAACCTTTTTTTCTTGTCAACTGCCCCCAACCCAAGAAGCGATCGCCCGAGTGTATCCGTTTAAAATTCAAGCCAGTCGGCAAAAAGCGCCACCCAGTTTCATTGAGGCTCAGCTCGAAATTGCCCCCCAAGGGACGATCTTGTTTAACTGCGAGAAGAAACAAGACAAGATTCCCCAAAAACGGGGTTGGTTGCCCGGTTGGCACGCGCCTCCGGTTAAATTTCAACTCGATTTTGACAACTGCAGCAACCTCGAGCAGAAAATTGTCGCGCAACTGGAAGAGGGAGGAGAAACACCTCGCGGCACCTTTTTACAAATCGAACCCGAACAATTAGAACTGATGCCCGGAGAGCGTAAATCGGTCGAAGTAACCGCACGATCGCGCCGTCCTCTCTTGGGATTGGGCAAACAATGGTCTCTCAACTTTGAGGCGATCCTCTCGGATCGACGCTTGGGTAAGACCAACCCGGGACGACAGTTTTTAAAAGTCAACGTTGCTCCCATGCTTCCCCTTTGGGGCATCGTACTGGGGATTCCGGCCTTACTGTACTTAGCTTGGCGGCTATCCTACTATAACCCGAACAACCCTTGGTTCGGCCATAGCGTTGCGATCAACTCCGTTGCCGTGAATGGGGAGGCGAGTTCGGTGATTAGCGGATCGACGGATCTCACCATTCGCATGTGGGATATTAGCGGGTTCGATCCTTGGAACTTTATGAATCCAGAAATCGGCACTGTTGGCAAAACCGATAAAGCCGTGCGAGTCGTCCGTTACAAACCCGTCAACAATAATGAGATCGCGGCGGGTTTGGAAAATGGGGACATTCAACTGTGGGATGCCCTGTCCAGAAATCGCCGTCTCGAATCCTTCGCTCATAACAAAGCCGACCGAGTTTTAGCGCTGACTTTTACCCGGGATTCTCTTTCTCTTTTTAGCGGTCATGGAAGCGGTACGATCTTGAAATGGGATATCGAATATACCCTTGACGACTTGCGCATCAACAATCGTCCCCCCAAGCGTCCCGTGCGAGAACAAAAGATGGACTTTGCCGTGTATGCCTTGGAATTTGTAGACCGCAAAGACAATATCCTCGCCGTTGCCGGACGTTTCAATCAATTGGTGCTGTGGAATCTGAGAACGAATAATACCCGGATCTTGCCCTATCGCGAAAGCGAAAGCGGAGAAAACGATTATATTTTTAGCATTACCACCGCCGATCTGCGTCCCGGCCTCCTTGCTACCGCCAACAATCAAGGGGAAATTACCATTTGGGATTTGAAGGACTGCATGTACAGTCCGCGCAGTTGCCAAATTATCGATCGCTGGTCTGACGGTCACGGCAAACGGCCCGTGCGATCGGTGTCTTTCAGCCGAGATGGTTGTTATTTGGCCAGTGGGGGGGATGACGGTCGAGTGGTGCTGTGGCCCCTTTCTCCAGACGGCGCTCGAGCGGGGAGGCAATATCCCAACGGCATTGAACTGGAGCGTTCTTATCCCATTCGCCAAGGCTGGTTCTTCAACCCAGAAGTGGTTTATCCCAAAATTAATAGCGTTGCGACCCGACAAAGCAAAGATTGGCTCTATGTCGCGAGTGGCGGTGACGATACCCAAATCCGAGTCAATCGAACCAAACGCTTGCCCGAATTGAGTTGCGATGCGATCGGCAACCAATAACAAACAACCAATAACAAACAACCAATAACCAATAACAACAATGGTCGATCCCCAAGCAACACGAACACAACACTCGCACGCGATTGGCGGACCGTTCGGGATTATTCTCAATCCCTTGGGAGATATTTCTGTCACGGCGGGAGAAACTGCCGAACTTAGCGTCACGATTGTCAATGATGCGGATAAAAGTCCTTCTATCGATGTTTTGATTGACGAAACCTCCGGACTCGTTCGAGAATGGTGCATCCTGCCAGAACAGCGTTTGGCTTTAGGTCAGGGGCAGAGTAGCGAAGTCTTGTTTAAATTTGACATTCCTATCGATACCCCCCCCGGTAACTACGAATACGTTCTCGTCGTTGATGCACCCCAACACTATCCCGAAGAGACTCCCATTCTCCTCGATCGCCGCATGCAGGTTCTGCCTTACGTGCAAGAATCTCGCGTCTCGAGCGATCCCACCTTCATCCTCTCCCCTCCCACGACTTCGGACAGTCCCATCCCCCTACAACAAGAACAATCCTTTGAAGTGACGGTTGTTGTCGATAATCGTTCCGATCGTGTCGATCGCTTTCGTCTGCTCTGTCCCGATTTGGCGAAAGAATGGTACAAAATCATTTACGAAGAAGGCTTTTCGGCGGGGGGATTGTTGATTGCCGAACAGCGCTTGGAACTCAACCCCGGCGATCGCGGTACGATTCGTTTAATCGTGACGCCCCCCGCCAATACGAAAGCGGGCATTTATACCCCGACACTCTCGCTTAAATCTGCGAATAATCCCGATCTTATTCTCCTCGATGTTATCTACATCCAAGTTCTCCCAGTTTATCTCCTCACCGTCGAACTGGCCACCATCATTGGCAAAATTAAAAACCAACCCGGACTCTATACGCTGTTTTTCCACAATAGCGGCAATACCGATCGCAACGTGCGGGTGAAGGTGACGGGAGTGGAAGACGAAAAGCGCTATATTTTTACCGTCGAACCCGAACAGCTCAAACTCGCCCCCACGGGCTCGGCAGCATTCAGCGTAGAAGTTGAGGTGATGAAACTGTGGAAGCGATCGTTTTTCGCGCAGACCGTAGATTTTGCCATTGAAATTGAAGATCTCGAGGAACTGCCCCTGATTAGCAATCGCTTTCCGGGGGTTTTAATTATTGAAGGCCGCCCGTGGTGGCAATTTGTGCTAGTCTTTTTAGCCGCTTTATTAACCTTGGGGGGTTTGATCTTCCTCGTCTGGCTCTTATTTCCCCGTCCCCCCGCACCGCCCGAGATTGCTGACTTTTCTCCCCAAAGCAGCTTTTATAGTGAAGAAAATGGGCGGCCCATTCGCCTCAATTGGCAAATTGCCAATCCCAATCGCTTGCAAACCATTAAAGTGCAAGGATTGACTCCAGAGGGCAATGTTATCAGCCGTGCCGTGACCTACAATCTCACTCAAGGAATACCTGAAGTTTTAAAAGATTTTTGTACGATTGAAGATTTATTAATTTGTATTAATGTTCCCACCGACGGACGCAAAGCCGGAGATTATATCTTTACCCTAACAGCAACGCCTATCCCTCGACGCCGCCGAGGATTTTTTGCTCGCCTTTGGAATCGTATTTTTCGCACCCGCAACAGTCCGGTTTCGATGAAAACCAACATTATTCGCATGTTTCCCATTCCTCAACCGCGAGTTGTGGAATTGACCTCAACACAACCGACTTATATCGTCGGGGAACGGGCAACAAGCAACAGACAACAGGCAACAGGCAACAGGCAACAGACAACAGAGAACAAGGAACAGCCCAGTAACTTTAGCTTACCCGTCGCTAATCCTAAACCAGAGCAACAAACAACAAATAACCAACAACCAGCAACAAATAACCAACAACCAACAACAAATAACCAACAACCAAAAGGCATTCGCCTCAATTGGAAAGTGGCCAATGTTCAACAACTGCAAGAGTTGAGATTGGTCGCGCGCGATCGCGAAGGGATTGTTAACAGTCCGTTGAAAATTTATGATTTTAGTGAGGGCGTGCCGGAAACCTTGCAAGATGTTTGTCAAATCAAAGAGTTTGAGTTGTCCTGTCGCGATGTGGTCACGGGAACTATTCAACCCGGAACTTATATTTTTGAATTAATCTCCATTCCTCGCAGTCGGGATGCCAAACCCTTAGAACCCGTAAAAACAGATCCCATTAAAGTCGAACCCGTTCTCATTCCCATCGAGATTCTTGAATTTACGATCAATGGGGCGGAAGCTCTGCCCAAATATGTTGTCGCCCTGAAAAGCGAGCCCATTCTACTCACTTTAGCTTGGAAAGTACAAGGGGGAGAAGGTTTAAAAGTGGAATTGAAACCTTCACCGGGAACCGTTCCCCCGGAAGGAACGATCGCCCTGCCTTTGGCGCAAAAACCGGGGACGACGACTCTCGTCCTCGTTGCTTCGGATAGTAGCGGCAAATCGGTGACCCGCTCCGTGGCGATCGATACTTTTGTGCGAGAAGGGGCGGCGGGCGCGGGTGCAGCGCCTCCAAGTGCACCCGCAGCGCCTTCCGGGACTTCCGAAGCTCCCGCCGCACCAACAGCGCCTCCGGTGGAAGAAGCGCCGCCCCTTCCTACGCCCCCGGATGCTTCCCCTCCGATTCCGAGCGATCGCAATGCTCCCCCTCCCACGGAGTTACCCCCTATTTTGTATTAAACTTTGCTCTCGGCGGCAATTTCTTGTAAAGCCGAGACCACGATCGCGATCTGCTCTGTCGTTAACCCCGGATACATGGGCAAAGAGAGAATTTCGCGACATAATGCTTCAGACTGGGGAAAATCGCCTTCCCGATACCCTAAGAATTGGTAAGCGGGTTGGAGATGGCAGGGAATGGGGTAATGAATACCCGTTTGAATGCCGCGATCGCGGAGTTTTTGCTGTATTTCGTCGCGGTTGAAAGGAGAAGGAAGGCGAATGACGTAGAGATGGTAGATATGTCCCGCATCGCTTTGATTTTGTATCGGTACGATTCCCAAGGGGTTTAAAGGAGCTAAAGATTTATCGTAGTGTTGGGCGGCACGATTGCGATCGCCGTTCCACCCTTGAAGATGGGGTAGTTTGAGATTGAGAACGGCAGCTTGCAGGGTATCGAGGCGGCTATTCGTTCCCAATTCCTCGTGAACGTACTTTTTCGAGGCACCGTAGTTGCGATAAGAGCGGATTTTCTGCGCGATCGCTTCGTCATCCGTCAGGACGATGCCGCCATTTCCCAATGCCCCTAAATTCTTACTCGGATAAAAACTATACGCGGCGGCTTTGCCAATGGCTCCGGCTTTCACGCCTTCTCTTTCTGCTAAGTGAGCCTGTGCCGCATCTTCAAAAATGAGAAGATTGTGAGTGCGGGCAAAATCTTGCAGGCGAGAAGGCGATACCATCTGTCCGTAGAGATGAACCGGGAGAATGGCTCGGGTGTGAGAGGTAATGGCTTGTGCCGCACTTTCGAGATCGATTAAAGCCGTTGCGCGATCGCAGTCCACCAAGACGGGTTTTGCCCCGCTTCGCAATACGCCGATAACCGTAGCAATAAAGGTATTGGCAGGCACGAGCACCTCATCACCTTCAGCCACACCGCAGGCACGCAGCCCGAGGGCGATCGCTTCGGTGCCGGAACTCACCCCCACTCCATACTGAACCCCCGAAGCTGCGGCAAAGGCACTTTCAAATTCAGCAACGGCTCGTCCTAAAATAAAGTCCCCTCGTCGAACGACGGTCATGAGGGCTTCTTGAATCTTGCTTTCTAGGGGTTGGTGTTGAAGAGAAAGGTCAACAAAGGGAACTGTCATAATTGAATCGTAGTAACCGACAAATAAAGAAGCGGGAACAGAAAAACAAGGTGTTTGACGGTTCGACAGCGATCGCCGACCTCCTGAAATCTCATTCCCTCTTTTCTTTGTACTCTTCTGAATCTGCAAATGTCACTTTTTTAGCCGCGATGATTAAATTCTTCTCAAAAATTAAAGGAATCTACAACATTCTCGATCGCTATTCTCCCGCGTTATCCATCACTTTTCTTCTCAGTATATTTGCCTGTCCTGCCGCGATCGCATTAGCCCGAGTTTCTCCGGTCTCCCCTCCTCCAACTCTTTTCCTCGCGAAAACCTATGAAGGGTTTCAGGATGAGGTTGATGGCTGCGATTTTAGCGCCCTCGAGGGTTGGTTTTACTGGTATATCGATACGTCGGGAACGTGCAATACTGTGATGGTTGCCAATGAAGAAGAAGCAATCCGCAAATCTTATGAAATCTTGGACACTTCTTTTAGTGTTGTTAAAAGTGGATACGGGGCAAACTTGGGGAATTGAGGTCGATCGCGTCCCGAAGGAAATTGCATAGTTTAATAATACTGTGGGTGTTTTGCTTTTTCAATTAATAATTCAAAAGCCGCCGTAAAACGGTGAGGTTTTAGACCCCATTTTTTGGTAAGGTGCGAAAGACAATTCTCACACCTGCCAAAACCATGATAACTGCAACTCCTCTCTCCCTTGACTCCCTACAAATTCACTATCTCGAAGAACTCAAATCCCCAAACGCTACAGACACTGGACGAGATGTTCGCCAAGGATTGCAAAACGAGCTGAAAACTCTGCCGCCGCGCTATTTTTACGATGAAAAAGGCTCGCTTTTATTCGAGGAAATTTGCGATTTACCCGAATATTATCCCACCCGCACCGAAGCCGGAATTCTCAAAGAATATGCCGGGGAAATTCTGCGCGAGACGGGAAATTGTGAATTTGTGGAATTGGGAAGCGGCAGTTCGACGAAAACGCGTCTTCTCTTCAATGCCTACCAACAGGAATATTCTACCTTACATTACGTTCCGATTGATGTGAGTGGCGAAATTTTGACGGACAGTGCCAAACAACTTTTACAGGATTATCCGGCTTTAACCATTCGCGGTTTGGTGGGAACTTACGAACAAGCATTAGCTCGACTCATTCCCCCTTCTCTTCCCGCGAGAATGCTGTTATTTTTAGGCAGTACCTTGGGAAATTTTTCCCCCGAGCAGAGCGATCGCTTTTTCAATCAAATTGTCAACGCCCTACAACCGGGAGATTATTTTCTCCTCGGCATCGATCTACAAAAACCCAAAGCTATTCTCGAAGCCGCTTACAATGACGCGCAAGGGGTAACGGCGGCATTTAATCTTAATATGCTGGCTCATCTCAATTGGCGCTTTCAGGGCAATTTCGACCTCGATAATTTTGCCCATCGCGCCATTTATAATGAGGAAAAATGCCAGATCGAGATGTATTTGGATTGTCTGCGATCGCATTGCGTTCGCTTGGAATCTCTCGATTTAACGGTAGAATTTCAGCAAGGGGAAAGCATTCTCACGGAAATTTCCCGCAAGTTTGACTTGGAAACGTTAGGGGAAAACTTGCAAGCGCTAGGGTTATCGGTATTGCAAGGACAAACGGACGATCGAGAATGGTTTGGTTTAATTTTGTGCCAAAAATAATATAGAATTAAAAAAGCATATCTTCACGTAGTGCTGAGAGAGTCAAGAAAAGAAAATCTCTGTTTTCTTGACTCTCTGATTGTTCGTCTCAATCTATATCATATATCCATTTCTGCATCGAGTCTTTCAAGAAAGCAATAAATAAATCTCTTAAAGGATGAGGAATTGATTCTCCAAACTTTTCCACTTTTGTCTCTTGAAGAATAGTTTTAATCGCAGCCTTCAGAAATTTTTTATTTTCTATTTCCCGAATAGTTTGACACACTATTTTCGTTTTTCTGATATACTCGGCTTGGATTTTCTCATAATCATCAACATCAGTATCATTGTCATCATCAGTAGAATTAGACACCTCCAAAGATTCCGAAACTCGATCGAGTATTCCAACAATTTGTTCGATACAATCTTGATACTCATCATCTATGACTAAAGTCGAAATATTCTGTTCGCGTACCATGCGTTCTGTAATTTGGAAAAAAACTTTACGTGAAGTTTTGACAGCTCTCATTTGACATTGAATAATAAGTTTATTTATTCTAAAGTATTTTACAAGTGATTCAGAATCAAAATTGTTTAAATTGCATTGCTCTCTTTTGAGTTTCAAAGTTTCGCGCCAAGTTCGGTCAAGATTTGCAGCATCGTAATATGTTTTATCGTGCCATCGTTTATCCCGATCGCGAACTCTTATTTGAAGTTTTCTGACAAGAGAAATTATGGGTTGAAAATCGCACGATTTAAATATCTTATTTGTAATTAATGAATTACAGAAGTCCATACTGTTCTTACTCAGAGTATCGATGTTTTTTATTTTATTAAAAATTTTCTTTTTCAACTCAATATTCTTGATATCTATTTTGAGATCTCTGCGCAAAGAACAAGAATATTTATGGATTTTCTGTAAACTTGTTGAAACAGAAAGATCGAGATCTCTAAATTCAGTTTCTATATTTAATGTGTTGATAAAACTATACAATGTACTAATAAAATCGTAAATTTCAAAGATAGCACGATCCCGATTTCTAATGGCGATAGGATTATTTCCAGAAAGATTTTCAGTATACAATAAGCGAGACAAAAAAATCGCAATTGTACGATTTTTAAGAAGGATATCACCTTTTCCTAAATCCGAAGTTACATTGGCTGCCCATCTAAAAAGTTCTTGGACTTTTCTTTTCTGATAAATGTATTTTTGGGACTCCTGTTCCATCAAAGAAAGCAATTTATCTGCACCTCCTGTTGAACGCATCAATCCAGCCACTAATAGAAATACCTCTTCCCAAGTCTTGTCCACAACACGTTCTTTAACGAGTTGTTCGATAAGATTATTTTCTTTGATGTGTTTGGCAGTAAGATACTCTTGTAAAGTAAAATGAGAAAAAGCATAAATTGAATCTGTTTTTTTGACTAAAATTCCTTGTTGAATAGTGATAGCTTTTAAGACAGACTTTGCATCCAAATCATCAGGAGCATTCAAGTTTTCTACAAGAAATCCTCTAATTTCATTGATGAGTTCTCTTTCACTAAAGCACACCCAATCTTTCTCAAATCCTTTATAAGCAATCTTAGCAAGAAGCATTTCTTCTAAAGCGGTTTGAAATCCTTGATATATTTCATCTCGTAGAATACTATTCTGTTTTGCCCACTCTTCTAGCAAGATTCTGAGAGCGCGTTCATACAAAGCACTACGATTGTTGGGTAAAGTTTGGCTTCCTTGGTAAACTTGACAAATATAAGTGAGCAACAAAGGAGTTTTCGCCAACTCTTTACAAGAGCTATTTTCTGGCTTTTGAAGTAACTCCCAACACTTTGAGTCCGTTCCTACTTTTTTGTCTTCTTTTCCAGAAAACCATTTTTCAATAAAAGTTTTTATTTGTTCATCGTTAAAACTAAAGATTTTTGCACTCGTAAATAATTTTAAATTGTTCTCATAAGCTGCTTCTCGACAAGAAGCAAGAAAACGATTGTTGCTATATTGTCCAACAAAACCATTAAGATGGCTTATGACTGCGTGCTTTTCTTTTGAAGGAATTTCGTCCAGTCCATCCAGTACAATAAGCAATTTTCCTTCATCCAAAGCTTTTGCAGTAAACTTATCAGGTTGTGGCATCCTACAACCTTCAAACTCTTGAATTATTTTTTCGTTGATTGTGTCTTGAGAAGTGAAATTTTTAAGTTCAATAAATACAGGAATACATCTATGATTATAGCCTCCTTTTTTGCCTTTCAAAGCCTCGATGCCAACCTTGCTTAATAGAGTCGATTTACCATTACCGGGTTCTCCTAAAACGATGAGGTATTGTTCTCTATTAACCAACTCGAGCCATTCTATTAGTTTTACTTTTTCTAAACTTTTCATTTCCATATCATATAACTCTTCTATACTTCTTACAAAGTCAAAATAAAAGCTTTTCCAGCTCGTTGTTAAGCAAACAGGTACAAAAACAGATTCTATTGAAATTCTTTCTTCTAGATCTATTCCTTGAATGCGACCATGTTTTGTCCAATAGGTTTCTTTGTATTGTTTTTCTGCATTAAATATTATTTGTTTTATATCGCCAGTTAAAGCTCTCAAATCGGCATTCGTGAGAACCTTCTTTAAAATGGAAAATACGATTTCAAGAAACATTGTTGTTGAAGTCTAATCTGAAAGGTAGATATTGCCTTGATGTTTATGTCGCAAAATACAATAGTACGAAAAAGGAATCTTTAAAGTGACGATCGCTGAAATTGAATTTATTTTCAACCCAGCTTTGTTAGAATCTTTTCAGTATAGTTCTCAAAGTATCACTACTTCCCAACGCAGAGAGATCTTCTTATAATATTGTTACAATTATATGATTATATAATCGATAAATATCCCCTAGGAAGCGCGCATCTCGAGGTTTCTCGCAGAAATAATGACTGAGTTGGCCAACGAGCTCGTACCCAATCCAGTTACCATAGAGAATCCCCGCCTGTTTTACGACGGGGAAGATGTCAACCTCAGTTGTCAATAATTCTGCCTGAGTTGCTTATTTGCGATCGCTATAAGCCGCCATCGGTTCTTGAATAAACCGGATGTAAAAATGCTTAAAGGTAGAACGAAGGATGCGGGGAAGTCCAAAATCGATAGGCATGAGAGCTTCGGGCAGTTTCCAGTCCAGCACTTGCAAATCGGAGGGATGCAGTTTGGGGAAGTGAATCTGGGAGAATTCCGGACAAACGCCCAACCCTCGAGCGGCAACAATTGTCGGCACTAAAGTGGGATCGACGTGGAGGAGATCCAACAGGGCAAGATCGAGAGCAAAGACATCTGTCGATGCGCCGAGAATGCCCAAATCACGGGGATCTCCTCCACTCGGTCCGTTTCCTTC
>JBFRWJ010000543.1:0-4235 GCA_051439525.1 Spirulina sp. | reverse complement strand
GAATCCCCGTCTCTTTAGAGCGGGGAGGGTCAATGCCCCCACTTTCTACTAACTGATTGATGAACTCGAGATTGAGGGAATTTAAGCCGGGATCGCTGGGTTTGAACCGAAAGACCGGCCCGGGTACGGAATAGGTGGGTTGTTTGGCATAGGGGGGGATTTTAATGCCGTAAGCTCTTGTGGGGAACGGGACAGTACCGAGGCTGGTTGCTTGGGTGGGGAGCTGAACCATGGCATGGTTGACAAATAAATCCGTTAGATTGTCGCGGCTGCCAATACATCCGTTGGGAGGTTGAGGAAAAGGAACGACATTAGTATTGGGAGGCGAGATGGCGGCTGCTAATTGAGTCACTGCCGATGTCGTCTCTTGCGTATCGGCTCGGGCTGGGTTGGGTAAGGCAAGTGCGGCGATCGCGCCGGCTCCCGCACTTAAAAATAAGCGTCGGCTCAAACGAGATTGCTCGCTTTCTCGTTCTGCTTCGTCAGTCGATTTTCTCAATTCATCATTTTGTGTCATTAGATTTTCTCCTTTGACGTTTGGGATTCAATTGCGATCGCGAATGTCGATTCCCATGAACTCGATCGCGCAATGCACCCCCCCAGACGAACTGAATTTCTGGATTTGATAACGGAACTATAGCAATGCTGGCAACGCGATCGCGCCAGATGTTAAAACTCTTCTCTCATACGGAAAATCAGAGGAACTTTTCTCAGGTCGAACGGCGATCTGACCCAATCTTAAGTCTTTTCTTTTTTTTAATACGACAAGCTGTCGATAATGTTATAAATATTTACAATCTTTGCACGGTATTCAACGATCCTTTCTCTGTCGTTCTATTTAACAACAACTTCACTATTTTTTCAGACGAAAAAAGCAATGCCCGATCGCTCAAAATACGTCAGGACATTGCTCGGTAAAACAAGACTTTAAGATTTTTCTACGACTTTATAAAACTGAAGAAATGCGAGAAGTAATCCGATTGATTATCCTGATTATCCTTTGCGAGCTTCCACCCGGATTTGATTGGCTTCATCCAGTAAAGCAATCAGCTCTTTTTTCCAAGATTTCGCATCTTCTTTGCTTTTTCCTCCCAATTCGAGGCGGCTGGATATCCAGTCCATAATCAATTGCTTTTCTTCAGCTTCATCCCCGATATCTGCTTTCATAAAGCGGAGAAAGTAAGGAATATCATAGGCAATATAATGTCCCCAAACGTCATAGGGAGGAACCGTCCAATCAATTTGCCAAACTTGCCGCAATAATTGCATAAAGATTTTCTGCTCGGGGGCAGTTTTTTGAGCGATCGCAGCTTTCATGGCTGCATCTAATTTCCCTTTGTTCATAATGGTATCCCAAGATAATTTTTCTAATGATTGAATGTATTGCGCTGAATCTATTGCGCAAACAGCGTTCTTCGTTCTCTCGAGGGGCTTTCCATCCACTTCATCTCTATCCTTGCTGGCGATGGAATCTGCCATTCAAGGAGCGAGATCCCATGAAATCAAACCTTTCCTCGAAAATGCCTAGCATTGCCCTAAATCCTATCACACTTTTAAAGGAGTGGGACGCATGGATTGCAAATAAATGTTACATTTAGTTAAGTCTCTTTAGACAATCGAGTCAATCCCTAAAAACGATCGGGACTTTAAGAAAGTATTAAATCTCCACAAAATTTAGACTTTGATTTCATGATTGTGTACATTGTTTACAAAAACGAAAAAGGAGATTAAACCGTCATAAAATATCTCGATAGGCGATCGCGAATTTTTACAAATGTCGCTAGGGATAGCATCCCCGAGTCAATCGTTCGCTTTTTATCCGAGCAATCGCTGTTTTGCGGTTTCGTACCAAAGAGAATAAATTGCTTATGCGAGAAAAATGCAGCAAGTAGAAACAACCCAGAACTCTCGTCCTGCCTCTTTCGACCGTCAGGCGATCGCCTACGATCGCCGAGTGGGTTTATCCGAGGAAACCTGCCGTCAGATTGCCAAGACAATCCTCGAGATGGCAGCCATCAAACCGGGGGAACTCGTAGTCGAAGTAGGAGCGGGAACCGGACAAATCGGGCAATGGTTCGGACAATCTCACCTTGACGTTCGCTATCTTGGATTCGATTTATCCGAGGAGATGCTGGCACAATTTCGCCAGCGCTTGCAGAATGGGGACAAAAACATCACATTAATTCAAGCGGACGGAAACCAACCCTGGCCGGTTTCCGATGGTTCGACCCGGGCGATCTTTGGGTCTAGATCGCTACACTTATTAAACCGCGATCGGGTAGTGCGAGAATGCTTGCGAATTGCCCATCCTCGAGGTGCATTCTTATTCATCGGTAGCATCGAACGTCAAGAAGATAGCGTTAAAACCCTGATGAGAAAGCAAATGCGCTCTCTCCTCAAGCAAAAGGGTTTTCAAGGCAGACAAAAAAACCGGCAACAACTTGTGGACGCATTTCGCCAACACATTCCGATCGCGAATTCGTCAACAATTATCGCTGAATGGACAATTTCTCACGCGCCCAGAAAATCCTTAGAATCTTGGCACAATAAGGAGGGTTTAGCCGGAATCGACCCTCCAGCCGCAATCAAACAAGAGATCTTAACCGAATTGCAAACATGGGCCGAGTCAACCTTTGGCGATCTCGATACTCCCATCG
Source organism: Spirulina sp. (assembly GCA_051439525.1). GTDB lineage: Bacteria > Cyanobacteriota > Cyanobacteriia > Cyanobacteriales > Spirulinaceae > CCY15215. The sequence goes on along the minus strand of JBFRWJ010000543.1, from coordinate 1,578 downwards.
AATCCCAAGAAATCTACCTCTTGCAAAGCATACGAATAAACAGTTAACAGTCACCCATTACCCATTACCCATTACCGATACAACTATGCAAAATACCATTCTCAACCAACAAAACGAATTATTATCGGGACTCAGTAAGTCTTTAATATCGGGGTCTTTAAGCGATCCAAATATCTTGGCACAAACTGATAATCATCCCACCATTTCGATTTTGCCCGATGCCTTTGTCTTGAAAATTGGCGGTCAGAGTTTCATCGATCGCGGACGATCTGCGGTTTTTCCCCTCATTGAAGAGATCGGCGAGAACCTCGACACCCATAAAATGATTATCGGCACCGGCGGCGGCACCCGGGCGCGGCACGGTTATAGCGTCGGCTTGGATTTGGGCTTGCCTACGGGGGTTTTAAGCGTGTTAGGGACTTTTGTTAGTATGCAAAACGCCCGCATGATTCACTATTTACTGGCAAAACACGGCATTCCCTTTATCGAACCCGTTCAGTTTCCCCAATTGCCCCTCTACCTCGCCGAACGGGGAGCCGCCGTCTTCTTCGGGATGCCTCCCTATACCTTCTGGCACGAAAACCCCGCGATCGGTCGCATTCCCCCCCATCGGACAGATACGGGAGCGTATCTCGTCAGTGAGGTTTTCGGGACCAAAGATATGATTTTCATCAAAGATGAAGAAGGAATGTACACCGCCGACCCGAAAAAAGACCGCAATGCTAAATTTATCCCCAAAATCTCCGTCGCCGAACTCAAATCTCTGGATCTGCAAGATGTCGTCGTCGAACGTCCAGTTCTCGACATGATGGAAAATGCCAAAAATCGCCGTTCTATCCGGATTATTAACGGTTTGGTGCAAGGCAATCTCACTAAAGCACTAAATGGGGAAGAAGTCGGCACCCTCATCTACGCCGATTAAACCCTGTCGGGAAGTTGCCGGCAATATCCCGATCGTTCATTGATAATTGTTCATTGTTCATTGTTCATTGAAATGACTTACACCCCAGTTCACGAAGACCAACGCAACCATCTCGAATCCATGCTGATGCGAGAAAGCCTTTTAGATCGAGAAGTGCAGCGATCGACCGATACGGGAGAAACCCCGATCGTGCGGATGTTGCCCCACGTTCACGCGGTAAAAATTGGCGGGCGATCGATCTTGGATGCCGGGCGATCGATCGTTTATCCTGTCGTTGAGGCATTAGGAGAGATTCTCCAAGAGAAAAAATTAATCCTCGGGACTGGAGGCGGGGCGAGGAGTCGTCATGTTTTTTCCATTGGCATCGATCTGGGGATGCCGGCAGGAGTCTTGGCCCAACTAGCGGCAGCAGATGCTTTGGGGACGGCACACATTCTCGGCACCTTGCTGGCACCTCATGGAGTCGTGGCCATTCCGCCAGAGATTTTCGGACATCTCCTCCCCCTCTTCATCCATAGCGTACCGGGAGTCATTTGCACGGGGGTTCCCCCTTATTCTCTCTGGGAACATCCCCCCGCGATCGGACGCATTCCCACCCACGGCAGCGATGCCGGCTGTTTTCTCCTCGCCGAATGTTTTGGCTGCAAAACCCTCAC
>JBFRWJ010000542.1:0-6236 GCA_051439525.1 Spirulina sp. | reverse complement strand
GTCATTTCAATGAACAATGAACAATGAACAATGAACAATGACCTCCGGCTAAAGCGGGAGGCTTGAAATTCGGAATTTTTTGGGTTTTCCTCCTGAAGGAGGAGGCTTGAAACCTTATTTTTTGGGTCAGGAACCTTGGTGTCGGGGCGCGATCGCGCGATCGCGCTTCAAGGAGAAAATGGTATAATAACGAAAACCTTTTCTCGACAATTTCTAACGGGGAAAGTTTCGCTAAACTCAGATTTAGCTCAATTTGCAAGTATCAATTCGATCGATCCGTTTGATTTCTCCATCTCTTGGTTAAGTGTGAGGATGTCTTAATGTCTAAAATTCTAAGAAAGGCTTTATTAGCCGCCCCGGCAACCTTGGGTGCAGTGCTGGCAATGTCGGGAGACGCATTTGCCAATCCGACGACCGAACCCTCGCTTTCTAGCAGCGAGGTTCTGCAACAAATTAACGATTACAGTGCAGAAGGGACGCAGGGTCAAGCTCAATTTACCGGAGCCTCCCAATTTAGCGATGTTTCTCCCAGCGACTGGGCGTTTCAAGCCTTAGATGACCTAATTCGTCGCTATGACTGTCTCAAAGGTTATCCCAACGGCACCTATCGCGGCAATCGCGCCTTGAGTCGTTACGAGTTTGCCGCCGGCTTAAATGCTTGCTTGCAACAAATCGAGCGCTTAATTGCCGAGACGACGGCCGATTTTGTGACCCGGGACGAATTAGAAAGCCTGCGTCGCTTGATGCAAGAATTTGAAGTCGAACTCGCTGCCTTGGGAACGCGGGTGGATAATCTCGAAGGACGTATTGCCTTCTTAGAAGACCACCAATTCTCCACCACCACCAAGTTAGTTGGGGAAGTCATTTTTAACTTGGATCTCGCCACGGGCAATCGCGCTAAAGTCTATGGTTTGGATGGTGCGGACTACAATGACTTGGCTGAATTGAACGGGTTTCCCAACACCTTGAGTGAAGAAAATCCCGCATCTTCTTTTGCTCAAACCATCGATCGCAACCAGATGCTGGGCTTGTTTGAAGGATTGGGCGTTATCGACTCGATCACCATGAACGAATTGATCAATACCGCCGACTTAAACTTCAACGAAAATAATTTAAGCCGTGGTGATAATACAACAGATGGCTCTGCGGCCAATTTAATCCGCAACTTCATCAGCGACCTCGATACAATCCAGCAAGATGGCAACACCAACGCTTCAGACTTCCGACGCAATCGCAACTCTTCCTTCGCCTTCGGGTATCGGGCGCGGTTGAACTTCGATACCAGCTTTAGCGGACGCGATCGCCTGCGCACTCGCCTGCAAGCCCGAAATCTACAGAATGTTTCCCAGTATGGCACGGGTTCCCCCCAAACCGAGCCCAATAAATATGGATTCACGGCCAACAATGACGTGATCCTCTCCAAATTGTGGTATCGCTTCCCCGCCGGAGAAAATGTCATGCTTCACGTCGCGGCATCGGGGATTAGCATTGACGATATTATCGATTCGGAAAGCACCAGTCCCTACGCCGTCGATGGGTTGCCTTTAGGGTTGGCCTATAACAACCTCTTCTATGAAATTCCCGATGGGGGTGCGGCTTTTGGGGCGAACATCAAAATCAACGAGACTTTGGGTGTCGATGTGGGTTACTTCCCCAACGATCCCAACGATGCGAATGAGGGTCTCTTTGCAGGAGGATATACCATCCCCATCCAAGTCAATCTCTCCGTCAATGACGATCTCAAGTTGGCTGTGGGATACGCTCGCAATTACTCCCCCGGGGGCGCTCGCACCAGCAATAATATTACCCTTGCCGGTGCCACGAGCGTTTTGGGTCAATCTCCCTTCCTCTATGTCAACAGTAGCGGCAATATCCAAGAATCCGCCACTTCTGCCAATTATTGGAATCTATCGGGAAGTTTTGACTTCAATGAAGATATTAACTTGAGTGCTTTTGTCGGTTACGCTCAAGCGATCGCCGAATCTGGCACCCGTCGGGGCGATGCTGCTGACCTCTGGACTTGGGGCGCAAACGTGGGTTTCCCGGACTTGCTCAAGGAAGATGACGTTTTAGTTGTCGGTTTCGGTCAACTGCCGTATTTAGTCCGCGCCGAAAATGGTCCGAACGATCGCTCTGCGGCTTATATGGCAAACCTCGAGTATCGTTTCCCCGTTTCGGACAACATTGAGATTGCCCCCGGGGTTTACGCGGTTTTCAACCCCAATGGCAACCCCAATAACGATACGACTTTTGTCGGTATGCTTCGGACTACTTTTAGTTTCTAAGCAAAAGTGATTCGTAAGAATTAATCAGAAAAGAGGTACTTTAAAAAGTACCTCTTTTCTGTGTATAGAAAGTTAGTGGGAAAATCAAGATTTAACCAAAACGACCACTCACATAAGCCTGAGTTGCTTCTTGGGTCGGATTTTGGAAAATGACTTCCGTGCGATTGTATTCCACCAAATATCCGACCTTTCCCCCGGTTTCCGTGGCTTCTGCATTGTAAAACGCCGTCAGATCGGAAACTCGAGACGCTTGCTGCATATTGTGAGTGACAATGACAATCGTATATTGTTGCTTTAAATCATGGATTAACTCTTCCACCTTAAGGGTAGAAATGGGGTCGAGCGCCGAGCAAGGTTCGTCCATGAGAATCACTTCGGGGGCAATCGCGATCGCCCGAGCAATGCAAAGGCGTTGTTGCTGTCCCCCAGATAACGCCAAACCGCTATCTTTGAGCTTATCCTTAACCTCTTCCCATAAAGCTGCCTTGCGCAGAGAATCTTCCACCAGTTCGTCCATATCTCCCGTGTAGCCATTAATCCGCGCCCCAAAAGCAATATTGTCATAAATCGATTTGGGGAAAGGATTGGGTTTTTGGAAAACCATACCAATGCGACGGCGCATTTCCACCGGATCGACACCCGCTCCATATAAATTCCGTCCGTGGAAAGTAATTTGACCTTCCACGCGAGCGCCGGCGATGAGATCGTTCATGCGGTTAAAGCAGCGCAAAATCGTACTTTTTCCGCATCCAGACGGTCCGATAAAAGCAACGACTTGGTTGTAAGGGATATCTAAGGAACAATCTCGCACCGCCAAGTTCGAGCCGTAATAGACATTAACATTTTTAGCGCGAAGAACGGCTTCAGTGACTAAATCTTCCGGAGTAGTGGGATAGGAGGTCTCAGAGGAAGCCATTGTTTGTGTTGTCGCGAGCGGTTCTTGGTGGTTAGTCATGGGTTTTGAGTAATCAGTTTAAATGCGATTTTTTTGGAACTTATTCCGCAAGAAAATTGCCGTTCCGTTCATAATCAGTAACACGACCATCAGTACAATAATCCCGGCAGCAGAATTGACGTGAAATTCTTTTTGGGGACGAGAAACCCAGTTGTAAATTTGAATGGGGAGTACCGTAAACGGACTTTGTAAGCTTTCTGGCAAGAAGGAAATGAAGGTTAATGCACCAATGGTAATTAAGGGAGCCGTTTCCCCGATCGCCCGCGAAAGTGCCAAAATCGTTCCCGTGAGAATCCCCGGAAAGGCAATGGGAAACACTTGACGCGAGACCACCTGCCATTCCGTCGCTCCCAAGGCAAAACCCGCTTGACGCAAACTGTCAGGAACCGCTCGCAGTGCCTCGCGAGTCGCCACGATAATAATGGGCAGAATTAATAAAGCCAGAGTAAGCGCTCCGGAAAGAATGCTGCGTCCTCCCGAAATGGGAGCGATTAAGCGCACGAACACTTGTAATCCCAACAATCCGTAAATGATAGACGGAACCCCAGCCAAGTTATTGATGTTAATTTCAATGGCTCGCGCCAACCAACTATCTTTGGCAAATTCTTCCAGATAAATTCCCGCACCCACCCCTAAAGGAAAGGAAATCGCCGTCACCGTTACCATCATCCAAATGGTTCCGACTAAAGCCGATAACAGTCCTGCTTGTTCTGGCTTGCGGGAGGGAAAACTGGTTAAAAATGACCAACTCAAACGGGGGAGACCTTCAAACAAGATGCTCAATAATAAGGTCACTAGCACGAGAATGGCAATCACGATCGCGCTCCAAGCCGCAATGGCAAAAATGCGATCGATCCTGTAACGATGGGAGAGATTAATCTGAAAATCCGTGTCTTGAGAACTGTCGGTGAAAGGTTGTTGTACTGTCATGATATGTGGCAACTAATCGTATTTTTCCCGGAAACGGCGCACGAACCAGAAACTGAAAACATTCAACGCGAAGGTAATCAAAAATAGGGTCATCCCCACCGCATAAATCGTTTTGTAGGCTAAAGAACCCGCCGGCGTATCCCCCAAACTCACTTGGACGATAAACGCCGTCATCGTCATCACCGGAACGAAGGGATTAAAGCCCAAACGCGGATTTTGTCCGGCGGCGAGAGTGACAATCATGGTTTCGCCGATCGCTCGGGAAATTGCCAAAATCAACGACGAGACGATTCCGGATAGCGCTGCGGGCAGGATAACAGAAATAATGGTTTCTCGTTTCGTCGCCCCCAAAGCATAGGATCCATCCCGCAAACTGCGAGGAACTGCATAAATGGCATCTTCACTCAGGGAAGCCACCATCGGCGTAATCATAATTCCTAACACGAGACCTGCACTGAGGGCATTAAATCCTTGTACCGGAATAAACGTCTTCAGCAGGGGAGTAACAAATAAGAGGGCAAAAAAACCGTAAACGACCGTGGGAACACCCGCGAGAATTTCTAAGATGGGTTTGAGAATTTTACGAGTTTTGGGGCTGGCATATTCGCTCAAGCAAATTGCGGCGAACAATCCCAAGGGAAGCGCGACTAAAATGGCAATCCCTGAAGTCATGAGGGTGGCACTAATCAGGACGAAAATCCCAAATTGAGCGCTAGAAAACAGAGGAGTCCACTTGGTATCCGTGAGAAAATTCCAGAAGGGGACTTCCCGAAAAAATTCAAACGTCTCAAAAATTAAGGTCAAGATAATTCCAATGGTTGTTGCCACCGAAACCAAGGCAAATGTCGCAAATATTGTCTTGACAATAAACTGAACGCGCTTGCTGGCTTGACGATTGGGATGCCAAAGTTCTGAATTGTTAGCAGATAAATCGGAGGTCATTTCAATGAACAATGAACAATGAACAATGAACAATATTTCTCAAAGTTTTTCAACAAGAGATATTGTCTTGTTTTTTTAGGGAGCAATATAAATATCTCTTTCTTTTGGCATCTTCGCCGTGCATTTATTGAATACAGTCAACAGCCTCAAAAGACTGTTGACCATTTTTGAATCCAAAATTCAAGGTAGGTTGGGGGATGGCGAGGGTCCCTCGCCATCCCCCAACCTCAAAATGAAGTCACAATTTTGAATTTTGAATTGATTTGGGGGAATCTTATTTCAGATTCTAGAGTTTATCGGCAAGTTTGACACCCAAGGAGGAACCGCCGTCAAAAATCGAACCGACTTTTCCTTCTTCAAGGCGATTTTCGATTTTTTCAACCAACTCAGAAGGTAAGGCAACATAACCCACTTCGCCAATGAGTTCGGCATTATCGTTACTGATTTGGTATTCCGCAAAGGCTTTAACCGCAGGCTTGGTCTCTAAAGATTCTTTCTTCACGTAGAAGAAAATGGGACGCGCTAAAGGATTGTAGGTGCCATCCTCAATCGTAGCACTCGTGGGCGTAATGCAATCCCCATTCGCGTTTTCAATTTCGACGACTTTGAGAGCCTCTTTATTTTCTTCGTAGTAAGCAAAACCAAAGAAACCCAAACCGCCTTTATCTTCTTTTACCCCTTGGACGATGACGTTATCGTCTTCGCTGGCGGTATAATCGCCTCGGCTGTCGCCTTCTGAGCCGTGGGTGGCATCAGTAAAGTAGTCGTAAGTTCCGGAGTCCGTCCCGGGTCCGTATAACCCCAAGGCTTGGTCGGGGAAATCATCGCGGATTTGATTCCAATTCGTGATTGTTCCTTCTGCTGCCGGTTCCCACATTTTACCGAGTTCGTCGGGCTTCATGCAAGCTGCCCAGTCGTTTTCATTGTTGACGACAATGGAAAGACCGTCAAAGGCAACAGGAATTTCCACAAATTCGATACCCGCTTCTTTGCACAATTCGATTTCAGATTCTTTGATGGGACGAGAAGCGTTGGAAATATCGGTTTCTCCCGCACAGAACTTCTTAAATCCACCCCCAGAACCCGAAACCCCAACGGTGACTCTGACGTTAGAATTCTCTTTC
>JBFRWJ010000541.1:0-43237 GCA_051439525.1 Spirulina sp. | reverse complement strand
CCCTTCTCTTGGATAAATCGCTCGACGTAACGGGCCATTTCCACATCAATCGGGTCTAAAATCTGCTTGCCCCGTTGAATCAGGGTCACATCCAGCCCCAGGTGAACGAGGTTTTCGGCCATTTCCAAACCGATGAAACCGCCACCAATCACTACCGCCCGTTTCTTCAGGACTGTTTGAAACCCAGTATAGGATTCCATTCCCGACAATTGTTCCGTGGAGGCCAACCACTCGCGAATATGACAGACATCGGGCACGGTACGTACCGAGAAAACCCCTGGCAGGTCAATCCCTGGCAAGTCGGGCCGAATGGGAGCTGCCCCGGGGGACAGCACCAGCTTGTCGTAGGACTCGGCGATCGTTTCCCCCGTCACCGTATTGCGCAGATTGACGGTTTTTTGCTCCGGGTCGATCTTGACCGCCTCGCAACGGGTGCGCACATCAATAGCAAACATATCCCGAAACATACTTTCATCGGCCACCAACAGGCTCGATTGTTCCTCAATCAAGCCCCCCACATAGTAGGGCAGCCCGCAGTTGGCGTAGGAAACATAGGGTCCGCGTTCTACCATGACGATTTCGGCAGATTCGTCTAACCGACGCAGACGTGCCGCACAGGATGCCCCACCTGCAACTCCACCAACAATAACGACTTTCATTCAAGTATCTCCTCAAACATTAAGTTAAACAACAAATGCTTGCCCTCTGTACCCCGATATACCAGGCCTTTTCTCCTCCTGATTCCCCATGATTTCCAAACAGACACCACTCCGCATTGCAATTAGAGCAAGCTCGAACAATTTAGATAGGATTGCGTCTTCTTACGGGTTACGGTTTTAAAAATCTTGGGTTTCCGAGACCGCACTCTATGTTACGTGGAGCGTATAGTCTCTGGCTATCCAAAAATGGCAGACTATTATATTGAATTGTAGCGATCGAGGTTTCCCCATGACCCAAAAGGTTTCCAACCTTCTCTGTCTTGGTCGATTGGATATGAGCGCGAGAGATGCAGCAATCGCATTCAGCCTCTCTTGGTCGGTTGGATATGCTGAACTAAATTCAGCATCCCCCGACCGCTATCCAATCGCGCTGTTGCTGGGGAAGCCTCAGCATCCCCCGACCGCTTTCAAGGGAATACGACAAAAGAATGCCTCATTTCAAGCCTCTAGCTTGAGCCGTCGGTACTGATAACTGATAACTGGTAACTGATAACTGAAATGACTGAGAATTGTTTGTTGACCCCATTGGTGACGCGCTTGCACCTCCAAGATGTAGATGAATTAACAGAAATCGCCCGCCGTTGGAATTGGAACAGCGATTATCGCCCCTTGCAGGCGGGAAACTTTAACAGTACGGTTTGCTTGGCTCATCTGGACGATATCCAGTTCACCTACGAATCGTGGTCTCAAGCAATGAATCTTCAGGGCGAGTCCCCATCTGAGTGTCTTTCCTTTGGCATTGTTAGTTATGGCGATCGCAATATTTGGTTGGGTCAGCCTTTGTTCGGGAACGGAATCGCCATTACTCAAGCCTCTCGGGGGATCGATCTAACGGCCAAACCTCCGTTTGCATTGTGGACAGCATCCGTCCCGATTGAAATCTTACAAGCTACCGCCCGAGAGTACGGATACTTACTACCGGACCGATTACTGCAAGGCAAAATCTCGCTCATTCATCCTCCAGCCTTTGCCCTAGCTCCTCTGAAAGGATATCTGCACAATTTATTGACTCTCATTCAAAACACACCAGAGACTCTCACTCAGCCAACAATGCAGTGTTTGGTACGACAAGATTTTCTGTCCCTGTTGATTGAAGCCCTAGTGTTGAGCGATCTTCATCCTCAATGCTCCTCTTTCTCCCAATATCGTTTGGTCAAGCAGATCGAAGAAATGGTACTGAGGAATGCTCGAAAGCCTCTAACCTTACAAGAGTTGTCTAAGATTGTTCACTTTAGCCCTCGCGCTTTAAACAATATCTTTCAAGCCTGCGTGAGTATGAGTCCCATGGCCTACCTCAAAGCCCAACGGCTGAATGGGGCGCGATGTCAGCTTAAAACCAGCAACCCCAAAGATACCAACGTGGTGGACGTGGCGAGTCAGTGGGGATTTTGCCACATGGGATATTTTTCACGAGACTATAAGAAGATGTTTGGAGAATCCCCTTCAACCACATTAAGACGGATCTGAGCGATCTTCACCATTTAAGCAACATCAAAATGCCTTGGGGTTCCAGTGTTTTCAGTCGATTGACGTTGTCGTCCTTTGTAGCAGGAGGAACATTTAAACAAATCGGCAATCCCGAGCGATCGCTTGACTAAAAAGGGCATTATACTCGCTACTACTTACGACATACGCCCCAAAACGAGACAAATGGGGATTTTGCAATTGAGCGTCGAAGAGAACAAAATTCCGCGATCGCAAATGCTCCACCAATTTCACCAAAGCAACTTTCGAGCCATTGGGAATGCGATAAAACATGGATTCGCCAATAAAGGCTCCTTTAATGACAATCCCCAAAATGCCCCCAGCGAGTTCGTTTCCCTGCCAAGTTTCAAAACTGTGAGCGCATCCCGCTAAATGCAGCTCCCAATAAATTTCCTTGAGATCGTCAGAAATCCAAGTGCTGTCGCGATCGGCACATCCGTCGCACACAGCGCGAAAATCGCGATCGATCGCGACGGAGAAGCGATTTTGATTGAGAATGGGACGGAGGGATTTAGGATAGTGAAAGCGATTGTCAAGAGGAATGAGGGCGCGTTGGTTGCTCGAGTACCATCCCAATTCCCCATTCTCGTCCGCCATCAAGAAGAAACCTTGGGTGTAACCGTCGATGAGGGCGGAAGTATTAATGATCATACCAAACGCAATTGATGGCGATATTGCTGCCAAATCTCGATAAACCTCTACTGTAAAAGTTTGTTTAAACAATTGCCAGCTACTCGGATTGAGATCGCAATCTCTAACCTTTTGCTGGACGATGCACGTCTCGATTCCAAGCTAACAAAAATATTGGCCTATTGTGTTTAATCTCGTGCAAAAACGTTCCGTAAATCTACAGTAATTTCTGTTAAGACTGCCTCGGAAAACTCCCAGAAATTGGGGATTCCCAGAAATCCATGAATCAAACCGGAACAGAATTGGCGGGCGACAGAAACGCCATATTGTTCCAAGCGATCGCAGTAGGCCTCGGCTTCCGATCGCAGTACGTCAAATTCAGAAATAACTACTCGTGCGGGGGGTAAATTTGCGAGAGTCTCTGCTTGCAGGGGAGAAGCATAAGGATTTTTGCCCTCTTCGGGATGGGAGAGATAATGATGCCAGCACCACTCCATTTCCGCCCGGGTCAATCCGCATCCGTTGTTAAATTGGTCGTAAGAGGGCGTATTAAAGGCATAATTGGTGACCGGATAGAGAAGAAGTTGAGATTTTAAATCGGGCCGACCGCGATCGCGGGCCATCAAGGCGATCGCTGCGGCTAAATTCCCCCCCGCACTATCTCCCCCAACGGCAATTCTTTCAGGATCGCCGCCCAATTCCAACCCGTGCTGACTCGCCCATATCGTCGCAGCATAAGCATCTTCGACGGCGGTGGGAAACTTAAATTCTGGGGCGCGGCGATAGCCCACTGAAATAACCAAGCATTCGGCATTTTTGGCCAAAAAAGAACAGAGGCGATCGAAACTTTCCAAGATTCCCAACACCCATCCCCCTCCATGAAAAAACATGAGGATCGGTAAGGATTTTTGGCGGCTTTCTGGAGTATAAATCCGGACGGGAAGGGAAGATTGTTGAGGGTTGAGGGTGGGAAGAGAAAGGACGCGATCGCGAATGCCAACTCCTTGAGGCACAAATTTCGGTTCGGCTTGTCGAAACCCATCTACGAGGTTCCTCGCTTGTTGGGGAGATAAGCGATCGAGGGTGGGAATTTCGCGAATCTCGTCTAAAAATTGGGCAACTTTGGGATTGAGAGGCATTAGTTAATAGTTGTTCGTTGTTCGTTGTTCATTGTTAGGTATCCAAAACAAGAGAGAACCAATCTTCCCTGCGCATTGATAATTGTTCATTGCTCATTGTTCATTGAAAAATCCGAAGCGGTAGCCTTTCCCGTAAATCGTATGAATTAAGGGCATTTCGCCTTTAGATTCGATTTTGCGTCGCAGCAGGCGGACTAAGGCGGCTAAAACGTTACTATTGGGTTGTTCTTCGCCGCGCCAAAGCGCCTGAAAGATTTGCTGGTGAGTGAGTAATTGCCCGGCATTCTGCATGAAATAGGACAACAGTTTTGCTTCTTTTTCCGAGAGGGAAATGGCGCGATCGCCGCGATAGGCCATTTGATTTTTGGGATCGAATTCCAGATCGGCGATCTTCAGATGTCCGCGAGCGGCTAGTTCCAATCTCGTCGCTCGCCTCAATAATGCCCGCACCCGCGCCAGTAATTCTCGCAACTCGAAAGGCTTGACGAGATAATCATCCGCCCCGGCATCCAATCCCATCACCCGAGCGTCCACGGTATCCTTAGCGGTGAGAAACAGGACGGGAGGCGTTTGAGAACGCGATACGGCTCCTGCCACGCTTTGCGAACGCAATTCCCGACAAATTTCTAAACCCGATTTTTGCGGCATCATCCAGTCTAAAATCAGAAGGTCGTAATTGTTCTCTAGGGCCAATTGCATGCCGACAATGCCCTCCTTGGCGACGTCAACCTCATAGCCTTCCCGCCGGAGAATTTGGCGTAAGGGTTCGGTCAATTCAATTTCGTCATCCACCAACAAAATCCGTGCGCGATCGCTCATAAACCATCCCTAACCCCTCCTAACCGGGGCATAACCAACAACCAATAACCAATAACCAATAACTAATAACCCAGACATGATTACTGTTGCACTCCCCAAAGGCGCTTTGTTAAAAGATAGCATTGCTCGCTTTCGAGCGATCGGTTTGGATTTTAGCGCCTTTTTAGATTCTAGCAATCGCCAACTGCAAATCGAAGATCCCACTGGAAGGGCAAAAGCGTTGCTGGTTCGCGCTCAAGACGTTCCCGTCTACGTGGAATACGGTCAGGCCCAATTGGGGATTGTCGGGTATGACGTGCTGCGCGAAAAGAAGGCCGAAATTGCCAGTCTGGTGGATCTTAATTTCGGGGCCTGTCGGATGTCCGTGGCAGTTCCCGCGACCAGTCCTTATAAACAACCCTTAGAATTGCCCCCTCATGGTCGCGTCGCTTCTAAGTTCGTGCGTTGCGCCCGAGAGTATTTTCATCAGTTAGATTTACCCGTGGAAATTATTCCCCTTTACGGTTCCGTGGAACTCGGACCGATTACGGGAATGTCGGAAGCGATCGTGGATCTGGTCTCCACCGGACGCACTCTCAAAGAAAATGGTTTAATTGAAATTGCCGTTCTTTTCCACAGTACCGCTTGGTTGATTGCCCATCCCCTCAGTTATCGCCTCAATCCCGATAATTTACACGATTGGGTTGACCAACTCCGTGCGGGCGATCGCAATATGGGTTAGCTCTATTGTATCTGTTAGGAATAGCGATCGCGATCGCTTTATTCCAACTCGAATTTATCACGTCGTTTTGTAGAAGACTGGGCAAATTATCAAGCCAATTTTTTCAATTAACCTTCATTTTCAACCAAGAAAAAAGATCGTTAACCGTAAGTTCTAGCTCGATCGCATCCCATACAGGCAAAATATCGCCTCCTCTGAAAACATCCGGCTGGCGATCGCGTAAAAACACCAAAACCGAGCGATCGCTCGGGTCGATTAACCAACCCAGATCGCATCCGTGCTGCAAACAATAGAGAATATTGGTAATTACTCGATTTGAGCTTTGTTGGGGAGAAAGAATTTCAATTGTCCAATCTGGAGATAAGAAAAAATCATCTGGAACTTCTCCATCGGCATCAAAGGGAATTCTCGACCATTGGAAAACTGCCACATCCGGGACGAGAGAGCGATCGCCAAAACTACAGCGCAACTCGGGAAAAGCAGAGGCAATTTGACGACTTTCCGCAACTTCGTTAATGCGATCGCATAATCTAAACTGCAAGCGGCTGTGTTTTCCTTTCGGCATCGGTTTCTGAATAATTTCGCCGTTGATATATTCGCTAGCGGGTTCTGTTTCTGGAAGTTTTAAAAACTGTTCGAGAGTTAGCGAATTTTGTGTAGTCGTTAACATAACACCTCAACAAGATTAAAACCAAGTCAATTCACGATTGAATTGTAACGTTAATGCGTTTGCATTGCATTGACTTGCGCTTTTGCTTTTTTCTAATTTTATCGCGATCGCCTTCCCATTCCCATAGAGCGCCTCCCCCAGACCCTACATCCCAAGAGATAAGCATAAATACTTCTTGAAGAACGGCTTGTGTCAGAATTGTTAGCGGTATCTTCAGAACAAGACGACAAAACGAAAACAAGCACATTACGCGATGGAACCCTTCCTTTACGATTACGCTTGGACGATCGCCCTCCTGCCCTTGCTCGGTGCAGCATTGGTAGGCATTGGGCTGATCTCCGTCAACAAAGCGACCAATCAACTCAGACAAATTAACGCTGCCGTCATCATCACCCTCCTCGGGGTGGCGATGGCGCACTCCTTTGCTCTGCTTTGGAGTCAAATTCAAGGACACGAAACTTATACGCGAACCTTTGACTGGGCAGCAGCCGGAACCTTTCACCTCTCGATGGGTTATGTCATCGATCCCCTGACTGCCGTCATGCTCGTTATCGTCACCACCGTCGCCTTCCTCGTCATGGTTTACACCGACGGCTATATGGCGCACGATCCGGGTTATGTACGCTTTTACGCCTATCTGAGTATCTTTAGCGCTTCCATGTTGGGCTTAGTGATTAGTCCCAACCTCGTCCAAGTTTACATTTTCTGGGAACTGGTCGGGATGTGTTCCTATCTGCTCGTCGGCTTCTGGTACGATCGCAAGGCTGCTGCTAATGCCTGTCAAAAAGCCTTCGTGGTCAACCGCGTCGGCGACTTCGGGCTACTCTTGGGCATGTTGGGATTGTACTGGGCGACGGGCAGTTTTGAGTTTGAGGTGATGGGAGAACGCCTGCACGATCTCGTCTCCTCTGGGGCATTAGCGGGGGGAATGGCCGCCCTCTTCGCCGTTTTGGTCTTCCTCGGACCCGTAGCCAAATCCGCCCAATTCCCTCTCCACGTTTGGCTTCCCGACGCGATGGAAGGTCCTACCCCCATTTCTGCCCTGATTCACGCGGCGACGATGGTAGCGGCGGGAGTATTCCTGATTGCGCGGATGTATCCCGTTTTCGACCAAATCCCCGCAGCGATGAACGTTATCGCGTGGACGGGGGCATTTACGGCGTTTCTGGGGGCATCCATCGCCATTACCCAAAATGACATCAAAAAGGGGCTGGCCTACTCCACAATCTCCCAATTGGGCTATATGGTCATGGCCATGGGAAGCGGTGCCTATAGCGCCGGACTCTTCCACCTGATGACCCACGCCTATTTTAAAGCCATGCTCTTCCTCTGCTCCGGCTCCGTCATTCACGGCATGGAAGCAGTAGTCGGTCACGATCCGATTTTGGCGCAGGATATGCGCTTGATGGGCGGACTGCGAAAATATATGCCCATCACCGCCGCCACATTTTTAGTGGGAAATTTAGCCATTTGCGGCATTCCTCCCTTTGCGGGTTTCTGGTCGAAAGATGAGATCCTCGGTTTGGCGTTTCAAGCTAACCCCGCTCTCTGGTTGGTGGGTTGGCTGACGGCAGGCATTACCGCCTTTTACATGTTCCGGATGTATTTTATGACCTTTGAAGGGGGATTCCGGGGCAATGATAACAACATTCGCCAACAACTGAAAGCCGAGTTCGTAGTAGAAGCCGAAGAATTAGAACCTGCCTTTGCCCCCGGTGCAATGGATCCCCACGAATTAAATCACGACGACCATCACCACCATAGCAGCGAACCCCACGAGTCCCCTTGGACCATGACCTTCCCCCTAGTCATGCTGGCAATTCCTTCCTTTGCCATTGGTTGGCTCGGTCGTCCTTGGCACAATGATTTTGAATGGTTGGTTCATGCCCCGGGAGAGGTGCTGCACGAAGTGGTCGAGTTTGATTGGAGCGAATTCCTGATCATGGGGGGATCTTCCGTGGGTATCGGACTGATCGGCATTACGATCGCGTCTCTGATGTACTTGCAAAAGAAAATCGATGCCGGCGCGATCGCGGAGTCCATCAAACCCCTCTACAATTTCTCCCTCAACAAATGGTACTTGGATGACATTTACGAGAAAGTCTTTGTCATCAACTCCCGACGTTTAGCACGGCAAATGTTGGAAATTGACTACCGCGTCGTCGATGGGGCGGTTAATTTCACAGGGCTAGTTACCGTGATCGCAGGACAGGGGTTGAAATACTTAGAAAACGGTCGCGCCCAATTCTACGCTCTGATTATTTTCGCCGCCGTCTTAGGATTTGTTGTCATCTCTAGCATTGCGTAATTGTTATTTGTTGTTTGTTATTTGTTATTTGTTGTTTGTTGTTTGTTATTTGTTGTTTGTTGTTCGTTGTTTGTTGTTCGACAGATAGAAGAATAACCAGTAACCAATAACCAGTAACCAGTAACCAATAACCAATAACCAGTAACCAATAACCAATAACCAATAACCAAAATGGATCATTTTCCTTGGCTGACTGCCATTATTTTGTTTCCCATTGTTGCCGGATTTTTTATTCCGTTCATTCCCGATAAGGATGGCAAAACGGTGCGATGGTACGCCCTGATTGTCGGACTCATTGACTTTGTTGCCATTGTTGCGGCATTTTATATCGGCTACGATTTTGCCAATCCCGAGTTGCAATTGGTGGAACAATACACTTGGGTGCCGCAAATCGATTTGAAGTGGTCAGTAGGGGCGGATGGTTTGGCCATGCCTCTGATTATTCTCACGGGTTTTATTACCACCCTTGCCATTTTGGCCGCCTGGCCGGTAACCTTGAAACCCAAATTATTCTACTTCTTGATGCTGGCCATGTACGGCGGGCAAATTGCCGTTTTTGCCGTCCAAGATATGTTGCTTTTCTTCCTTGTTTGGGAGTTGGAATTGGTTCCGGTTTATCTGATTCTTTCCATTTGGGGGGGGAAAAAGCGCCTCTATGCCGCCACGAAATTCATCCTTTACACG
This sequence comes from Spirulina sp., assembly GCA_051439525.1. GTDB lineage: Bacteria > Cyanobacteriota > Cyanobacteriia > Cyanobacteriales > Spirulinaceae > CCY15215. The sequence continues at coordinate 34,062 of JBFRWJ010000541.1, read as the reverse complement.
GCGGGGGGTTCCTTGTTTATCTTGGTGGCAGCCCTGACCATGGCCTTTTATGGGGATACCGTCACCTTTGATATGAGCGCGATCGCGGCTAAAAATTACCCCATGACGCTGCAACTCTTGCTCTATGGGGGTTTGCTCATCGCCTACGGGGTGAAACTGCCCATTTTCCCTTTGCATACATGGTTGCCGGATGCCCACGGAGAAGCTACGGCTCCAGCGCACATGTTACTGGCAGGCATCCTCTTAAAAATGGGGGGTTACGCTCTCATTCGCATGAATGTCGGGATGCTGCCGGATGCTCACGTCACTTTTGCACCCATTCTAGTTATTCTCGGCATCGTCAATATTATCTATGCGGCGCTGACTTCTTTTGCCCAACGCAATCTCAAGCGGAAAATCGCCTATTCTTCCATTTCTCACATGGGTTTCGTCCTCATTGGGATTGCTTCTTTTACCTCCTTGGGGTTGAGTGGGGCGGTACTGCAAATGATTTCCCACGGCTTGATCGGGGCGAGTCTCTTCTTTATGGTAGGCTGTACCTATGATCGCACTCATACTCTCATGCTGGATGAAATGGGGGGCGTGGGGCAGAAAATGCGCAAGGTCTTTGCCATGTGGACGGCTTGCTCTCTCGCTTCTTTAGCCTTGCCCGGAATGAGCGGTTTTGTGGCGGAATTAATGGTCTTTGTCGGCTTTGCTACTAGCGATGCCTATAGCACGACTTTCCGCGTTATTGTGGTGATTCTGGCTGCCGTTGGGGTGATTCTGACCCCCATTTACCTCCTCTCCATGTTGCGAGAAATTTTCTACGGCAAGGAAAATAAGGAGTTGGCGGAACATCAGGCACTCATCGATGCGGAACCGCGAGAAGTGTTTATCATTGCTTCCCTGTTGGTGCCGATCGTCGGCATCGGCTTATATCCCAAAGTGGCTACGCAAATTTACGATGCCACGACAACCCAACTCACGGGATATTTGCGGGGGTTTGTCCCAGCTTTGGTGCAACCCGCACCTCCCCTTGAGGAAGAACCCGTAGCAATTTTGCGATCGCCTCCGATCGAATCCTGTTAAGGTAGATTTAAAGTTGGTTGTTCGGACAGCGTTTGTCGCGCTGTCTTTTTTTTGACAAGATGAACCACTCCCGGCACAGAGAGACGCAGAGAGGGAAAAAATGCGATCGAGTATGGTCGGGGAGTGGGGTTGTGGTTTTACTGGCGATCGTGGTTTTGACAAGTTGAGGGATTCTTCTATTTTGATGCGATCGATGGCTTTTTCGGCGACGGCTGACTTTTCGCTGAGAGTCGTGGTGTGTTTTGGACTCACTCAATCTACATCACTGTATCTTTTTGATATTTTATAGCTTTCCTAATACTAACATACTTTCTACTTCACTATTTCCAAATTGCAAAATCGTATTAAAGTTGTCTTGTAAAATTTGAATAATTTTAGCGGTAGGACTATTACCAATACGAAGATAGATAAATTTTGGAGGAGAACCATAGAGAAGACTGCGTTGATGAAAATCAGAGTCCTTAGAAACAATGACAAAATCATGAGTTTTGGCATATTCCCAAATCATTGCATCTTCAGTATTAGTTAATCCTAAATTTTTGACATGAGTTGAATAGGGGTACAGATCTAAAATTTTAGGAATAATTCGATCGGATAAATTCTCGTCTAAAAGGAGTTTCACAAGGCAGCAACAAATAATTTTTTCTCGCGATCGGCAGCAAAAGCAAGACAGGCTTTAATATCATTAGCCGTCAGTTCGGAAAAATCTTCTAAGATTTCTTGTTCGCTCATCCCCCCCGCCAGATATTCTAAAATGTCATAGACAGTAATTCGCATCCCTCGAATGCAAGGTTTGCCGCTTCGTTTCCCCGGTTCGATGGTAATGATATTTTGATAATTCATAAAGCACAAGAGGCTCGGCGATCGCGATTTGCCATATTTTAACACGAGCAGATGAAATGGCTGCTCCCAACTATTTCCGAATGGTGGCGATTACGCAAACTTACCTCCAACCTCCTTGGAAACTGGGTGTCACACTATCAAGGTATTGATGAACCACCAGAGACTTGGGTTACAGAAACACTAACTTTCAGTCTCGATTTCTTTCGAGGACAACTACTAATCAAGAATGCTGATAGCAGCGAGGAATACAATTACACTGCATATGGCGAAATCAAAAACAATATTCACATAATTGGTCATTGGATATCTCAAAGATCTGGAGCAAATGCACATGGGTGCTTTGTTCAAACAATTAGTGCACAAGGGAATTGTATGTATGGCTATTGGGTTGGACCTGATAAAACACAAGCTAGACGTTACGGTCGATGGGTTGTCGCTCGTGATGAATCCGGGATTTCTCTTGCAAAAAAACTTATAGAGGATATGCGAAAGCCATATGCACCCAACACAAGTCAACACTAGGAACAAATATAATGAACAATGAACGCAGTTTAATGATAATTGTTAAGCTCCTTTTTTAGCTAACTTATGCAATGCCAGACAATAAAAATCTACTACGCTACGATCCTGACGAAAATATTTCGCGACATGGCGCAACCGATCCGCAAAAATGTGAAGAAATGCAACAGAAATACAAGTGGAACTTGATTCGAGTCGAAATCACCGATGATAAAATCCTTGAGGTAGACTGTGTATTTGAAGGGGAAACAGAATTTCCAGACTGGTACAAAGAACAAGAACGCAAAGAGGAGCGCTAATGCGAAAATATATCATTTTTCAAACCGAGCCGAGTGCGGAAGGGTGGCGCGATCGCAAGTTGCAACATACCCAAGCCTTAACGCGCATTCTCGCCGAACATTGGGATTCTTCCGATCGACCCCTTCCAGAACCCGGTTATCGACCCTTAGAATTTGTCCGCTTAGAAGAATGCCGCGATCGCCAAGCTCCTCTTGCCAGCACTCACTATCGTCCGGGAAATTGGGAAGTCGTGCGTGTGGAAACCTATCCCGCCGATCGCCCCGGAGGTGCATTCGATCTCATTGCGATCTGCCACTGCCAATATGCTCCCATACAAGCACCCCTCAAACCCATGCCCGATCGCAAAATCACCCCAGATTCTTATGGGGAAAACGCAGAAGCGAACGCATTTTCAAAAATCAAGAAAGAGAATAGCGTAAAAAGTAGAACTCATGCTAAAAACTATCTCAACCATTAGCACATCTCCCGAAATTATGAGTGGAACTCCGGTTTTTACAGGCACTCGAGTTCCCGTACAGACTTTTTGGGATTATCTCAAAGCTGGAGAATCGATTAACGATTTTTTAGACGGATTTCCCACTGTTACCAGAGAGCAGGCGATCGCTTTGCTGGAAGAATTAGAGCAATACGCTTACAACCACAAGCGATGTACTGAATAAGCAGCAAATATTTCATCTCGACTGACAACCGTTAGCGATCGATTCATGGCTTGGGTAATAATCAAGCGATCGAAGGGATCGCGATGGTGAAGGGGTAAACTCAAATAAGATTCTAAATCCGATTGGATTATCGATAAGAGGGTAATGCCAATGCGATCGCTAAACGTAAAAAGTTCTGGAAAAGGACATCCTATTGCCATCCTAAATTCACATATACTCTTTCATTTCTTCCAAGGGTTCGTCAAAATCATCTGCCATCCACATTTTGCCTTTGATAATCCCCCAACCTCCTCGTTTTTCTTGTCCGGCTGGGAAATTTTTGTTCCGGTGGCGACTCAGCAAATATTCTGAGTAGTGCAGCACCTCTTCTTGTAAGGCGATCGGGAGTTGTTCCACATTGGCTAAAATGGCATCTTTCAGCAGCATTGTTCGATATTCTCAAAATTCTCCAATTCTATATTAACCCATTCCTCGCTGTTCGGGATTTGGTAATATTATAGAGAAGCGCGAAGGAACTGCCGTACAAAATCTAAAGCCGATACAAACCCAGAATATAAACCACCATAAAATAGCAAATAACCAAGAATATAAAAGATATTAATCGCAATTAAAATTCCCTTTGCCATCGATGTATCGAGCATTTTAAAGACAAACGGTGTTGCGATTAATACTAATAACAGTTCTCCTAAAGCAACAAAAGTACCATGATGTCGGGGATCCCAATAGGAAATCGGACTGACGAAACGATAATCGCTAAAGGGAAAAAAATGACGGTGCGCGTCATCGTGATGAAAAGGAAGATCGAGTAAGGAATGAAGAATCATACTCCCACAGAGAATTGCTGCCATTTTCCAGCGAAAATAAAGGCAAATTGTCATCGCGATCGCAGCAACGGGGATAGAATGAGAAAAAGCGATAATATTATGCCAAAAGGGTTCGTAGTAGGCTTCACTCCAGATTTGGCGTTCTGGCAATCTTTGAATCACTTTAGCAACAAAATAAAAGATAAAAATAGGGGCATCGGGAAGCATCGAGCCAATCGTAATAGCAACTTTTGCTTCCGGTGCTAGAGCCGTTCCCATTAGGGCTAAATTAAAAACATAATGACTTGGCGTATTCATTTTATGGGCAATAGGTAATGGGTAATGGGTAATAGGTAATAGGTAATGGGTAATGGGTAATAGGTAATGGGTACTGGGTAATTGTTCATTGTTCATTGTTCATTGTTCATTGACCCAAGTTGCGCCTTTGAAGATGGTATCGGTGAGATCGGCACGGGTTAAATCGGCATTTAAAAGGACTGCACCACTGAGATCGGCAAGTTGTAAATTGGCATCGCTGAGATTAGCCCGTTCTAAATTGGCATCAATTAATTTTGCCTCTCGTAAATTGGTATGATTGAGATTGGCATTTGCTAACTCGGCTTGGCTTAAATCGGCTTTTTCTAACGTACTGCCGATGAAAATTGTATCGGTTAATTTTGCCGTTCTCAACGTAGCATAAGATAAATCCGCACCGCTCAAGTCGCTAGCAACTAAATTCGTTCCATAAAGATAAGCTGAATGTAACGTTGCGCCGATCAAATTCGCATTGTTTAAATCCGCGATCGCGAATTTAGTCCGGGTTAAATTGGCTTCTGCTAAGTTCGCTGCTTCTAAATTTGCCCAATTAAAACTGGCATCTTGAAAAATGCCCCGACTCAGATTTGCTGAAGTTAAATTTGCCTTAACAAACCCTGCCGCTTTGAAATTTGCCTCTTGGAGTTGCGCCGTTACGAAGTTTGCGCCGGCAAAATTAGCGGCTCTTGCCGTAGCACGACGTAAAATAGCACTTTGAAAATTACTATTTCTCAGATCGCTTAAGGTTAAAGTTGCGCGATCGAGATTGGCACTGATAAAAATAGCCCCTCTCGCATCCGTTCTTTTTAAACTCGCTTGCTGTAAATTCGCCCCCACAAAAATAGCCCCGCCCAAGAAGCTGCGATCGAGGGTTGCCTGCCTTAAATCCGTGGCAACCAATCGCGCAAAAGCTAAATTCACATTTTTTAAATTGGCGCGATTTAAGAAGGCTTGTTCCAATCGTGCTAATGATAAATCTGCCCCTTGTAAATTGGCACTATCTAAATTTGCAACCCTTCGTTCTTCATTTTTTCCCAGAGGATTCAACCATGCCAATCGTAAATTAGCCCCCACCAAATCGGCAAAAACCAATCGCGCTCCGTTTAACTTTGCCCGTCGTAAATTGGCACTTTGTAAATTGGCACCGCTTAAATCTGCACCCTCTAAATTCGCATCTTGTAAATCGGCTCCAGCTAACTCAGCACCGGAAAGTTGAGCATCTTTGAGATTGCATCGCGGACAAGATTTTGTGCTTAATAAACGAGCGACATGTTCGGGATTGGCCGCAGAAGCCGGAGCAACCCAAACAACAGAGAAGAGGAAGAATAAAAATAAACCCGATCGCATTTGGTTTGCTCCGAATAATAGCTCGATTAATTAAAAGGTTCAAAGACCCGATCGCGCGATCGGGTTTCCCCATCTAACAAAGCTCGAATTTTTTGGATGCCCGCGCGATCGCCTTGCTGGCGATATAATCCGAGGGCGCGATTCCACGCTTCGATCGCTTCTTCCGTTCGGTTTCTCGTCTTGAGAACCACCCCGAGTTGGTAAAAGGCTTCGGGGCGATCGGGAGCGAGTTGAACGGCGCGACGATACGCAATCGTCGCGGTTAGATAAGACTCTTGTGCGAGAAAAATCTTCCCGATTGCCATTTGGATCTCGAAGGAATCGTAACCCGAGATAGAGGCTTTATTAAACATCTCCCGCGCCCGTTCTTCTTGTCCTTGTTCTTGGAAGATCTGTCCCAGTTGCAGTTGAGCCCGGGGATCGTCGGGATTCAAGCGAGCGGCGCGTTCGAGGGCCATTAACGCGGCATCTTGATTTTCTGTCAGCCCCCCGAGAAAAATCCCTAACTGCAACCACAATTGACTGTTATTGGGATAGCGCTGTACGGCACGTCGCAAGCGTTCGATCGCTTCTCGGGGGCGATCGAGTTCTAAGAGTGCCGTGGACATCACCCCGTAAACGCTTCCATCTTGGGGATTGTCCCGGGCGACATCCTCGTAAATTTGTAAAGCGCGCTCGTGGTTGCCCTCCCGCATGAGGACGACTCCCAAACCCATGTAACTTTTAGCATTGCGAGGATCGAGTTGGATTGCCCGTTCGTAGGCGCGGATGGCATTGCCATTGTCTCCCATCTGCGCCAAACAATGCGCGTAAGCATATTGAAAATCGGGATTGTTCCTCTCGATTGCCAAGGCTCGTTCGTAGGCGCGAGCGGCTTCTCGATATTGCCCTTGCAGGCTGTAGAGATAGCCGATACCCGAGTAAATTTTGGCATTGCGGCGGTCGTAATTGGCCGCTCGTTCGTAAGCCGCGATCGCGCGATCGTAATCGCCGGCATCGGCAAGCTCTCGCGCTTGACGCAAGAGATCGTTGAGTTGTTGATTTTGTTGATTTTGAGGTGAATACTGGGCCAGCATCGGGGTTGGATTGATAAACACAAATCCGGTAGTACACAGCCCTGTGAAAAGTACAAAAATAATTCGAGAAACGATTGCTCTGCCCATTTTGTTATTTGTTATTTGTTGTTTGTTATTCCCCTCTTGGGAGGGGTTAGGGTTGGGTTATTTGTTGTTTGGCAATTGCTCGTGCCTTCACCAATAACCAATAACCAATAACCAATAACCAATAACTATTCAGCATTTTTTTGATACCATTCGATGGTGTTTTTTAAGCCTTCTTCAAAGCTTACTTCGGCAACAAAGCCAAATTTTTCTCGGGCGCGTTGCGTATCCAAACACCGTCGGGGTTGACCGTTGGGCTTATCCGTTTCCCAAATAATTTCGCCGTCGAATGCCATTAATTGGCAAATGAGTTCTACTAGATCTCGAATGGAAATTTCCCGATTTGTTCCCAAATTCACCGGCAGGGATTCATTATATTTTTGCGTTGCCATGACAATTCCCCGGGCCGCATCGGTGGAGTACAAAAATTCCCGGGTGGGAGAACCATCGCCCCAAACGGGTAACTTTTTCTCTCCTTTTTGTTGTGCTTCGTACACTTTGCGAATTAACGCAGGGATAACGTGAGAACTGCGGGGATCGAAATTATCTTCGGGCCCGTAGAGATTCACCGGAAGCAGATACACCCCATTAAACCCGTACTGCTGTCGATAGGATTCGAGTTGAACCAAGAGGGCTTTTTTCGCAATGCCATAAGGGGCGTTGGTTTCTTCGGGATAGCCATTCCAGAGGTCGTCTTCCTTGAAGGGGACGGGGGTAAATTTGGGATAGGCGCAGATGGTTCCCACGCAGACAAATTTTTCTACCCCGGCTTTGTAGGCTTCGTGAATTAACTGCACGCCCATCATTAAATTGTCGTAGAACAGCTCGGCAGGTTTTTCTCGATTTAAACCGATTCCACCCACGTGAGCTGCTAAGTGAATCACGATGTCTTGGTTTTGTACGACTTGGTGGCACGCCTCTAGGGTGCAGAGATCGAAATCTCGCGATCGCGGCACGAATATTTTTTCTGGATTGGCTCCGGCTTGGTGCAGTTGGGCGATCGCTTGCTTGCCTAAAAAACCCGCACCGCCCGTGACGACGATCCGCTTATCCCGTAAATCTAACATGACATTTTTCCCCTCTTGTCAATTTTTCGGTTTAATCGACAGTCTTGCCCCTATTGTGCCGGATGTAGGCATTATCTTCCAATAATTTTTGCGCGATCGCATCGGTTTTATTGGGGGAAGACTGTCCCAAGGCGGCTAAATCTGCCTCTACCATTAAATACACCAATTCTTCAAAGGAAACGGAAGGTTGCCAACCCAATTTTTCTTTCGCTTTGCTGCAATCGCCGATGAGTAAATCTACTTCTGCGGGGCGCAGATAGCGGGGGTCAAATTTGACGTAATCTTTCCAGTTCAAGTTGACATAGTTAAATGCCAAGTCGAGAAACTCGTGAATCGAGTGGGTTTCATTCATGGCGATCACGTAATCATCAGGCTCTTCTTGCTGTAACATCAGCCACATCGCTTGCACGTAATCTTTGGCATAGCCCCAGTCTCGCTTGGAGTCCAAGTTTCCTAAATAGAGGTGTTTTTGTTGCCCGGCGAAGATCCGAGCGACGGCACGGGTAATTTTTCGCGTTACAAAAGTCTCGCCACGTCGCGGACTTTCGTGATTAAACAAGATTCCATTACAGGCAAAGAGATTGTAGGATTCGCGATAATTAATCGTTTGCCAATGGGCGTAAACTTTCGCACAAGAGTAAGGACTACGGGGATAAAAGGGAGTCGTTTCCTTTTGCGGAACGTCTTGGACTTTCCCGAACATTTCTGAGGATCCCGCTTGATAGTAGCGGACTTCGTGACCGGTGCGCTGTTGATAGTCCCGCACGGCTTCCAGCAATCTTAGCGTTCCCATGGCTACGGAATCCACGGTATATTCTGGCGAATCGAAACTGACCCGGACGTGAGATTGAGCGCCTAAATTGTAAATTTCATCGGGTTTGATCTGTTCGACCACTCGCCGTAGGGTCGTGCCATCTGTCAGATCGCCGTAGTGGAGAAAAAATCGGGCTCCTTCACTGTGGGGATCGACGTAAATATGATCGATCCGATCTGTATTAAATGTGGAAGTTCGCCGGATAATACCATGAACCTCATAACCTTTTTCAAGTAAGAGTTCGCTTAAATAAGAACCATCTTGACCGGTAATTCCCGTGATCAGGGCTTTCTTTGCTTGCGTCATGCTGTTTCAGCCAATCGTTAAAACTTAAACGTTACCAATTCTAACCGATTGAATTCCTCATCGTCATTCAAGCAGAGCGAGCAAATTGTTGGAAGGCTTTTTTGTTTTGCGCGATCGCGTTGGCAATAGAGCCTCCCGCACTCATCAAGCGCATTTCTCGGTTAACCGGCCATAAATAGTTGAGTTTGGAGGTAAAATTACGGCATTCCTCGAGCAAATTTTGGTGGAGTTTCCAATTGCTATGCCATCCTTCATGTTCTTGACACAAGCATTGTTCTAACCAGTGGAGTGTTTCTTGAGGAGAGAATTGAAAGAGCGGACTCTGTAACAGTTGATAAACATGAGGTAAGAGAGTGCGATCGCTGATAAATCGGTTGGCAAAAATTGCGGAAAGATTGGCAAAGTTTTCGCGCTGGATGCGATAAAATGCTAAATTAGCAACCCATTGTTCGGAAGCTGAAGGAGAGAAAAACTGTCGATATAAATCTCGACCAATAAACAAGGAAGTTGTGGGATGAAGTCCCTCATCTAAGAAGTGATAGTAAGAAATGTAACTGGCAATGGGGATAGATTCACTTTGCTTTTCTCGTCGATCGTACTGCTGGACAATGGTATATTCGTAGTTCTTTAACAAAAGATTCGCAAGATACCGGATACCGTAGAAATGACAAGTCAAAAATGGCGAGCCGACCCAGTTTCGCACGATAAATTGTAGGATAGAGCTTGGCGTTTTGCCTTGAAAGCTATTGAACAATCCTTGAGGTTTGCGAAATAGCAATTTGTGGGTATCATAAAAAACTTGGTAAAAAGAGCGAACGCGAACCCGCTCTTGCTCCTTCTCATACTTCAGGTATTCGGCGATCGTTTTATACTTTGTCCCCATGGCTAACAAGGTTCTAGCCGCAATTAAATTATAATGGGTGAATTCAATTTCGCGATCGGCCGCGATTTTGTAAAACAAAGTCCAGAACAAGTGATTGAGAGCCAGTTTTTGCGCTGACGAAGCCTGCTCGTACAAAGCGCTTCCATAAAATAAAGAGAATTTGGGATCGCTCCAGTAGCAATATTTCTCGTTTTGGTAATGAAACGCTTTACTCAAACTTTGAATTTTCTCGGTATAATTGAAGTGCAAATTATGGACATAACTTTTGTTCAAAGTTTTGAGAGTATTGACTCCCGTTAGAACTGGTAGATTGGCGGTAGTAGTCATGATTCATCGCGATCTCATCGCGGCTGAGCGTGAAGATTCTTCGCCATCATCGGCGAACTCCGATCGAGGGTAATTTTGGGGAGGTTTAAATCGACTGGGAAAATTGTTGGAAGGCTTTTTTGTTTTGCGCGATCGCGTTGGCAATAGAGCCTCCCGCACTCATCAGGCGCATTTCTCGGTTAACCGGCCATAAATACTCCAGTTTGGAGGTAAAATTACGGCACTCCTCGAGCAAATTTTGGTGGAGTTTCCAATTACTGTGCCATCCTTCATGCTCTTGACACAAGCATTGTTCTAACCAGTGGAGTGCTTCTTGGGGAGAGAATTGAAAGAGCGGACTCTGTAGCAGTTGATAAACATGAGGCAAGAGGGTACAATCGCTGATAAATCGATTGGCAAAAATTGCGGAAAGATTAGAAAAGTTTTCACGCTGGATGCGATAAAATGCTAAATTAGCAACCCATTGTTCATAAGCCGAGGATGATAAAAATTGTCGATATAAATCTCGACCGATAAACAGATAAGTTGTCGTATGAAATGCCTCATCTAAGAAATGATAGTAAGAAATGCAACTGGGAATGGAGACGCGTTCTCTTTGCTTTTCTCGGAGCTTGTACTGCTTGAAAATGGTATGTTCGTAATTCTTTAACAAAAGATTCGCAAGATAGCGGATACCATAGAAATGACAAATCAGAAAGGGCGAACTCCCCCAGTTTCGCGCGATAAATTGTAGGATAGAGCTGGAAATTTTGCCTTGAAAGCCGTTTAAAAATTCTTGAGGTTGCCCTAATAGTAATTTGTCAGTCTGATAACCCACTTGATAAAAAGCGTGAATGTGAACCCGCTCTTGCTCCGTTTCATGCTCCAGTTGTTTGGCGATAGTTTTATACTTTGCCCCCATTGCTAACAGCGTTCCCGCCGCAATTAAATTATAATGAGTGATTTCCAGTTCGCGATCGGCCGTAATTTGGTAAAATAAAGTCCAGAACAAGTGATTGAGGGCCAGTTTTTGCGCTGACGAAGCCTGCTCGTACAAAGCACTTCCATAAAATAAAGAGAATTGGGGATCGCTCCAGTAGCAATATTTCTCGTTTTGGTAACGAAACGCTTTACTCAAAGTGTGGATTTTCGCGGTATAATTGGAGTGCAAATTATGGATATAACTTTTGTTCAAAGTTTTGAGGGTATTGATTCCCGTGAGTGCGGGTAGGTTGGCGGTAGTAGTCATGATTCATCTCCCGTGAAATGGCAAGAGAACGATCGCGAGATTCCGCGCTTCCACTTCAATTCCGAACAAATGTATATGCGTTCGAGTATTACAGAGCCAAGTGGGTTCTCATCCAGAGCCGAGCCATTCTTCCAATTCCCGGTTCAGTCGTTGTCAAGAGAGGGTCTTCTGCCATTCCTTTGTATTGATACCTCTAGTATGATCCAAAAATTTACCATTGCAAATATAGAAAAGTTGATAAAAATTGACTAATCTCGATCTCTGCAAATTGGGAAGGGTTGATAAAAATTGAGTTGAAAATGAAGGCAGCAGGATATCCGACTCTACAAATTTCCTGACGGAAACGCGCTTCGCGATCGCAAATTCTTGAATCTCAACCCGAGATCGCCAGAGCCAAATCCTTTCACACAGGCTGCGGCTTGAGAGCCAAAATTGCGTTCAATCTTCCTCTTCATGTAGCCGATCCAGCTCTCTGCCATCGCAGGGGCAACTGACATTACACGCAAAGTAGCAACAAGCATCATCTTAAACAGATGGCTTTGTCCTTGTTTGGGGGCATTTGATGCATTCATTTTCATTTTCTCTCCGTTCCTAGATCGTTAAACTGGGTTGGTTATATCTATTTGACTCCATTGCCAACTAAGTTCAAACCTAAGATTTACTGACTTGTTTCTGACTTGTTTCTGACTTGTTTGAGGTCAAGTCAGTCAATCTCAGGTTTTGCAGGAACTGTCTAGAAGTGGCAAAATCGATCGCGGGAATGGAAGCGATCGCGGGAAAGGACTAGGAATAATGTCCTACACGGTTTACTGTAAAATTTAACCGTGCGATCGCACTTTTGCGATCGCCATATTGACTGTTGTTCTACTCAAAGATGACTACTCCCGATTTATCAGAGTTACAATCCTCCCCACCTCCCCAACCTTCCTTGCCCAAAATCAACCTGTTGACCATGTTGCGCCTCGGACTGTTCCAAATGGGTCTGGGAATCATGTCCCTACTCACTTTGGGGGTTCTCAATCGCATCATGATTGACGAATTGACAGTATTACCCCTGATTGCTGCGGGCGCGATCGCCATGCACCAATTGGTCAGTCCCGCACGGGTGTGGTTCGGGCAACTGTCGGATGGCAAAAAATTCTTGGGATGGCATCGCACGGGTTATGTTTGGTTTGGGGCACTGACTTTTACCACGCTCTCTTTTATCGCCTTGCAAGTGGTATGGCAAATTGGTGGCAGTTTGCAGGCAACCGGGTGGAGTCTGCCAACCTATCTCTGGTCGGCTGTTCTCGCCTTGATTTTTGCCTTATACGGTTTTGCCTTAAGTGCGAGTTCCACTCCTTTTGCCGCTTTACTCGTAGATGTTTCTGATGAAGACAATCGTTCTCAGTTGGTGGGTATTGTTTGGTCGATGCTCATGATCGGCATCGTTGTCGGGGCAATCGTCAGTTCTAGATTGTTAGAACAGCCCGAAATTTGCGGTACGGCCATTCTCTCCTACAATCCCGCTCAAAGTGGCAGAATCGCTAATATTCAACAATTACAAGCAACAATTAATCCCGTCTTCATCATTATGCCGGCAGTCGTCTTCGGATTGTGCTTGCTGGCAACCTTTGGCATCGAGACCAAATACTCTCGTTACGGATCGCGATCGTCGATCGCGGAACGAGAAGAGCAAATGACTCTCGGTCGGGCTATTGCCGTCTTGCGTTCCAGTCGTCAAACGGGATTATTTTTTGGTTTTCTTTTAATTCTGACCATTAGCATTTTTATGCAAGATGCCGTGATGGAACCTTATGGGGGTGAAGTTTTTGGCATGTGTATTGCCGAGACGACAAAATTGAATGTTCCTTTTGGGATGGGAACGCTTTTAGGGATTAGTGGCACGGGTTTGTTTCTTGTCTCTCGCTTGGGTAAGAAAAAAACCACAAATGCAGGATGTATCGGAGCCGCCATTGCTTTTGGATTCATTATTTTATCGGGATTTGTCGGCAGTCCATCTTTGCTGAAAGGGAGTCTCTTTTTATTTGGATTATCCTCTGGAGTCATTACAGCCGGTGCGACGAGTTTAATGCTCGATCTGACAGTTGCGGAAACGGCGGGAACCTTCATCGGGGCTTGGGGACTGGCACAAGCAATGGCAAGAGGTTTGGCGACTCTCCTTGGAGGTACGGTGCTGAATTTGGGCAAACTCTTCTTTACCTCTTCAGTTTTGGCCTATGGTAGTGTTTTTCTCTTGCAAGCAGTAGGGATGTTAGTTTCCATTTGGATTCTGAGAACTGTCAACATTCGAGAATTTAAAGAAAATGCCAAACAAGCGATCGCGCAAGTTATGGAAGCCGAATTAGATGGATAATGGGTAATGGGTAATCGGTAATTGGGGGAACGATCGATGGCAGAATTTTGGTATCGGGTTTTAGATTTTTGTAAAACGACCACCGAAGAACTCGGCGATCGCTTGTTGCGGGATTTCGGCAGCGTCAGGGCCGATCGCAAAAGCGATGGCAGTTTGGTGACCGAATCCGATCGATGGTGCGATCGCCAACTTCGCCTCGCGATCGCCCGAGCCTTTCCCGATCATGGCGTTCTCACAGAAGAAACTACTCACATTCTCCCCCATCGAGATTGGTGTTGGGTCATCGATCCCATCGACGGCACCACCAATTTTACCCGAGGGATTCCCATCTGGGGCATGTCCTTGGGTTTGCTCTATCGCGGCAGTCCCGTTTTTGGCTTTCTCAATTTCCCCCCCATTCGTCAAGTCTTTTACGGCTATTGGGCGGGTCGTACTGGTTTGATTATGCCCAAAGGGGCTTATCTCAACGGTCGGCCCATTCACACCACCTCGGACGATCCCAGTTTTAATCATTTATTTAACTTCTGCGCCCGCAGTCTGGACGTGCTGAAAAATCCCTTTCCTTGTAAATTTCGCTCCATCGGCGTGGCCAGCTACAACCTCGCTCTCGTGGCTTGCGGGGCATCTATCGGGGGGGTGGAAGCCACCCCGAAAATCTGGGACATTGCGGCGGTTTGGGCCATCGTACAAGGGGCGGGGGGAGCCTTCGTCCACCTCGAACCCGCTTCTCCTTTTCCCTTGGAAATGGGCAAAGATTATGGCTCTCGCCCTTTTCCCAGTTTAGCCCTCGGACGGGAAGACCTGATCCCGGTTTTTCGTCCCTTGGTGGGGTTTATCGGCGATCGCGTCATTTCAATGAACAATTATCAATGAACAATGAACAATTATCAATGAACAATGAGAAATCCCAATCGCCTTTGATGCTCACAAAAAAGATCCAGAATTCTCTTTTTTGGGGTCATCAAAAAATATGGCATTGGCGCGATCGTTCTCGCAATTTTGGTTTTCTGTCTGGGTTGAGCGTTTATAGGCTTAACAATGTGCAACAATGATGGTTCGTTAAACTAAGGGAAAGAGAAAATATCGTTTTTTCTCAGAAATCGCCAATTTTCCCCTCGGAACATTGGTTTTCCATGGGGAATGGGGTTATTTCATTGAGTTCTCGGAATCCTACCAGGAATATACAATTTGGATCGTCAATGAGGATTTTAGTGTTAGCTTGGGAGTTTCCCCCGCGAATTGTGGGAGGGATTGCCCGTCATGTTGCAGAATTGTATCCAGAGTTGGTCGGGCTGGGTCACGAAATTCATCTGATTACCGTAGAATTTGGCTCGACCCCTCATCATGAAGTCGTGGATGGGATTTATCTCCATCGCGTCGCCGTCGCCCCGGGCCATGACTTTTTTCATTGGGTCGTCAATATGAATGAAAGTATGGGGACTTATGGCGGCAAACTCTTAAGAGATAAAGGACCGTTCGATCTCATTCACGCTCACGATTGGTTGGTCGCCGATGCCGCGATCGCCCTCAAATATGCGTTTAAATTGCCCTTGATCGCCACGATTCACGCCACGGAATACGGTCGCTATAACGGCCTCTACAGCGATACCCATCGCTACATTCACGGCAAAGAATATAATCTCACTTACGAGTCTTGGCGGGTTATCGTTTGCACGGGTTATATGAAAGACGAACTCGGTCGAGCCTTTGGCACTCCCTCAGATAAAATCGACATTGTTTATAATGGCATTCGCTCCCAAAAAAAAGCACGGGCCGGCCATGACGACCTCCTCCATTTTCGTCGGCGTTTTGCCGAAGACCGGGAAAAAATTGTGTACTATTTGGGGCGCATGAGTTACGAAAAAGGAGTTTCCGTCTTCCTCGCCGCCGCCCCCAAGGTGCTTTGGGAAATGGGAGGTCATGCGAAATTTGTCGTTATCGGCGGCGGCAATACCGATCGCCTCAAAGAACAGGCTTGGAATACGGGAATTTGGGACAATTGCTACTTTACCGGCTTCATGTCCGAAGACGACCTCGATCGCTTCCAAACCATTGCCGATTGTGCCGTTTTTCCCAGCTTGTACGAACCGTTTGGTATTGTGGTCTTGGAAAGTTTTGCCGCCCGGGTTCCCGTGGTCGTTTCCGATACGGGGGGATTGCCCGAGGTGGTACGCCATACCCAAACCGGGATCGTCACCCAAACCAATAATCCCGATTCCCTCGCTTGGGGGATTCTCGAAGTCCTGAAAAATCCGGGATACTCCCAGTGGTTGGTGGATAATGCTTATGAGGATTTATACGCCCGCTTCCATTGGGCAAAATTGGCCAGCCTGACCGAAGCAACCTATCAACACGTTCTCAAAGCGCGATCGCAAGCCGTTTGGTAATCCCAAAATTCTCACTTTTGAATTTTGAATTTTGAATTTTGAATTGACTGCCATGCACGAACATCGCCAACCCCTCAAACCCTATGATGCCATTCTCGGCGGACAATCTGCCGTCCCCCGAGGTAGCGCGGTTTTAGGGGGCTGGCAGGGGCTGAAACGGCGATTTGAGAGCGAAGACGAAGAACAGAGGCTATCGGCCTTAGCAGACTTCGGGACATATGGTTCTCGTGGCATCGAGCTGGCGATCGCGGCTTTAAGAGATCCCTCCAAGCGGGTCTGTTGGTTGGCTTATCGCTTGCTCCGCCAATATTTAAAGGAGGAAAATCGTGCGGATTTAAAGGTTTTACTGGCTTTGCGAGATTATAACCCTTGGCGACTCTTCAGTTGTCTCTTCACTATTCAAGCTCACTTTGCAGAAGTCACAGATTTAGCCATCTCTCCAGACGGTGAGACTTTAGCGAGTAGCAGTTGCGATAAAACCCTCGGGGTTTGGAATCCCGTGACGGGACGGCAAAAGCATTGCTTAATCGGGCATTCCGATTGGGTTTCGGCGGTGGTTGCCCTCGGGGATGGCAGCGCGATCGCCAGTGGCAGTCGCGATCGCACGATTAATCTGTGGCATTTAAAAACCGGTCGCCTCCTGCGCACCATGACCGGGCGCGCCAATTTTGTCAAATCCCTTGCCCTCACCCCCGATGGCAAAACCATCGTGAGCGGTGGCATCGGTTGTCATCTCAACCTTTGGAATCTTGCCACCGGGCAACCGTTGGCAACCCTCGCCGGAAAGGCCAACTCTATCGATACCCTCGCCATTGATGTGACGGGACAATTCATCGCCAGTGGGAATGGAGACGGGACGATTCAAGTCTGGGACTTGGCAAGCGGACGACTGTGCCAGTATTTTCTCGCCCACAGAGAGCGCATTAGCGGACTCTGTTGGCGGGGCGACGGTCAAACCCTCTTCAGTTGCAGTATCGATAAAACTATTGGGGTCTGGGATTGGGCGAGCGGACAATTAAAACACCGCTTTTTCGGGCATTTGGGAGAAGTTAACGATCTGTGTCTCAGTCCCGACGAACACACTATTTTCAGTGGGGGTACGGATAAAACCCTAAAAATTTGGGATTTGAAAACCAAACGACTGCAACACAGTTGGGACGGCCATTTAGATTCCGTAATTTCCGTAGAAATCTCGCCAGACGGTCAAAAAATTTTCAGTGGAAGTCTGGATGGAACGATTAAAATTTGGGGAGTAAAATAATCTCTGTCGGGAGAAAAATAAAAAAAATTTCTCAAAATGATTTTTCCCAACTCGATCTTGTCTCGGTCAGATCGGAAAAAGATAAAAATCAAATCAACCAAGGATGGTTTTGTTTTGGGGTACTCATGGCGATCAAAGCTAAAATATTGTTGACAATGTTAATTGTCGTCTCGTTTCTCGGCAGTCCGAATTGTTTCCCTCCCCTAGAAATCGCAACTTCGACAACTCGCTGCTGTCAGTGTTGTAATCCCAAGGGCGAAAATTGTCGGTGTTGTTCGTGTAGTTAATTGTGGGAATGGAGCAAGGAGAATATGCTTCTCCGAACTCAGACTTTTCCTCTGTCAAAAGTGTGAATGTTGTCGTTAAAACAGGCAACAGGTATTGGCATTGGGGATTGGCGAGTTTGTTTGGGGTTAAAGACAACTTTTTCCTCGAACAACGTCAACAAGCGTGTCAGAATAGGAGAATCTTATTAACTCTCGTTCGAGTTGGCTTTCTCTTGTCTCAAATGCGATCCCTCTATGAATTGGCAAATATTTTTTAAGCAGTCCCGACATCACTCAGATGGGAGAAAGGGGCTAGGGATTCCCACGTGGCAGCGTTTTTTCGGCGGGATGGCTGCGGCATTGGTGGTGGGGGGATTGCAGGCGATCGGATTTATCGAACCTTTGGAGCAACGGGCGAATACCTTATTATTTCACCTGCGCGGATCTCGCAGTTGGGACGATCGCATTACCATTGTGGGGATTGACGATAAGGCATTGGCAGAGTTAGAAGCCCTGGCTTGGTCGCGATCGCACTATGCGAAATTACTGGAAATTTTAGCGCGATCGCGGGCAAAAGTGGCGATTTTTGACCTATTGATGCACGATGCCACCCAAGAGGACGAGATTTTTGCCGCGGCCATGGAACAAAGTCTTCCCGTCATTCTGCCGGTCGCGTGGGATCGAAACGGTGTCTTAATCCATTCTTCTCCCGTGCTGCGACAAGCTGCGATCGCGGAAGGTCACGTGGATCGAGATCCGCACTTGCCCAGTCCGAGCAGTGCGATCGCGCCGCAAGTGCGAGGATTTCCCAGTTTGGGACTGGCGATCGCCGAGGTAGAATCCTTGCACTTGTCCTTACCCGCTTCCGAGGGTCTCCTCTGGATCGATTGGCCCGGAAGCCGGAAGAAAGCGGCAGAATATTCCTTAGCCGATGCCATTCAAGGCAAAGTCCCCGAGGAAGCCTTTACCGATAAGATCGTCTTGGTGGGGACAACGGCAACGGGTTTCGATCCCCTCCCCACGCCCTACGATATGAACCCCCCTGCCAGTGGGGTCTACTTGCACGCAGCAATCATCGATAATTTCCTCGGGGGCAAGTTTCTGTATTCCCTGCATCCCCCCAATTTAGTCTGGGCTTGGTCGATTTATGGGGCGATCGGCGTGCTGAGCAGTTTTTGGCTCGCGCCCTACCGAATGCGCCGACAAGTCGAGATCGGTGGGTTCGCAATCGCGGGGTGGGGACTGTTGTGCGGGGTGGGGTTTTACGGGGGGTATCTCCTCCCGATCGTCGCCCCGATCGCCCTCTTGGGCATTACCGTCGTCGCTACCCTTTTTCAACGCCTGGTGCAGATTCGCGCCGTTGTAGAGCGAGCCACCCTCTACGACTCCCTCACGGGGTTGCCGGAACACCGGCAGTTTTTGCGACAATTGAAGCAAACCCGCAGGCAGAAACCGGGAAATTATGCCCTTTTAGCTCTCAATCTGGATCGCTTTGGGGATATGAGTGCCTACCAAGGTCAGGGGGCGAGCGATCGCTTGCTGGTGGCGGTGGGCGATCGCTTGCAGGAGATCCTCAACGGGTCGTTATTTCAAGAATGCCTTTTAGGACGTTGGGGTCAAGATGAATTTCTCATTTTTTATCCCCAGCCCGCGAGTCGCGCCATGGCGATTTTTTTAGCGCGGACCATTGACGAATGCTTGCACGCCACGTTTGAATTAGAACAGCAACAGGCCTTCAGTCGCATCAGTATCGGCATTGCCTTATCGGAGGAATCCGGGAACGCTCCAGAGCAATTGCTCGGACACGCTCGCATCGCCATGTATCAAGCCAAACTGCAAGGCAAGACCCGCTATGCCATTTTTAACCCAAAATTGCATCAGGCTGCCATCGCCCTCTGGCAGCTCGAAAGCGATTTCCGTCAAGCCTTGGGGGGCATTGAGGCGCAATTGGAGCAGGAATTTCACCTCCACTACCAACCCATCATCAATCTGGAGACGGGGCGAATTTTTGGCTTTGAAGCCTTGGTACGCTGGCAGCACCCCAAGCGGGGTTTGGTGGCACCGACGGAATTTATTCCCCTCGCAGAAGAAACGGGTTTAATCGATCTTTTGGGACAATGGGTGCTCTATAAAGCCTGCTATCAACTCCAAACTTGGCAGACGCAATTGGGCGATCGCGAACCGTTAGTCGTGGCCGTCAATCTCTCTCCCTCTCAATTATTGCAGCCGGAATTGGTCGCGCAAGTTCGTTCCGTACTCGAGGCCACCGGACTCGACAGCCATTGTTTGAAATTGGAAATTACCGAAAGTAGTTTAACGGCCAACGAAGAAGATGCGATCGCCGTCTTGCATCAATTGCGAAAATTGGGGGTTCAGTTGAGTTTGGATGATTTTGGCATTGGCTACTCTTCCTTACGGCGACTGCATCGCTTTCCTCTCAATTTGGTGAAAATTGACAAGTCTTTCGTCCAAGAACTCGGTCGCGAATCGGAAAGTTTAAAGATTATCAAAACCACGATCGAACTGGCACGAAGTTTAGGCATTACCGTGGTTGCTGAAGGGGTTGAAAACCGAGGGCAACTTCTCCAGTTACAACAGCTTAAATGCGATTACGGACAGGGAGATTTCTTTTCTAAACCTCTCGATGCTGTTGCTGCCGAAGCCTTATTATTCACCGATCCCCATTTTATCTGAGGGGAACGAATTCGATTGAGTTGACTTTTTTTACAACTTTATCTAGAATAAAAAATCAATACAGATGGGAAATCATGAGACGGTGTTTTACCAAAGCGCAAAAACTCTTGTTATTGCGTCGTGCTGGCTATTGCTGCCAAATCTGCGGCGTCAAACTCACCCCAGATAATTTTGCTGCGGATCATCGCCTTCCTTACTCCAAACAAGGGGCAACTCAAGTTTGGAACGGACAGGCATTATGTCAGGCTTGCAACAGTCGCAAAGGCAATCAAGAAGAGGAAGAAAACCATGGCGATCGCGAACTATTTTAAAACCTATCACGAATTGGTACTTTCTCGGGTTTTGTCCGGTCAAACGGGGCTGTATCCCCATCAACGGGAAGCCCTGTTAGCGCTCTATCAAAAAGCCGTGGGGGGGGAAATGGATGGCTTGCACCGACAGGCTGCTTTAATTTTAGCCGGAGTGGGGACGGGAAAA
The DNA here is from genome assembly GCA_051439525.1 of Spirulina sp. GTDB lineage: Bacteria > Cyanobacteriota > Cyanobacteriia > Cyanobacteriales > Spirulinaceae > CCY15215. The sequence continues at coordinate 12,979 of JBFRWJ010000541.1, read as the reverse complement.
ACCTTAATTCAGGCATTAACGCCCTTTATTCTCGCTCCGTGGATGCCGGGAGAGAGAGCCTTATTTTTATCCGATAATTGTACCCTGCGCGATCGCTTTCTACGGGATTTTCCGACGGATCCCCAAGGTCGTCCCCACTATCAACAATGGTGGCTTTACCGTTTAAATATTTTACCCCCCGGAGTGCCGCCGCCCACCATTGTGGGACTGGATGCGAGCAATTTTAACAGTTATGCCTATGCCATGCACTGCGCCGATATTTTAGTCGGAAATCGACAATTTGTGGTCAATTTAGTCAATCGCGGCGATATCGAACCGGAGAGCATGGGGATTTTAATTGTGGATGAGGCACATTTTGCAGCGGCTTCTTCTTATCGCACGATTACCGGCTATTTTGACAAGGCTTTATTAACCTATTTTACCGGCTCTAAATTTCGTTCGGACAGTCAACCTCTGCCCTACGTTCGCTATGCGGAAGTCTCGGACTGGGATGTCAATAACGATGCGATCGTGCATTATGCTCCGATTGCGGATTATGAGTTTTCCTTACAAGATGCGTGGAAATTAGACCCGCCTCCTATTAAAAAAGTAACTCTACAAGAAGCCACCAGCGAAGCCTTTTTAATTGAAGAAGAAGGGGAAGAAATTTCCTATACTCCCGAAGAATTTTTTAATAAAGCTGAATGCGATCGCCTTTGGTTTCGCAAGATTTTATTTGCCGATAATTTCTCTCTCCCGGTATTGCAAAAAACCGTGGAAATTTTACTGGCAAAACGTCAGCAAACCGGACAGCCTCACGCCGCGATCGTGCGAGCCTTAAATATTCCTCACGTTCATCGAGTGAGTGAATTATTGGAGAAAAATTTTCCGGTCTTAAAAGGTCGCATTGGCAGCATTCACAGCGATCGCGAAGGTTTCGATCTCGCCGGTCGTCCGGGAGAAATTATCCAACGGTTTTATAACGGGGATTTCTGGGTTTTAGTGCATTGCGGTATGGTGGGTGTGGGGTTCGATCATCCTTGGGCTTCGGTGAGTTGCTGTTTGTGCGTCCTTAAGAGTCTCTCGCCTGCGGAACAAGAGTGGGGTCGGATCGTCCGTCGCGTGCCGGGAGAATCCCCGGGATACTTCCCTCGCTTGGAACATCCCAACTGGGGCGTTGTCGTGACTCACGAAAGTTTGGATATTCGTCCTTTATTCGAGAAGTTTTTTCAAGGGATGGAAAGCGATACCATTACAGATATTCCTCCACCCCGTCCCCACCCCGTCCTCGTCAGCGAATACGAAGCCGGAGAAACGGTTTTAAATCTCTCGGATACTTCATCGTTGCGATCGGGGGATATTCTACAACTTTCCACATGGGTAGAATCTCAACCCACTCCTCCGCCAAAATTCAATCTAACGCAAGAATTAGCCTCGACAAGCGTCGCTGAATCTAAAAGTACCTATAACAGCGAAGCAACGGTTAATCCTCAACCATTATCTGTGAATAATTCTGAATCTCTTATTTCCTCTTCTCCCCCTTCTTCCTCTCCAAATACCGATTCCCAATTACCCATCACCCATCACCCATCACCCATCACTCAACCTTGGCAAACGGAAGTCGATGCGATCGCGGAAAACTTAGAAAAAATTCGCAGTTTGCGAACCTTTAATATTCAAGTGGAGGCAGTTTTAGATGAGAAACACGTCCAAATTGCGCCGACGTGGAACGACATTCCTCGGGGGGCAAAAATCAAGCGAGAACGCACGCCTCAGTCCTTACCCGATGCCCATTTTCTCAGTCATGTCAATCTCGATTGGCAAGTTATGGTCGGAGACGAACTCATGTCTTATACGGAATATAAAAAGCGGGAAATTTTGCAGCAAAAAGGCTTTAATTTAGACGAAGACGGCGAGATTGTTGCCAATGGCGTAAAATTGCGATCGCTGATGCCGGATTCTGCTTATCAGTTATTTTTGAAAGGATTAGAAGCGGAATTAAGCAATACGGATGTTGACGTGCCGCAAAATCACAATGCGATCGCGCGTCCCGATAAAGCGAAACTGGAAACCCAAGGGCGTTATGGCGGACAAATTAGAAGTTTAATTCACGATCTCTTGCGTCAGCGTTGTTTCGTTCCCGACGGCAAAAATGGGACATTTTTATTAACCTATCCCGTCCCTTTATTACAGGAAGAAATCGATCGCGTTGAAACCAAAGGAGAGGAAGTTTCCTTTAAAAATAACCAGCAATTCCTGCATTCTGCCGTTTTTGCCTACATCAAAGAAGCAACGGGACGCAGCTTTTCCGAACATAACGAGGAACAATATCGAGAAGTGTATCAACTGGCACGTATTTATTTATTGCGCTTGCGAGAACAGTTACAATGGCAATCAAAATGAATGGTTAACAATTTAGGAGCATCTTTGTCAAATGGCAAAGCGAGAAAATGTTTTGGTGATATTTGGCAATGAGTCGTACACTTCTAAGACTTGTCCCGAATGCGGTCATCTCCACGAAACTCTTGGTGGAAAGAAACAGTTTCAATGTCCAAAGTGTGGATACTCTGCACCGAGAGATTGGAACGGCGCTCGGAACATCATGATTCGAGCTTTGCAGGCAACAGCCATCTTCTTTACGGATGATGCTATACGAGTTCAAGGTGAATAGCTTTGAACAGGTTAAATGTTGCACTCGTTCCCTCGCTCTTTTCATACCGAACGCAGTTGTTTATAGAGTTCTGCAGTACCATGCAAATCCCTCTCGAAAATCAGTTTTCTTCCATCCTTTCAAGACCGTCTATCTGTCAAGTCCTTCTTCAGAAAACTTCACTTTTTCCAATAGAAACTTTGCTGGCGAAGGAGTTGAATAAAAAAGAAACGGAGCGGCGCAAACCCTTAATCTAACGTTATCAAATGGGTTAAACTGGCAAATTTTCACGAAGCAAGCCACTTTATCTTCCCTTTTTAAAATAGCAGATGTAGTGCAGATATACAAACCACGAAAACTCGCGGCTTGAGGAGGAGGAATTTGAGGGATGAAGAAATGTTAAGCATCGTTGATGAATCGAAATCATAAAATCTCAAACACAAAAGCATAAGTAGAGATTATACAATGCGGTCTGTCATTGAGATTGCCAATCTTGCCCCATATTGGGTTACAATCTGTATTACAAGTCAATGCTTATCCTCCCCCTCGCCCCTTAAAATATGGATGAAACCCTAGAACTCCTGGAATGGACGCGCCTGTGCCAACACCTCAGCACCTTCAGTGCCACCAAACTCGGGGCGATCGCGGCGCGTCATCTCACTCCTCCTGCAACCCGCGAGGAAACATTAACCCTCCTCGCACAAACCAAAGAAGCATATTTATTAGATAACGACCTCACCAACGGACTCTCCTTCGAGGGCATCAAAGACATCGGCAACGCCCTCGAACGGGTAGAATTATTGGGAACCCTCTCCGGGGAAGAACTCCTCGATATTGCCACCACCCTCGCCGGAATGCGCCGCATCCGCAGAGTCCTCGACAATCGCGAAGACATCCCCACCCTGCAAAATCTCGTTTCTCAAGTGCGCACTTATCCCGACCTAGAGCGAGAAATCCATCATTGCATCGACGATCGCGGCCAAGTCACCGATCGCGCCAGCAGCAAACTCGGGGAGATTCGCAACAAGCTCAAATCCTTACGCGATAAGATTTACGGTATCCTGCAACGCATCATCCAACGCCAGGGGGGAGCCATCCAACAACCCACCATTACCCAGAGAGGCGATCGCTACGTCCTCGCCGTCAAAGCGCCCCAAAAAGAGGCCATCCCCGGGGTCGTCCACGACACCTCCAGCACCGGCTCCACCCTCTACATCGAACCCCACGCCATCCTCGAATCGGGCAATCGACTGCGCCAAACCCAACGACAGGAAAAAACAGAAGAAGAAGTCATTTTGAGGGGCTTAACGGCGAAAATTGCCGCCGTTCGAGACGATTTAGAGCGCCTCCTCGCCATCGCCACCACCCTCGATCTCGCCACCGCCAAAGCGCGCTATAGTTTGTGGTTGGAAGCGAACCCCCCTCGCTTTATCGACCCGGGGGAAGCGATCGCCCTGCGCCAGTTGCGCCATCCCCTCCTGCTTTGGCAGCACAAACACGAACAAGGCAACCCCGTCACCCCCATCGACGTCCAAATTCGACCGGACATTCGCGTCGTTGCGATTACCGGCTCCAATACAGGAGGCAAAACCGTCACGTTAAAAACCATCGGTCTCGCCGCCCTCATGGCGAAAACCGGCTTATTCGTCCCCGCCCGAGAACCGGTAGAATTGCCTTGGTTTAGCCGGGTTTGTGCCGACATTGGCGACGAACAATCCTTGCAGCAAAGTCTGTCCACCTTTTCCGGTCACATTCGCCGCATCGGTCGCATTGTAGACGCGATCGCCGAGGATTCTCAATCCCTCATCCTCCTCGATGAAATTGGAGCCGGCACCGATCCCGCCGAAGGCAGCGCCCTCGCCATCGCCCTGTTAAAGTACCTTGGCGATCGCGTCCGACTCACCATTGCCAGCACTCACTATGGCGAACTGAAAGCCCTGAAATACCAAGACCCTCGCTTTGAAAATGCCTCGGTGGAATTCGACGACGTGACCCTATCCCCCACCTATCGCCTGCTGTGGGGCATTCCCGGACGTTCCAATGCTCTCACCATCGCCGGACGATTGGGCTTACCTACAGCAATTATCGCCGAAGCCAGCGATCGCGTCGGCGGTTTTTCCCAAGAAATCAATCAAACCATTGTTGGCTTAGAACAACAGCGCAAACAACAAGAAAGCAAAGCCAAAGAAGCGGCAAATTTATTGCAACAAGCCGAGAAATTTTATGAAGAAGTTTCCCAAAAAGCGCAATCGTTGCAAGAACGGGAAAGAACCCTCAAATTATCCCAACAAAAAGCCGTGAACGACGCGATCGCCAAAGCTCAAGAAGAAATCGCTAAAATCATGCGGGAATTGAGCCAACAGCAAACCATGCAAAAGGCTCAGAAAGCCCGGCAAAATCTCCGGCAAATTGACGCGGAATATTCCCCGAAATTCGAGCCCCCCAATGCCGATCTCGGCTACCAACCCAAAGTTGGTGAAAAAGTTCGCATTCCCCGTCTCGGACAAACTGCCGAAGTGTTAAGTCTTCATGAAAATGGCACTGAATTAAACGTTCGTTTTGGTTTAATGAAAATGAGCGTTCCGATTACAGATATTGAATCTTTAGATGGGAAAAAAGTGGAGAAAAAAGAAAAAAGAGAACGGGGCACGGGGCAGGGGGAACAGAAAAAGAAAGAAACGTCAAAAGTCTCGACTCCGAAAGTGGCAATGGTGCGAACTTCTCAAAATAGTGTCGATATTCGCGGAAGTCGGGTATTTCAGGCAGAATCCCAGATCGAAAAAGCCATTTCTGCGGCAACGCGAGCCGGAGTTTTATGGATAATTCACGGGAAAGGAACCGGGCGCTTGCGACAAGGCGTTCACGAATTTTTAGAACGCCATCCCCAAGTCGATCGCTTCGAGCTCGCCCCGCAAAATGAAGGGGGGTCCGGCGTCACCATTGCTTATCTAAATTAAGTGAATTTATTTAAAGATTTGGTAAAGTTCTTTGTTTTGCTCTAGGCATTTCCAAAAAAAAGCGATTAGCATTGAAGTAAAAGATGTCTTCAGTTCAACTCTACCCCCGTATCTACTGCCGTGATTACTACCCCCCATTTGACTCCTCCCCTGCAATCGACTAGGGCTTATGTTTCAGAAATGCTTAATCCTGCCTTAAGGGAGTCAAAAACTCAATTCAAAATTCATTCTTCCGTTCGCAATCCCATCAAACGAGCAATCGATATTATCGGCGCGTTGGTGGGATTGGTTTTAACAGCCGCGATCGCCATTCCCATCGCGATCGCGCTCTACTCGACCAGTCCCGGGCCGCTGTTCTACCGTCAAGTCCGTTGCGGTTTAAACGGTAAAACCTTTCGCCTGTGGAAATTTCGCTCAATGGTTACCGATGCCGATCGCCTCAAGCATACCGTCAAAAATCAAGCTAACGGGTTTATTTTCAAAAATAAAAATGACCCTCGCATTACCCCCGTCGGCAAATTTTTACGTCAAACTAGTTTAGACGAATTTCCGCAATTTTGGAACGTCCTGAAAGGAGAAATGAGTTTAGTGGGAACTCGCCCTCCCACTCCCGACGAAGTTGTGAAGTATAATAATTACCATTGGCAGCGCTTGCAAGTTAAGCCCGGTTTAACGGGAGAATGGCAGGTCAACGGTCGGTCCTCGGTTACAAATTTTGAAGATATCGTGAAGATGGATCTGGACTATCAAGAAAAGTGGTGTATTGGCTACGATCTCCAGTTAATTTGCCAAACCTTTAGCGTCATTCTCAGTAAAAAAGGCGCGTATTAAATCTAAAAAATGACCAGTTTTTGAATTCTGAATTGGGAATTGATAATGATGGCAGAAGACATCTATTTTGCCGGGGTGGGGGACGTACATGGGGAAATGTCCGAAATGTTAGAGCTGATTCGTAAACAAAAGACATTGATGATGCGATCGCGATCGCAGACTCGAGCATGACTTATCATATTCTTAATCTTGTCCCATTACCCTATTCCCGTGAGAATTTAGCCCCAACCTTATGAAACTCAATCGCCGTCAATTCCTGTTCCTGAGTGGATTGACCATCGCCGGATGCGTTGGTAAAGAGACCGCACCACCCCAAGTGGAATCATTACTACAGACCGACCTCTTTCCCTCCCTCGATCTCGTCGCGATTTCCAATGCCTATCCCGCACCTCCCGGAATGTACGCACCGAAACGAGGAGACGTGCGCCTTGCCGTCATTAGTGACTTAAATGGGAGCTATGGTTCTATCGACTACGGGACGGAAGTTAAGCGAGCCATCGAATTAATTCCCGCGTGGCAACCCGATCTTGTCATTTGTGGGGGGGATATGGTCGCCGGTCAATCGTCCAGTCTCCGGGAAGAACGCATGAAAGCCATGTGGGAAGCCTTCGATCGCTACGTTGCCGCCCCTCTCCGCCAAGCAAAAATCCCCTACGGCTTTACCATTGGCAATCACGATGCTTCTGCCGCCAAAAGCCCCCAAGGCCAATTCCTCTATCAAAAAGAGCGAGAAGTAGCGGCAGCCTATTGGAACGATCCCGCCCGAGATATTGGCATCCAATTCGTCGATCGCGGCGATTTTCCCTTCTACTACAGTTTCCTGCAAAACGGCATTTTTTATCTCTCTTGGGATGCCAGCACAGCCCGGATCGACCCCCAACAAATTGCTTGGGCCGAAAAAAGCCTCTCCTCTCCCGTCGCCCGAGAAGCCAGACTCCGCATCGTCCTCGGACATTTACCGTTATACGCCGTTGCCGTGGGACGGGAAGTCTGGGGCAACTTTCTCAGCGACTCCGATCGACTGCGATCGCTCCTCGAACAGTACAACGTTCACACTTATATTAGCGGTCATCACCACGCTTACTATCCCGCCTATCGCGGCAAACTGCAATTGCTGAACTGCGGCGCATTGGGAAACGGGCCCCGACGTTGGTTGGGCAGTCCCCTCTCCCCCGAGAAAACCTTAACCATCGTCGATATCGAGGGGGTCGAGACGAACTACACCACCTACAATATGACCACTTTAGAAGTCTTCAACGCACAAAAACTGCCCCGCACCATTACCGGACCCAGTGGCAGCATCCTGCGGCGAGATATCGGCGACGGCTTAACCGATGACTAACGTTTCGAGCCCAACCCTATATTATCAGTAAACAGCGAACAGTTATCAGTTAGCAACCAATAACCAATAACCAATAACCAATAACTAAACAATTTGTTTGAGATCGATCGCGGTTTGATTGAGTTTTTCGGTTTCTTGTCGGGTTTGGCTGACTCCTGTTGCTGTTTCTCTGACTCCGCGATCGATCGCATCAACGGCATCGATCGCGACTTGAATGGCGGCAACTTGTTGGCGAACATTCAGGGCAATTTGTTGATTGTTGAAAACAACATCATTAACGGCAGTTTTGACTTCGCTAAAGGCGAGATCCGTCGATCGCGCAATTTTTACTCCTTCTTCCACCGTGCGATTGCCGTCTCGAACAACTCGAACGGTTAAGTTAATTTCTTTGTTAATATTGGCAACAATATTATTAATGCGATCGGCAGATTCTTTACTTTGGTCGGCTAATTTCCGAATTTCTCCAGCAACTACGGAAAAACCTTTCCCATATTCTCCCGCATGAACGGCTTCTACGGAGGCATTTAAGGCTAAAAGATTGGTTTGATTGGCAATCTCGGATACCAATTGAGAGATTTTGCCAATTTCATTCGTTTGTTGATTTAAGCTGGTAATTTGTTGGGAGATTTCGTCTACTTTTTTAAGAACTTCAGACATTTTTAAAATATTTTCTTCGACCGAATGATTGCCCTTTTCTGTCATATCCAATGCTTTTTGAGCAGACATGACAGAGGATTCTGCTTGGGACTCCGACTGGCGAGAAACGATGCCCAGATCGTCCATTGTTGTCTTGGTTTGGTTCGTAGAAAGTGACTGTTCTGTTGCAATTTTTTCCTGTTTGACCATGGTTGTCACAATTTCTTGGCATGCCGTTAAAACCCGATCGCTCAATGCTTTGATAAGATTGCTGAGTTGTTGGATTTTGCTTGCGCCGATCGCTAAGGCGATCGCGAGGGAGAAAACAATAACCAAACTGGCAACCCATTTAAAATTAGCGACGGGTTGAAAAACAATCGCTTTGGGAACGAGATAAATCAGTTTTAACGAGACTCCTGTTTCTTCATTGAGGACTATTGTCTCAAAACTAATTAATTTGTCGCTACCGCGATCGATATAATCGCGATCGCGATTTAAAATTTTATCTGCGATTGCTTTGGGATAATCTTGAGTCAGATTATCATCTCGTTCTAAATCAAATCCCCATTCTTTATTGGAATTCGGGTGATAGACATAAAATCCATCTTGATTGACGACCAAAACTTCTGAATGATCTCCTCTGTTTTCCTTACTCAGAAAATCAATTAAGCGTTTAGCCGAGATATTAGCAATCACTAAACCTTGGCGATTTCCGGAAGAATCGAAAATTGGGGTTGCATAGCGAATGACTAATTTATAGGGATATTCAATAACGCCTCGCTCTTGATTGAGATCGACAGAACTGGCATAAATTTCCCGTTCGGATAACTGTATTGCCTCTCGGAAATAGGGGCGATCGAATTTATTTTGTAATTGCGATCGTGGAATAATATTAACTTGATTATCCTCCGAGTCTACTCTAACAATTTCCATCCCTCTTTCATCAATGTAGCGAAGGCTTAAATAATAAACCTTGGCCTTCAATTTGGAAGAAAAAATATTATTTAAACGGCCTTCCCATTGTTCCAACGTTGAATTATTCTGAGGATCGATTCCCTCATTTGCCTCAGCACGAATTATCCCTTGAATGGGAGGAACATTGCTTAAAAATAAAACATCATTTTGAATCCCATCTAAAAATGTTGTTACTTTTTCTTTCCGTTCTGCTACTCGATTTTGTTCTTGCAGAATCGCAACTTTTGCAAGAGCATTCGTTGAAGCGTAAAGTCCGTAAAGTCCGACAATCAAAACAGGAATCGATGTGCTTCCGACTAATAAAATTAATAACTGGTTTTTAATGGTAACAAAAACATTATTGAACATTGCAGCTTGTGAATAATTCGTAAATTTAGTCCTTAATTTTGACTCGATTTTTAATTGTTATCACTGACTTAACCATGCGATCGCGCTTCTAATCCATTCTTCGGGAGAAGGATTTTTCAGTAATTGCGCATCTGCACTCAGAACCGACAGCGCTTGTTGAATTTCCTCATTTTCATATCCTAATGCAAGGAGCGTCATTTCTACATCTTCTTGAATTTCTGCGGAAGGACCGACAGAAGAGGTAGAAAGAGAAATTCCTGCCGCTTGTCGCCATTGTGCCAATTTTGTTTTTAATTCTAACGCAATTCGTTCGGCGGTTTTTTTGCCAACACCGGGAGTTTTAGCCAGGGTGCGAATATTTTCGGTCACGATTGCCTGCACTAAATCCGTTAATCCGAGAGTATCGATTAACGCGATCGCCAGTTGCGCGCCAATTCCACTTACCCCAATGAGTTGACGAAATAAATCTCGTTCGGCTGCGGAAGAAAATCCATATAAAATCATATTATCTTCTCGCACTTGTTGGTGAGTAAAAATTTGTATCATCTCTTCTGTCCCAATGGGAAGTTGTCGCGCCAAACGGGAAGGAATTTGGATTTCGTAACCAATTCCGTTGGTTTCGACAATTAAAGTAACGCGATTGTTGAGAGTCTTAACTAATGCGATCGCTTTTCCTTTCAGGTAACTAATCATTCAAATTTGTTATTGGTTATTTGTTGTTGGTTTCTTGGCCGATAACGGGTAACGGGTAACTGTTTTGTAGGTCTTGGATGGAAAACAGAGCGGTGAATTGTAATCCTTCAGACTCGTATAATTGTTGTCCTCCTTGTTCGCGATCGACTAATGCCAGAACCCATTCCACAGTATATCCTGCTTCTCGCAAGCGTTGTACTGCTAGCATGGCCGATTTTCCCGTGGTGACGACATCTTCTAAGACTACAACTTTGGCTTCAACTGTTAAACTCGGACCCTCAATATAAGCCTTTGTCCCGTGTCCTTTTGCTTCTTTGCGAATAATCAGAGCGGGAATGGGTGCATTTTCTAACGCAGAGATAACGCTAACGGCAGTTACGATGGGATCTGCCCCTAATGTTAATCCTGCCACGGCCTCCGTTCCTTTGGGAAGCTGAGAAAATAAAAGTTTTCCAATCGCTAATGCTCCTTCTGCGTTTAAACTCACTTGTTTGCAGTTTATATAATAACTGCTCTTCTGTCCGGAGGAGAGAAGGAAATCTCCTTCTTTATAAGCGTATTGTACCAGTAATTCCAGTAAGGTTTGGCGAAGCGCTTCGAGATTGGCGTTCATAGGGTCGATGGAGAATTGAGAATGGGTCATTGGGAAAGGGGAGCGTAATGGGCTATACTTCATTAAAGAAAAATTGCGAAATGTTAAGGACACACCGGAATGACTGCTCAAATTCAATTTTCTCGAGGCATTGCTGAAGAAGAGGTACCCGACGTGCGCGTAACGCGAGGCAAGAGTGGAGATAGTGGGACGGCAACATTTTATTTTGAAAATCCCAAAATTCTTGCTCCTGACTATAACGAAGATATTACAGGATGTTATCTCATTGATGAAGAAGGCGAAATCGTCACGCGAGAAGTGAAAGCCAAGTTTGTAAATGGGAGAGCGGCTGGAGTCGAAGCGGTAGTCATTATGAATTCGTCTGAAGAATGGGATCGTTTTATGCGGTTTATGGAACGCTATGCTGAAGCCAATGGGTTAGGGTTTACCAGCACTCAGAAGTAGAGAGGAGGAGGGAAGGAGAAAAGAGAAGGGGATATGAGTTACTTCCTTCTTCATCCTTCATCCTTCATCTTTCATCCTTTCTCAATGTTTCCTCATCCCGATCGCGACTCTCGTTCTCTGGGTTGTGCTGTTATTACTGCTAGCGATACTCGCACGCCTCAAAGCGATCGCAGCGGCCAGTGTATCCAAGAATTGCTGCAAGCGCAAGGCCATCGCATTGAAGCCTATGCGATCGTTAAAGATTGGACTTTGGACAAATTTTAGAACAAGTACGAGAATTATGCGATCGCCCCGAGATTGAAGTGCTAATTTTTAATGGAGGAACTGGCATTGCACCCAGAGATACTACCTATGACGCACTCGCAAGCATCCTCGAAAAAACTTTACCCGGTTTTGGCGAAATATTCCGTCAGACGAAGCGTTATTAGAAATTGCTCGCAGTCAAGTTTTTCAATCTCAGCAAGAACGGCATTTTGAGTGACTCGAAAACAATCAAATGGGTTCGATAAGTGCTGAAGAAAGAAGGGAACTGAAAAATCTACGCAGGGCAGCCGATCGCGTCATGCTTCAGAAAGCCTATGCTTGGGATATTTTAGGCAAGCGAGGGCATTCTCTCCCCCAACTTAACGAACTCCCCGTAGAATCATTGACTGTTAAATTTGATTAAATAACTTAACTTTTTGTTGTCTGGACGATCGCGTTATAATAGAAGAAAATTGTTGTCTCTCCATATCAGAGATAAGGAGGAAAAGACGATGACTCAACAACAAAAAATCGTTGGTATTGTCGGCAGTTACCGCAAAAACGGGATCGTGGATTCGGCAGTGACGGAAATTCTCGCGGAAGCGGGGCATCAAGGGGCAGAGATCCACAAGATTTATCTCCAAGATCGACAGATTGAGTTTTGTACCAATTGTCGCCTCTGCGTACAAGAACCGGGAATCAAAAGGGGGAAATGCGTCCTCGAAGATGAGATGGAAGAGATTTTAGAAGAAATTGACAAAGCAGATGCTTTGGTACTGGGTGCCCCTGTCAATTTTGGCAGTATTAATGCCCTGACTCAACGGTTTTTGGAACGGTGTATTTGTTATGGGTATTGGCCGCAAGGTCAAATGGCACCAAAATTGAGAAATCCCCAACAGAATAAAAAGGCAGTTCTGGTGTCATCGAGTGCGGCTCCTGCTTTGTTGGGAAGACTCTTAAGCGGGGCAATGGATTCATTAAAAAATTTGGCAACGATGTTGGGTGCAAAACCTGTAGGTGTTTTATGGATCGGACTCGTTAACCCGAAAAAGCACCAACTTGGCGATCGCATTATTCAACGGGCTAAAAAATTGGGTCAAAAACTCGCTATGCCTCCCACTCCTGCTAAAACGAGTCTTTATTCTCGACTGTTAAAACGTCCTGCACATTGAGCGTCTTCTCGCAGAATATGCCGTTCAATTCGGGTTCGGCGATCGCTCCCATACAATGCGAGGGTTTTCCTTCTCGATTGAGGAGAAAGCAAACCA
>JBFRWJ010000540.1:0-3761 GCA_051439525.1 Spirulina sp. | reverse complement strand
GACTGGTAACTGGTGACTGGTAACTGGTGACTGGTGACTGGTGACTGGTGACTGGTGACTGGTAAAGGGGTTTGGGCAATATGAGCGTGAATCAGTTCCAAAGGATCGTCGCTGATAAAAGGGAGTTTTCTGGTTAAGAATTCGTAAAAGGTTACGCCGAGGGAATAAAAATCGCTGCGATAGTCAATTCCGCGATTCATCCGTCCGGTTTGTTCGGGGGATAAGTAGGCGAGGGTACCTTCTAAAACGTTGGGAGTCTGAATGGTTTGGGTTTCTTTGGGCAGGAGGGTCGAAATACTGAAATCGATGAGCTTGACTTGTTGAGTTTCGGGATGAATCAGAATATTTGCGGGTTTAATATCTTTATGAATCACGCGATTTTGGTGCAACTGGTGGAGAATTTCCGCCAATTGAATCGCAATATTGAGAAACTCAGCGATCGAATAACTGGTGACGGGTAACTGATAATTATTCTCTGTCGATCGGTAACCCTTCGGGGCAGTGCTTCTTAAAGCCGGACTCAGGTTCCGGCTTAAGCACTGCCTGGTGACTGGTGACTGGTGACTGGTGACTGGTGACTCTTCGGCAAGCTCAGAGCATCGCTGGTGACTGGTGACTGATAAAGCCATGCCCCCCATATCTTCCAGAATCAAAGCATAGCGGTTCTCGTAGCGCTCTAAGGCATAGGCTTTGACAATTCCGGCAATGTCTAGATTTTTGGCGATCGCGTATTGATTGCGAAATTGCACTAATTCCTGAAAAGAGGGATATTCATGGCGCATTAATTTGATGACGACAGGTTTCCCGTCATTCCTGCGCCGTCCGCGATAAACGAGAGTGCGATCGCTTTCGTGGATGAGTTCGATAATTTGATATTTGGCGATTTTCAGTTCCGGTACGCTCATAACTCGCTTGGGGATGAGATGAACAGTTTCCAATGACGAACAGTTTCCAATATAGAGAAGAAACGTGAAAAACTCGTGAAGGTTGTTTAAAGTCAAAATTCTCAATTCAACAAATGGGTTCAAAATTCACAATTCTCATCCAAAGGTAAAGAAATTATAAATTCTGTCCCTTTCCCGAATTCTGAATGACAAGCGATCGCGCCGCCGTGTTTTTCCGTGACGATTTGGTGAGCGATCGCCATGCCCAAACCCGTCCCTTTTCCCACTCTTTTGGTGGTAAATCCCCGATCGAAGATGCGCCCTCGTACTTCCTCGCTCATGCCTTTGCCATTGTCAGTAATTCCGACAATAACACTTTTTTTGTCTTGGCTCAATTCCGTATTAATCGTAATGCGATTGGGATGAATTTTTATTTCGTCAAAGGATTTTCCGGCATTATTTTCCTCTAAGGCATCGATCGCGTTGGCCAATATGTTCATAAACACTTGATTGACTTGTCCGGCATAGCATTTGACTTCCGGAAGCTCGCCATAATTTTTAATAATTTCAATCTTCGGGCGGTCTTCGTTGGCTTTGAGGCGATATTTTAAGATTAAGAGGGTGCTATCGAGACCTTCGTGTAAATTAAATTCGGTTTTCTTGTCAGTATCGATGCGGGAAAAAGTTCGCAAGGATGTGCTGATATTGTGAATGCGATCGCATCCCGATTGCATGGATGCAATGAGTTTGGGGAAATCTTCAGCAATAAACTCCGGATCGATATCTGCGATCGCTTCGGCGATCGCGTCAGGAACAGAAGTGTTTTCTCGATAGAGAGAAACAATGTCGAGTAAATCTTGCAAATGTTCTTGCGCTGCCTCCACATTGCCGCCGATGAAACCGAGGGGATTGTTGATTTCGTGAGCGACTCCAGCCACGAGATTGCCCAAGGTGGCCATTTTTTCCTGTTGAACCAACTGCATTTGCGATGATTGCAATTCCTTCAGGGCGCGGCTTAAATCGGCAGTGCGCTGCTCGACTTGCTTCTCTAGGTTTGCCGTTAGGTTTCGCAACTGTAAATGGGTTTTCACTCGAGCGAGGATTTCCGCTTCGCGAAACGGTTTGGTAATATAATCTACGGCTCCGAGGGCAAATCCTTTGCTAATGCTGTCATCATCTGATAAAGCAGTCACAAAAATAATGGGAATGCTGGCAGTATAGGGGTTTTCCTTAATTTGCCGACAGGTCTCAAACCCATCCATTCCTGGCATCTGAATGTCCAAGAGGATGAGATCGGGAATATAGGTGTGCAAGCGCTTGAGAGCGCGCTCGCCACTGGTGACAGCAGCCACAATATAGCCCGCAGGCGATAAGGTATCCGCGATTACCCGCAAATTGGCCGGTGTATCGTCAACGGCTAAAATTTCAGCTTTGTCGTGCATGGCTTTCTCCTTCCATAAGATACTTTTGTAAGATATTCTCAATTTCCTCAGTGTCAAATTGATTGGCGAGGTCGAGTAAGGATTGGGTAAAAGGGAGATGGGTCGAATCGTTGAGAGCCAGTTCTTCCAAGGATTCGCACAACTCTTTGACCCGATCTTGCCGTGCCAACTCCAATAAGGTTGCGAGACTTGATGGGGCGGGTAAAACGACTGGCGTTGGAGTTGACTCCGAGACGGCATCGGGATTTGCCGGATTTTCATAAATCCATTGCAAATCCAAGCATTCCGAGACTGCTGCCAACAACTCTCTAGCATCGACGGGTTTGTTGAGAAAGCAATTCCCCCCGATATCGATCGCTTTGTATCGATCCATTTCGCTGACGGAGGCCGAAGAGACAATAATTTTGTGATGGTGCAAGTCTTCTGCGCTTCGGATGTTTTTGATGAATTCAAAACCATTCATCTCGGGCATGGCAAGGTCGGTCACCACTAAATCCGGCTGGCTCTCCCGTAGTTTTTCTAGAGCTTCGCGACCATTTTCTGCTTCGACGATTTGGAAACCCAGGGGCGCGAGTAAGTCGGAGAGAACGGCGCGATTTTCCCAGCGATCGTCCACAATGAGAAGGATGCGTCGCTTGCCTTCGTAGCCGACGATGCGATCGCTTCCCGCCAAACCGGACTGTTGGGTCGCCCAGTCTGTCGCAAGCGGCAAGGAAACCCAGAAGGAAAATTCGCTCCCCTCACCCAAGTGGCTGCTCACTTCAATTTTGCTATCCATCAATTTGACAATTTTCTGGGAGATCGCCAACCCCAGTCCCGTGCCGGCGGATTGCTTTTGGCGATCGCCCACCTGCTCGAAAGCCTCAAACAGTTTGGTTAAATGCTCTGGGGCAATACCCACCCCCGTATCGATGACTTGAAAGAACAATTTTACATGGGTTTCGGTCTGCTTCAACACGTCCGCGCGCAGGGTCACGGATCCCGAATCGGTAAATTTAATGGCGTTGCCCAAGAGATTGATCAGCACTTGGCGCAGGCGTTTTTCATCGGCTTCCACCCCATCGGGCAAGCGGGTACTGGGCTGATAGATGAAGTCTATCCCTTTCTGGTCGGCTTTAATTTTGCAGATTTCCACAACACTCTGAAGCAGGGCGGGCAAATGCAAGGGAACGGGGTTCAGTTCGAGCTTGCGTGCCTCGATTTTGGAGAGATCCAGCACGTCATTAATGAGATTGAGGAGATGGTTGCCGCATTGATAAATAATCTCGATCTTTTCTTGTTCTTTGGGGGCTATCTCCGGAGAGCGATGCAAGATTTGGGCATAGCCGAGAATCCCGTTCAGGGGAGTCCGCAACTCATGGCTCATATTGGCGAGGAAGTCACTTTTGGCTTGGTTGGCGACTTCGGCTTGTTCTTTGGCAACTTCGGCTTGTTC
>JBFRWJ010000539.1:0-4475 GCA_051439525.1 Spirulina sp. | reverse complement strand
TTTCCAACCAATATTCGACAAACGCTTGAACGGTTTTCTGGAGTTCGAGAGAATTTACGGGTTTGATTAAATAGCCATTGGCTCCTCGTTGATAGCACCACTCGATATCCTCGGGGTTTGAGGAGGTGGTAAAGATGATAATGGGAATAGCCTTCAAACTCTCGTCTTGTTTGAGCTGTTCGAGGAGTTCGCGACCGTCCAGACCCGGTAAATTAAGATCGAGGAGAATGGCTGAGGGACGCGGGGCTGTCAGTGCATCCCGATAATCTCCCTCTTGATAAAGAAAGTCTAAGACTTCATCTCCGTCAACACAACGATAAACGGGGGTTCGCACCTCGAGTCGTTTCATAAAACGCTGTAATACCACGAAGTCTTCATCGCTATCTTCCACAACCAGTAAGATTTTCTCAAGAGTTGCCGTCATGCGAGATCTTAAAGAAAGTTTACGAAATTTATTTTTTCGGTATCTTACGGGTGATTGATAAAGATATGTAGCAAAACTTACTTTTTCTTAAGGTTGCGATCGCGTCAGGGTAAAGTAAAATGTTGAGCCTTCTCCATAGGTGGACTCGCACCAGATCTGGCCGCCATGTCGCTCGATAATTTTTTTCACGATCGCCAGTCCGACTCCCATTCCTCCCCCGTATTTATTTTTACCGTGGAGTCGTTTAAACAGCCGGAAAATGGTCTCGCGATGGCGTTCTCGAATGCCGATGCCGTTATCCCGAACGTAGAGAATAACGGTCATTGCATCCTGTCGGGGCAAGTGACTCCCCTGTTTTTCCCGTTCCTCCTCGGGTTGCAAACAACCAATCTCAACCCATGGGTTGACTTGCTTGTTGTATTTAAAAGCATTGGTAATGAGATTGCCGAACACTTCATTGATGAGAACGGGATCGCAGCGCACTGACGGTAAAGGATGAGGCAGGCGAATATCCGCGAGACTGTCCGGGTTGCTGGCTCGAAAAACCTTGATAACTTGCTCGAGGAGGGGATTGAGATCGATCTCTTCGATATTGAGTTCGCTTTGACCGAGACGAGAGTAATCGAGGAGAATATCAAGGAGGGATTCCATTCTTTGGGCCAAACGTACCAAAGTTTGCAAGCGCTCGACTCCCACTTCGTCCAAGATCTCGGCATAATCTTCTAATAAAAAGATGGAGTAGTTATGAATGCCCCGCAGGGGTTCTTTGAGGTCGTGGGAAGCCGCAAAAGCAAAAGAAGCTAATTCTCGGTTGCTGCGTTCTAATTCTTGATTGAGTCGGGTGAGTTCGTCAGCGCGATCGAGGACTAACCCGATGAGAGCGTTTCTAAATTCCATCGCGCTCTCAATTTCACTCTGCAACCACGGTTTGGCGGTAAAGTGAGCGATCTCTTGCCATTGTGCAAAAGACGATCGCGGGCAAAGGGTAATGTTACCATCTTGCGCAACTTGTAAGGATTCCTTCGGGTCTCCTGCCCAAGTGACGGTCTGAATGACTTCCGGACGAAACCAGAGCAAATAATAGCGGCGAATTTGGGAAATTCTTAATAAGAGCAATCCGCTTGCAGTATCCGCGATCGCTTCTCCTCGGGGATAATCTCGCGCTAAGGAATCCGTCTGAAATAAATTCTCATTTCCCCGTGCGTCCAACCATTCAATCAGGGGGTAAATTTCTGCTTGACTGGGGGTATTGCCTATCAGCGCAATCTCTTCGTTGAGATAAATTGCCATTCCCGTCGCCCCAACTAATGCTAAAAACTGAGGATTCGTCTCCAGCAAGGCCGTTTTGAGGTTCTTTTGCCGAGAGATGGACTCAATGAGTCGGGACTGATGCGATCGCAATTCCAGTTTATAATCCGACTCCTCTTTTTGGATTTTATTCGCCAGTTCTAACGAGATGAATTGCCCCATCAATTCGCAGATTTCCCTTTGAGAGTAGGGTAAATATTTAGGCGTTTGGTGATGGCAGGAAATGAGTCCCCAAAGTTTTCCTCGTTCGATCAGAGGAATCACCAGTAAGGCTTTGACTCCCATATTTTGATGGTATTCTACGGCGCAGGAGTCGGAACTTCTCAAGAGTGAAAATCCTAAATCGAGGGAATTCTCTTCCGTACTATCCAAGGCAATAATTTCTACGGGAGAAGTCCCCACATGGGGAATCGATCGCAAGCGGGATTGCAAGTACATTTCTCGGGAGGCTTCGGGAATATCTGTGGCGGGATAATGCAATCCCAAATAAGAAGGAGCGAGGGTCTCGCGTTTTTCTTCGGCGACCACTTCTCCTGCACCTTGGCGATCGAATCGATAGACCATGACGCGATCGAATTGAGTGATATTGCGGATTTCTTTGGCGGCAACTGTCCAGAATTCGGTTAAGTTTGAGGCTCTTTGTAAATTGGCCAAACTCTCTCGCACCCAAGTCGAAAAATCGGGCAAATTCCCTTGTCTTTCTGGTTTTTTGGGTTCTAATTCAACAATTATTGCGTCAGCAGTTCGATGGGCGATCGCGTCAAATTCTTTCTCTCCGAGGGGCGTTTGCAGAGATAGAGTTGAAAAGATGCTCGCTCCAATTTGCTGATTCTCGACGGGTTGCAGGAGGTTTTCGCTGACGAAATTCGCGATCGGTTGTCCGAGTAGGTCGTTAGGGTCAATTCCGAGGAAATCTCGAGTATTGGCACTGACGTACTGGATTATCTGATTAGACGCTGCGATCGCCAATAAGATGCCGTGGGGTTGAATTGACCCCGGCCTGGGAAGATGCGGATATTCGTTATCGGACGGGCGATCGGCCTGACTCATTACCTTGACTTTTTCTGCCTGTCTCTAAATTTTACATTATTTTAAGATTTATTAAGAAAATTTTAACTTATGGGAAGGAACGATCGTCGTTTTTCCGAGTTGGGATGGACGCGCGATCGCACACAAAATAAAGAAAACTATGCTAAAATAGAATACTTAAGTTAGAAATCATGATGAGTATTGAGTTTCTTTATTCCTTTCAAAGTCATTTGCTCGCATAAAAAAAACAAGATTATCTTAGTATTAAATTTTGTAAAAGGACTTTAAGATGATGCCAGTTCTTAACTTAACTATAGAACAGATTATAGATTTAGTAAAACAACTATCTCTGGAAGAACAAAAAACAGTTCTCAAGGCAATTGCAAAAAATATCGGCGAACCCTCAGAAAATCCTTGGATGCAATTTGTGGGAATGTTTAAAGACGATCCAGAATTTGATGAAATGTTAGTATTGATGGAAGAAGATCGCCGTCAATTTGATGAAAAAATGGAAGAGTATTATCACCAACAAGAAACAAAAAAATTTGAGACAAAACTCAGTCTTTACGGAGATATAGAAACTTATAAATATATGGAGAAGCAAGGAGAAATATTCGATCGCATGCTACCCGAACTCTTGGAAAAATATCAAGGAATGTATGTATATTTTGAAGATGGAAAAGTTTTAGAAGCCGATTTCGATGAAGAAAAATTAATCGATTTAGCAGAGCAAAAATATGGTTGTAAATCCATGTTTATCGAACAAGTTTTAAATCGAAATAATTATAATTCACGATTCAAATTATGACTCATTATTCTTATACAAAAATCTCTAATAATTCTCCTATACCTATCATAAAATTAAAGCTGATTAATCCCAACAATACTCAACTTTCTAACTTGGGTGATGGAATTCTCGATACAGGAGCAGATTGTACTCTTGTTCCAATTTCTTTGATTGCTGAATTGAATTTGAAAAAATTAGGTAGAAGTGATGAGTTTATCTCTAGCGTGGGAGAAAGAGAAATTATTACTGTTCCTTATCGGATTGCGATTGCATTTCCCCACAAACATCCGATCAAAACAAAAATTTATGCTTGTCCCGATCCAGCTACAAAAGGTTTTATAATCATAGGACGCAATATTTTAAATCGGTATTGTATAACTTTTAATGGAAGAAAACGCTTTTTTACGATCGAATAATTAACCTCTTCTACCCAACGAATATAGTAACATAAGAGAAAAGCAGTATTTTTGTTCTCACAAAATGCAAATCTTTAAAAACAAACTCAACTCCTCCAAAATTCAATTCTTTATCATTATTAGCTTTCTGATTCTCGGCACGATTCTCCGGCTAATTTGGGCGATGGATATGGAGTGGAAAAATGAAGAAATTTGGACATTTGAACAAGCACGTAAAATTGCGACCGGAGAAATTCCCCTTCCCGCGATCGGCATTTTGAGTTCCATTGGCATTCCCCAAGGGGGACTGAGTATGTGGTGTTTTGCCGCGATCGCGAGTTTCTCTGACGATCCGGTAGTAATGGCACGTTGGATCGGGGGAATTAATAGTTTGGTGTTGTGGTCGTTTTTTTCCTTTATTTTGGGGCAAATTTCCGTCAATTAGAGACAATCTTGGCTGTGGGGACTAGCGATCGCCAGTGTCAAACCCATTGCTATTATCTTCTCTAGGAAAATTTTGTTTCCGGATATC
>JBFRWJ010000538.1:0-7273 GCA_051439525.1 Spirulina sp. | reverse complement strand
GATCTGTACCGATGTCTCATTCGCATCGGTAATGGTTAATTTTTGTCTTCCTTGCGGAAAAGTCTCGTCCCACCAATTCTTCATTGATAGTTGATAGTTGATAATTGATAGTTGATAGTTGATAGTTGATAAGTGTTTACACTTGAGGATCGACCTTATCCGTGGGAATATCGGGAGAGCGATCGATGTTCTCAAATCGGTATCCTTGTTGTTCGATTTGGTGAATGAATTCGTCGGGATTAGAATTGGCTTCGGGGAGTTTGGGTTGTGAAACTGATTCTCGTTTGATTCGTTTGCGTTTGGATTGTCTACCCATTTTTAATGAACAATTATCAATGAACAATTATCAATTTTTCCGAATTGGCGAACGTTTGAGAATAGTTTAAAAATTCGCAAAAGGAATGAGTGTATTAATCATTGTGCGAATGCGGAGTAAGAAAACAAGTTGTTCGAGGCTGGGATCCAGATCGACAAAGGCTTGAGGTTGGGAAAGTTTTTCTTGGAGTTCCGCATATTCTGCCGCCGTGAGGGGTTCTCCGTCAATCGGCGATCGCGCTTCCAAAATAATCTCATTGCGCAACACTTCCTCGGGAATATCTTCCGGAGGCGGTAAAGCCCAACTCGTCCGCATTCCCACCAATAAAACAGCTCCAACCCCAAAACCAAAACTTAACAATTTATTCATCATTGTTCATTGTTCATTGTTCATTGTTCATTGATAAGTCCCGGTGGTAAAGGTTCGTTACAGCGATGGTGAATTTCGCGAATGCGATCGAAAACCCAAGGATAAGTTTCTCGATATTCGGGCAATAAAGCAAGGGGACTGAGTAAAGCTGCTGCCGCTAAATCGGCAATACTGAGAGTATCCCCGACGAGAGTTGGACTCTGCTGCCAAGAGGATAACACCTGTATCGCCAATTGCAACCGCGATCGCGCCAATTTAACCGCCCCGGGGGAAATGCCATATTGACGGCGCACCACGTTCACCAAAACGCGAGAAAATAAAGAGGGATCGATCGCTTGGCCTTCTCCCGCTCTATAGTCATAATAAACAAAACGAGTTGCCGTGCCGATACTCTCATCCAACCAATCTTCTAGTAATTCTGCCTGTTTTTTGAGTGTCGGATTCGTCGGGTATAAAGCGGGTTCGGGATAAATTTTTTCCAAATATTGAAAAATTGCCGTTGAATCTGCGATCGCTTCGGGTTCTCCCCCTTGTTGGGGAAGCAACACCGGAACTGTCGTTAAACCCGTAAGCGGTTTGAGTTTCAAAACGTGCAACCCCGGGGTCAAATTTTCAACTTGATAGGCAATCTTTTTATATCCCAGTGCCAAGCGGATTTTGCGACAGTAGTGAGACGTACTAAATTGGAGGAGGAGCATAATTCTTCACGCCGTAGAACCCAAACATCGCATTATCCCATTTTCTCAAGATATTATTGATGCTATTTGAATCTTACCAATCCATGGCCGCGATCGCGACGACTCCTCATGCCGTCCTCATCCTCCAACCTTTTTGTCAAGCCAGCAATACAATTCTTTACGTTCCTCCGAGTTTAGGACATCTCGAGAACGTACAAATCTATCAAGGGAGCTTAAAGGAACATTTAGCGGCAATTTGGCGGGATTATCAAGCCTTTGTTTTGGTTTTGGCAACGGGAGCCGTTACCCGTTTAATTGCCCCCTTATTGCACGATAAAAGCACCGATCCGGCAATTTTAGTTGTAGATGAGAATGGCAAATTTGTCATTAGTTTGTGCGGGGGACATCAAGGAGGAGGCGATGCTTTAACCCGACTCGTCGCCGAATTCCTCGGTGCAACCCCCATTATTACCGGAGTTTCTGCCAGTTTAAACCTACCCGGAATCGATATTCTCGGACTGCCTTTTGGCTGGAAAAAAGGCAGGGGAGATTGGACGGGAGTGAGTGCTGCGATCGCGAAACAATATCCCGTCGAAGTCATTCAAGAAGCGGGATCTACTCTTTGGCAAAATGCTCTTCCCCCCAACCATCCCTTTCATTTTCAGGACGAAACCACTCCCAAAGGACGAGTTTGGATTGGGTTTACCCAACGAACTTTTGAGCCAGAGTCGGAGTTTCCCAAGGTACAATGGCATCCTCGGGTGTTGTGGGTGGGACTCGGATGCGAAAGGGGGACGCCGAAAGCCCTCATCGATCGCGGCATCCGACAAGTGTTTCAACGCAACCATTTGGCAGAAGCGGCGATCGCGGGGATTGCAACGATTGATATTAAAGCCGATGAAGTGGGCATTTTAGAACTGTGCCGCGATCGCGATCTTCCCCTCCATACCTTTTCCGCAGAAGAATTAAAACAGGTCAATGTCCCCAACCCTTCCCCAGTCGTCCATCGCGAAGTCGGGACTCCTAGCGTTGCCGAAGCCGCTTGTCAATTATCAATTACCAATTACCAATTACCAATTACCAATTATCAATTATCAAGTTTATTAGTAAGGAAACAGGTTTATAAGGAGGAAGGGGTCAAAGGTGCGGTGACGATCGCGGTTGCTGTCTCGGAAAGCGAATATACGGGACGCAGGGGGAAACTCTTTCTCGTGGGGACGGGCCCGGGGGCATTGGAACAAATGACCCATGCCGCTCGTTCTGCCGTGACGGAAGCGGATGTTATTATTGGCTATTCTCTCTATCTCGATTTAATTGCACCCTTGCAACGCCCGGGGCAAATTGTCGAATCTTTTCCCATTACCCGCGAACGCGATCGCGCTCAACGGGCGATCGCTCTGGCACAATGGGGATTAACTGTCGCCGTTGTCTCTTCTGGAGATTGTGGGATTTACGGCATGGCAGGGTTGGTGATGGAAGCACTCGAGCAAGGGGGATGGGATGGCAAAACGCCGCAAGTGCAAGTGTTTCCGGGGATTACCGCCCTGCAAGCCGCCGCCTCTCGCGTGGGTTCGCCTTTAATGCACGATTTTTGTGCGATTAGTTTAAGCGATCTGTTAACGCCGTGGGATGTTATTGTCAAACGCTTGCAAGGGGCGGCAATGGGGGATTTTGTGACGGCACTGTATAACCCGCGCTCGCGCCAGCGTCAAGAACAAATCGTCCAAGCGCAACAAATCTTCCTACAATATCGTCAGGGCAATACTCCCGTTGCTTTGGTTAAATCTGCCTATCGCCCCGAGGAAGAAATTCAACTCACCACCCTCGAACAAATGCTACAATTTCCTATTGATATGCTAACCACGGTTATTATTGGGAATTGCAGCACCTACCAGCATGAAAATTGGTTAATTACGCCCCGAGGCTACCTTTCTGGAAGGATGAAAGATGAAGGATGAAACAATCATGGATTCTATCTGGTTCGATCGCTTGCAAAATTCGCTTTATTTAACGGCTGAGGATCAAACGGCGATCGCGCAATATATTCTCTCAATTTTAGATTCCGCAGAAGAAAATTTGACCCTTCCGGAAGGGTTGCAAAGCGATCGCTCTCCTCGTATTGTTTTTCTCTCTGCTAGCGACGCGCAAACGGCAGCTAAAATTGTTTGGGGGACGGGATGGGGAATTGAAGAAGCGATCGCGAATGCCGTCGCACAAATTCAATCTCTGTTTCCTGAAGAGGCTCCGCAATGGTTTAAAGTTGATGTCGTTCAAGAAGCCATTTCCGTGCAACGGCGTAACTCTCGCCACCCTTTACAACTCGATCGCAGCTTGTACGGTTTGGCATTTGACGAAGCCTCGCAAATTGCCTTTTTACCGGAAGAATTAATCGCACAAACTTTAATTAATCGAGAACAGCGCTTGCTGCCTAAAAAAATTATAGCTTATTTAGAATCCCATCCCGATCGCCTGCGCGCCTATCATCAGTTATTAGAATCCCCCCAAGTTACGCTTTATCGTTTTAGCAGTACCAGTTTCTTTTGCAATGGTCAAAAATTAGTGTCTCTCTATCGCGGACATCGCGTTTTAAATCCTCAAAAAATTACGCCGGAGTTGCTTCTCGATGCAGCCCGAGCAGCCGGACGCTATCTGCAAACGACCATCGGCATTGAAGGGAATTTTCTCTATAATTATAACCCTCAAAATGGAAAAATTGGCAAAAAATATAATATTCTTCATCATGCTGGAACGATCTATGCGCTCTTAGAATTGTATGAAGAAACAGGAGATGCCGAGATTTTAGCAACGGTTCTCAATGGCATTTCTTATTTATTGCAATTCGTGAAACCCTGTCCCGAACCGGGTGTTGGGACTTGTATTGTGGAAGAAGGGTGGATCAAATTGGGAGGCAATGCGCTGGCAGCGATCGCGTTGAGCAAATACACCGAACTCACGAACGACAAACCCTATATTCCCTTGATTTTGGAATTGGGAAAACGCCTCCGCAGCCTCCAACAAGAAAATGGCGAATTTATCGCCCACAAACAATCCTATCCCGACGGAAAAATACAGGATTTTGTCTCCGACATTTATCCGGGAGAAGCCACTTTTGCCCTGCTGTGCATCGCTCGGATAACGGGGGATTTAACGTGGCTGGAATCGGCGGAAAGTGGCGTTCGCTATCTCATGGAAAAGCCCTCAAAATCGAAGAAATCCATGGCTCCGGATCCGTGGTTGTGGTGGAGTTTAAATCAACTTTTTCGCGATCGCAATCATGCCGAATACTATGATTTTATCATGAGGAGTACCGAAAGCCTCGCCCGAGGGCAAAATCTACAAACCCCCTATTTAGATTGGTTGGGAGGGATCTATCAACCCCCGCGATCGCTGGCGACGGCACGACGGATGACGGCACTTTGTTCGGCTTGCGATCTGGCAATTTATGCCCAAAATTCCGCGATCGTCGAACAACTTTTAGCAACGCTGCACTTGGGAATCGCTTTTCAACTCCAAACTCAATTTTGCTCCGAATCGGTCTTTTATTTTGCCGATCCCCAACGAATTTTAGGGGCTTTTCATCAGAGTTTGACGGATTTTGAAGTTCGGATCGATTGCATTCAATATAATATTTTAAGTTTGTTGGGTTTATATCGTATTCTCAAGAGTTCGTAGAGCAGAGTTCGGAGAACAATGGGTGCGTTACGCTTCGCTAACGACACCCTACGGGAGCGGCAGAGCTTTACATAAATTGAAAAAAATTAAAGAAACTACAGAAAAATTCAACCTATCTTTACGCAAGCTGGAAATCATGAAAAAAGGTTGAAAATTCTTGCAATTCATTACAATTAATAAGTCTTTTAAATCTTTGGTTTCCAGTCCGGTTTTAATAAAATAGTAGCACAAGAAACAACCATCTAACTTACCAAGACGATCGCGATAGAGGAAGCCAAACTCGCGTGGGGCGAAAAGCCTCAAGCACTGGGAGTGCATCTCAAAGGGACTTGCTATCGGAAAATTGAAAATTGAGAGTTCTTGCGATCGCTTCGTCGGCTAGATTACCTGCAAAGAGGAGGTCAATCGGATGAATTTCGTGACATTTAACACTATTGCCGGCGCAAAACTCCACAGCGATCGCATCAAGGATTCAGATTACGGCACTCGGGGCGAACCTTACAATTTCCAAGCAACGCCGATGTTTCGCCACAAACTCGACCAATGTTTTGAAGAATTATGGCGGGTTTGCCCCTTCGGGAAAGCCAATATCGTCACCACCGCAGGACTTTGGATCGATAAACCGGGAATGCACCAGCAAGGACGCGCGATCGATCTCGATGGTTTATTTTGGAATGCGCCTCGCGTTCAATTCGTGACCTTACACGACGGTTATGAAGGTCGCAACCGCAAGCTCTATCTCGGCATTGAAGCTATCCTGCGCAAACATTTCGGACGGGTCATCGATTATTCCTATCACGACAATGCCCACCGGGATCATTTTCATATTGATGATAGTTGCGAAGTGGGCTTCGATCCCAGTTCGGAAGCAACGGTGGAATTCTTACAATTAACCCTCAAAGAAGTGTTCGACGAACCCGGAGTCGGTACTGTCGATGGGTGTTACGGACCGAAAACAAAAGCTGCCATCCATCGCGTTCTGCATCATCTCGGAATTACCGGAAATTTAGCCTTACAAGCGGTATGGCTGCAATTTTTGACGCGATCGGCCCAAACGGCATTTGCCACCATGAAGAGCTGGATGGCGGCAACCCAATTTACCACGAGTCCCGCACCAGACTCGGGACTGGATTGGCAGTCGGTTTATACGGGAATCGAACGAGAAGACTATGTCATTCCCCATCAAGGTTTGCAGAATCCCACCTTAGAGAGCGTCTGTCAACAGTTGACCGAATCCTACGGGACGATTGAAAACTACCACGGGTATCCCTTTATTCGCGGGAAAGTCTCGTGGTTTGGCGGTGCGGAAGATATGGGGGTAAAAGAAGAAGAAACTGGCGCTTTGACAGGAGAACGCTTGCGGAAACTGGGGAAAGACGATCGCTACTGTGCCATGCGCTGGAATTATTTCGGGCAAGACGGACGGAAGAATAAAGCATTTTGGCGCGATCGCCCGATTTTAGTGGTCAACCCCACCAACGATCGCGCGGTCATTGTCCGAGCGATCGATTGGGGTCCCCACATCAAAACCGGACGCATTCTCGATCTCTCTCCGGGTGCCATGAAAGATTTAGGCATTAAAACCGATGATGAGGTTCTGTGTGCTTTTGCTCGCGCCAAAACCGACCCGGCGATCGAGTTTCCCAAACTCCGGCAAATTGAGGGGGAACAAAAATTATCGTCCATCTCCGATGAAACCTGCATTCGCGAATTGCAGCAAGCACTGAATGCCATTGGTTTTGACTGCGGGAAAGCCGATGGTATCCTCGGAACAAAGACGGAAGCTGCATTTGCGCGGTTTAAACACACCCTCGATCTCGGTGGGACGATTAGCCCTTTGGCGATCGATGCCTTGATCGATCGCGTCAACCAGAAGCAAACCCCCTTTGTGGCGACCTCATCCCCCCATTTGCTGACCTTGCGAGGATCTGTGGGTCGCGACGGACGGAACGCCCGAGAAGACGTGAAAACCGTACAATATCTGCTCAATTGTAACCGTCACCTCCTGACCCCCCGAGAGCACCTGGCAGAAACGGGAATTTGCAATGGGGAAACCATCGCCGCGATCGAATCCTTCCAAGCCCGGGTGGTTCTTTTGGCGCTTCCCGACGGTCGGATCGATCCCGGGGGTGCAACCCTGGCTAAACAGAAAGCCAACGCCCGAGACCGCGCGATCGCCCCCCACTTCCTGTTCCCCTTCGAGCAGCCTCCCTTGAAAGACTATCGCGAGGGCATGCGC
>JBFRWJ010000537.1:0-13125 GCA_051439525.1 Spirulina sp. | reverse complement strand
CAATTTAATTTTGAGCGCATTAGCGGCGATCGCCCGGAAACGACGATCGAAGGACTCAACCAAGCGATGACTCCGCCTTTTGGGATGGGGGGACGGTTGGTTTGGATCGAGGAGGCGATCGTCACGCAATCTTGTTCGGAAAAGTTGTTTGAGGAACTCCAACGGACGCTTCCCAAAGTTCCCCAAACTTCGACGTTATTATTAACCACGCGCAAAAAATTGGACAAGCGGGCGAAGTCGGTAAAATTGCTGCAAAAACACGCTGAAATTCGCGAATTTTCTTTTATTCCCCCTTGGAAAACGGAGGAGATTATTAAAAAAGTGCGTCAATTCGCCCGGGAAAAAGAGGTCAAATTAACCCCTCGGGGCATAGAACTTTTGGCGGAATCCGTGGGCAATAATACGCGCCAGTTATGGAATGAGTTGGACAAATTACGCCTGTATGGGGAGAAAACCCAACAACCGTTAGATGAAACTGTTGTTTCGAGATTAGTGGCTGTCAATACTCAGAATAGCTTGCAGTTAGCGGCGGCAATTCGGGAGGGAAATGAGGCAAAAGCGTTGGGGTTGGTGACAGATTTAATCCATCGCAACGAACCCGCTTTGCGAATTGTCGCGACTTTGGTGGGGCAGTTTCGCACTTGGTTGACGGTGAAACTGATGGTGGAAAGCGGGGAGAAGGATGAAAAAGCGATCGCGTCTGCGGCGGAAATTGGCAATCCCAAGCGCATCTATTTCATTCGCAAGGAAATTCAATCCTTGAATTCTCAACAATTACTGCAAACCTTACCGATTTTACTCGAATTAGAGGTCAGTTTGAAACGAGGCGCTAACCCGATCGCGGCGTTACAAAGCAAGGCGATCGAACTCTGTCGGGTTTGTAAATCTTCTTCCGGACGAGGGAGACGGTAAAATATTGAGAACAACTTATTGAATATTGAAGTTTATCCCAATGGGAATTGGAGGTTTATTGATGAAAGCTGAATTTCAAACAATGACTCTACGAGAACTGAAACAATATGTTCTAGAACATCGCAGCGATGGCGCAGGATTTCAAGCATTAATGGAACGGATCGACGCACAACTGCCAGAACAAGTTTATAGTGATGTAGATGCAGCTCAATTTAGTCAACTCATCAAACAGCATTATCGCTCCCGACCATCAAATTGAGTTGAAAGCGATCGCTCAATCATCAAGTTTAGCCATTCGCTAGAATATCACTCTACCTATATTCTATTGCATTTTCGCTCAGATCCCGCCCAATAGATAACCTTCTCGCCCTCTCTGGCTCGAAAAAGGAACAATAATTTTGGTTGCGACACCATTAGTTTTACAAATATTGCTTTTTTTGAAATACGGATATACTATATAGAGAGAGGATATGTAGGATGCCGAACTCGCGATCGCTTGCGATCGGCTCTGTCACTGCGACTTGAGAATGGAGCGAACAGCCTCAATCTGCAAATTTTAGTTACACTTTCTTTACAAAAAGAGAGAATATCGTTATAGTTCAATCTATCAAAAGTAAGATTGAAAATAAAGAAGATTTGATTTGCAGCTCAACAATGATGACAGAAAACACAAAAAAAGAGGAGTTTAGTTATGGATACATTCAACTTGTTTGTTCCGTTGCTGGATGTGCAGCAGAAATTACAGGGAGAGTTATGGATAATGAAGGTATTGATGTTAGAATTACTGCTCCGGGTTTTGCAAAAAATGGCGTTGACGATGTGACGATTAAAGTCCAAGTGAAATGTACATCAAACTTAGTTGTAAACAAAGATGGCAAAATAAAATATGACTTAAAAGCTAAAAATTATAATAAATTAGTAGGAAGAAAGTCATATAGTAAGCAAATACTAATCGTTGTTGATGTCCCGGAAAATATGAATGATTGGCTGGACATATTAAATGATAAAACTTTAGTTAGAAAATGTGGATACTGGATTGATTTAAAAGGAAAACCCGAGACGGATAATACAGAAAAAGTTAGAATTGAGATTCCACAAGAAAATTTGTTAACTCCAGAGTCAATCAAACAATTAATCTTAGAAGAATCAGAAGTTTATCTACAAATGTTAGAGTTTTTGAACAACAAAAAAAAACTAAGTATCAAGGAGAATTATGAGACATAACAAGGAACTTATTAAAAAAATATCTATCGAAAAACTCTCAGCTTATCTGAAAGAGAAAGGCTGGAATAAAAGAAAAGAAAAAAAAGATTTTGGGGCTTTATGGGAATGGCAAGAACATAAAATGTTCTTACCATTAAATCCAGAGTTTTCCGATTATTATGACAAACTTTTGGAAGTTTGTATCCTTTTGGAAAAGGTTGAAAATAGATCTTATCTAGAGATTGTGAAACCTTTGCAAAGAGCTTCAGTTCTTGCGAATGAACTTCAAAGAGAAGTGATAGAAATAAAAATTAGCGATATTGATGATAATAAAAATGAAGTTAATGCAGAAAAGATCGGCGGAGTATTTAGAACTCTGCAAGGATTTGTTGATTCATTTAACCCGCAAAAGATCGATAAAAATTTAGAATTGTCTGTTCTAGGGACATTTCAAGGATCCTTCGGAATTCAACTCGCATTAGGGCAGCGCGAAAACGTGAAGCAACTTAATTTATTTGGAGAAGATCGAGAGCTTGGTGATATTTCTAAAGCCATAGAAATTATTGGAATTCTCTTAGAACTCATTAGAAAAGCACAACAAGATGACAAACAAAAAGAAGAACTTAAGAAAATATTGATTGAATTAGATAAAAAATCGGTCATACGATTTATCGATTTGTTTGAAAAACTTAGTTCTCTTGATGCTAATATCTACCTTGATTGGGGATCTATCAATTCTGATTTTGGTGGAGAAGCTCGGATTTCTTACAAAAAACTGATAGAGTCTTTAGCTTGGATGAAACAAGAAGATTTGGCAGAACCAGAAATCCTAAGAATACGTGGAAAACTTGACTTAGGAGGAGTAGGAGACAAAGAAAATACCAGAAAATTTATCATTACAGAAATTGATTCTCAGGAAGAGTATAGAGGCATTATTCAGCCAGAGCTTTTAACCCAACTGAATAATAATCTCTCTGTCGGAAAATATCACCGAGCAACTCTCAAAAAAAGTATGAGAATTAACCGGAGGACTGAACAAGAAAAAATTGATTATACTCTTATCGATCTGAGTGAGCTTGAAGATATTGAGGATAGTTAGATCGCAATGTATAGCTTGGGTTAATTACTCTCTAATTCCTGCACTCGTGCTTCTAATTCGGCAATACGAGTTTGTAAGGGAGCAAGCATTTCCGCAACTTCTGCTTCTGAATATTTCTGGGGAATGTGTTGCGGACAATTCCAGTCCCATGCCTCGACTGTAATCAAAAAACCGCGTTTTACCTCGGCATGATAATCTGGCATTTTTAATTGTTCGATGATTTCCGGATCGTCAAAAATAACCTTAGCACGTCCCCAAATTTTTAAGCGACGGCGATTGGCATAGTCCATCAAAAATAGAAATACGCGATCGTCAACGGATAAATTACCAATGGTTAAATATTGACAATTGCCGCTAAAATCAGCAAAACCTAAAGTTTTTTCATCGAGGATTTTGAGGAAGCCAACGAGCCCGCCTCGGAACTGAATATAAGGCCAGCCATTTTCATTTCTCGTTCCCAAATAAAAACTATCTCGCGCTTTAATAAATGTTTCGAGTTTGGGGATAATTGTATCATTTGCCGGGCCGCTTTCTTCCATGCGAGCATACATTTCACGAGAACCATAACGATCTTGAAAGGCTTTGACGGCTGGAGTAAAAGCAATTTCCGTAAATTTTCGAGACATAAGTTTTGTTATTGGTTATTGGCTATTTGTTGTTGGTTATTTGTTGAGGGATATCAATTCCTATCATACTGACAAAACCGGGTAAGGCTTTCACGCGTTCGATCCACGCGAGGGGATACGCTTCTAACGAGATCTTGCCATCCTCTGCTAAAGCAATGTAAGGAAAAACGGCAATATCGGCAACCGTCGGACGTTCAAATTCTCACCCCGATCGCTTCCCCATCAACCAAGATGGGAATTTGTCCGCAAGGATTAATCGCCAGAAACTCGGTTTTTTATGCTCTCCACATTATGCAAACATCCAGAGATGAGGCTATTCGGAAACCGATCAAAGTCTTTCGCACCTATGGTTATGAGGGAACGACTCTCTCGCTGATTTCCCAAATGACGGGGTTGGGACGTGCCCGTCTGTACCATCATTTCCCCAAAGGCAAGCAGGAAATGGCATAATGTATGTATGTCAGGAGTTTTGCGCGATCGTGTTGCGTTTCATTTTTGAATCGGCGGAAATAAAAGAAGGAGAGAAAATAGATAACCTTATGTTGAAAGAGGAATGCACCCTCAAAGGAGAAAACTTGGGAAATGTCAAAGACTCAGCAAACAGATGACGGTAATCACGACCCCCCCAATCGTGACAAATACTCCTGTATTGTCTTCTTCTTTTTTATCTTCCTCTTCTTCCTTTTTCGAGAAATCCTTGGAAAAGTCACAATTGAGACACTTCCAGAGGTTTTGATTTAACGAAATTACCGTATGCCGACTGCATTGGGGACATTCAACGCCATGAGGAATCCCCTGAGACCCTTGAGACATAAATTTTAACCTCCTTTTTGGTAAGATGGGGTTGCTCTCTATATCTTTACTTCTGAAGAGACGAGGAAAATTTATGCAAGTTGCAATACTTGTTAATATGGAAAACTTTTGCTATACTGGTTGAATATGACCTTGGAGAGGTGGCTGAGTGGTTGAAAGCGGCTCCCTGCTAAGGAGTTATGAGGGTTAAACTTCATCGAGGGTTCGAATCCCTCCCTCTCCGTCTTTTTCAGTGAACAGTTATCCGTGAACAATTATCAGTGCTCAATATCATATAGTTACTGCTTATATGATAGGGTTGGATTTAAGAACAGCGATCGCGTTGATTAACCTTCGATTTCCAGACACAAAACAATTTGCATTGCCATATTTTGCAGATAGATAAATGATTACTTATAAAGTATCAAGGGTTATATCCTATTGTACAATTTAAGAACAGCGATCGCGTCCCCAATTTTGGTGTCCTCTCCCCGAATGACATTGAACTTGAGAACCGACCCAGTTTAATTGCCAGCGATCGCGATTCCATTCAAATTCTAAACGATAGCGACTGCCCCGCACGGAATCATCAGCTAAACCGACGATCGTAACCGTAACAACAGCCATAGTTCCAGTGGGATATTCAATCGAAATCGTTTCGGATTGTCTTCCTTCTGATTCCCGAGTATATTCCTTAAACAACCCGATCGCAACGTCGCGAGGGTGAGGATCGTCCGCTAAATCATGGGAGGAAAGAAATTGTTGCGGATCGAGAGAATTATATTGAACGCGATCGCTGGACTGCGCTAGCGTCTGACACCCTAAAGCAGTTAACAGAAAAATTGCCATAATGAATCGCTCGAACATGATAATTCACCAGCCAATAACAAACAACCAATAACAAACAACAAAAACCCCCGGAAACAGGGTCAATCCTTGCACGTCAAGGATATCATATCGGGGTCTGGGGCGATCGCCTCGGCAATGCGGGCGATCTTTCCTTGACGGATCTGCACGTCTCCCCGGAAAAAATGACCGTTGGGGAGGAGAATATTGGCCTGACGGATTAAGCGATCGGTGTCGGAAAACATGGCAGGTTAAAATTAAACAGCCTACAGGCTATGATAGAGAAACTAACCCCTAAAATTTTTCTGGTTGCCAAACACTTAATTTTTTGTTGTAATTCTCTGATTATTCATTAGCTTATGTCTCGGTTACAAAGTACTTCGGCTGAAGCACTTAAAACGATCGCCCTGAGTGCGGTGCTGGCGATCGGCATTCGTCAATTCGTCGCTGAAGCGCGTTACATTCCTTCAGAGTCAATGTTACCCACCCTCGAGGTGAACGATCGCTTGATGATCGAAAAGATGAGCTATCGTTTCCGCAAGCCCGTGCGCGGCGATATTATTGTCTTTAATCCCACAGATGCCCTCGAGCGTCAAAACTTCCACGATGCGTTTATCAAACGGGTGGTGGGTTTACCGGGGGAAACCGTCGAGTTAAAGGACAAGAAAGTTTACATCGACGGCGAACCTCTCGAAGAGGATTATATCGCCCGACAGGACTCAACGGAGGTCAATATCTGTCGTTTCCAATCGGATCAACCTTATCTAGCACAACCCGTTACCATTCCTGAAGGGTCTTATTTGGTTTTAGGAGACAATCGCAACAATAGTTATGATAGCCGTTGTTGGGGTATAGTCCCCCATGAAAAGATTATCGGTCGTGCTGCGGTGCGTTTTTGGCCCCCGGCTCGGATGGGAGGGGTTGAAAAACAAGATTAATTCATTTTTATCGGGTTTATTTGTTGAGGGGTTGACAATTTGTTTGGTTGACCCTATTTTTTTAGCTTGGGATTGCGATCGTACTTCTTATCCCAAATCCGCTTTGCTGGAGAGGTATTCGATATTGTAGGGGCAATCTTCCAATTCTAACTCTTGCGGATCGCGAACCACTCGACGCAAGCGATCGCTAAAATAAACCACCTCATAAGTTATCGGTAATTCTCGTTTTAGCTGCAACCACAAACGGACTCCCTCTCGTTCAAATTCCTCCTCTTCCTCCAGACTGGCAAAACCAGAAGTCGCAGGATCGTCCCAATTTAAAATATTATTATAAGTTTTTGCCCATGCTTCTAGCTTAGCGATTGTGTCTAAACTTAAAGGCAATGTTTTAGGATCGATATCGCCAATATTATCTGAATCCAATCCCCATAAAGGATGGGAAAAATAATCCGGCATTAACTTTATTTTTGTCATTACATCAATTCTGCTCTGCTAATTTTACCCCACCCAAGCGATTGACTTTGAGAATATGAGATTCGCCGCGATCGAAGGTACTCCAAAGACCGGGATCGAGTTCGAGCGTGTAATTTTTCCCCTTGTCTCCGGTAAAATAGACCTTATAAATTTGCGATCGCTTTCCGGCTCTTTCCTTATTTTTTAAAACAAACTCCGGCCAATAAGGTTTTTTGTTTCCTCCGGAAGCAAATTCCGTGCGATCGCGCAACCAGCGATCGATTTCGTAAGTATATTTCGTCTCGTAAACGGGTTCGTCTCGATAAACGGGATCCTCATAAGTTTCCGTCCGCGTCCTCGTTTCGTAAACACTGCGGGTGCATTTTTTATCCTCAAAATACCCATTTCCCAAATCTCGTTTTCCGCAAGTATAAGTTTCGGTTCCTGTCTTCACTTTCTCAGAGACTTGGCGAGTTTTAGTTTCATAGCGATCGAGAACCTTTTCATAACGGCGAATCTCTTCTCGCTGACTTAAAAGACGACCCCCCGCAGGAATTGACCAATCTGATTCTCTCACGGTTGTTAATCTTTCAACGATAATTTTTCGTTCCCAACTCAACCCCGAAACCGTCGCTTCAACAGTAATGGGTTGAAAGACAAAAATCGTCAAACCCACGATCGCCGAAGCAACGATCGCGATGGTTCCCAACACCCACTGATATCCCCGACCTTTTCCTTTTCCCCGACTCGCGACAGAAGGGGGAGGGGAAGAAGTTTGAGGGGAAATGGTTGGCGTTTGAGCATTGCGCGGCACATTTTCCGTACTATATTCCTTAACGGCTTGTTTGATATGACTCTTGGGTGCACCGCATTCGATGCAATTCTCTTCCTTGACCCGGTTACTCGAACCACAATACTCGCAGATCCAATCTGCACCCGCCTTCGCGATCGCCAATTGTTCCGTGTTGGTGACATTCGGCGCATTTTCGGGAAGATAAAAGCGAACGCCTTGGGGACGGGGTGCGCCGCAATTGTTACACTCTCGATAGCGCCCTAAAATCCCTCTCGTTCCGCAAGTCGGACAATCCCAACGACCTTCTTGAACTGCCATAATCAATGAGGAAATTCTCCATATCGACTATGATATTACTGCTTTGCGATTTCGAGGATTCGCGATCGCTCTCAAAATATCTCATCCCCCTCACCCCTTCCTCCTCAGATTGAGGGTAAAACGAGCAATAGCCAGAAAAATTCGGGCAATCGCTTGACTTTTTCGCCGCGATCGTAACATTTTCCGACTATCCTTGCTACAATCGATCGATACTTCTGTACGTTGATACGAGATCGACCTTCAATTATCAATTCCCCATTGATAATTGATAATTGATAATTGATAATTGATAAATGGTTCATATTAAAAGCGTCGAACTGTCTCATTTCAAGTCATTTGGGGGGACGACGCAAGTTCCATTACTGACAGGATTTACGGTGATTTCCGGCCCCAACGGGTCGGGAAAATCCAATATTCTCGATGCGCTGCTGTTTTGTTTGGGTCTTGCCAGTTCTAAGGGAATGCGAGCGGAACGCCTTCCCGATCTCGTCAATCACAATCATCTTAACCAAAAAGGGACATCGGAAGTTAGCGTTTCCGTGACTTTCGATTTGTCAGATTTCGAGGGAACAGACAACAATCACCAGTCACCCGTTGAGGAGACTAAGTTCTCAGAAAATGGCAAAAATCCTTCTATTCCCAATGACCCATTACCCATTCCCAATGACCCATTACCTATTACCCAAAAAGATTGGACGATAACGCGGCGTTTGCGAGTCACTAAAGGGGGAAATTACTCCTCGAACTATTTTATCAATGGCGAACCTTCTACGGCGGGGGATTTGCACGAACAATTGCGACGACTGCGGATTTATCCGGAAGGCTATAACATCGTGCTGCAAGGGGATGTCACCAGTATTATTAGCATGAATTCCAAGGAACGCCGACAAATTATTGATGAGTTGGCGGGAGTTGCGGAATTCGATCGCAAAATCGAACGGGTAAAAACAACGTTAGAGGAAGTGAAGGAAAAAGAGGAACGCTGTCAGATTATTCAGCAGGAATTAACGAAATCCCTCGAAAAATTGGCTGGCGATCGCATTAAAGCAGAGAAGTATAAAAAACTCAAGGCGCAAATCCAAGAAAAGCAACAATGGGAAGCGATCGTACTTTGGCGTTCTTTGCAGCAACAGGAACGAGAAGTTCAGGAGAAAATTGCTGCTGGAGATGCAGAACTCGTGAAATTGTTAGAGAAGTTAGAAAAACTGGTGGAAAAGATTGCCGAGGCGACAGAAAATCTCAAGAAACTCAATGCACGGGTGAAAGAATTGGGAGAAGACGAACAACTTTCTATCTCTTCTCAATTAGCTAGTCAAAAACTCAAACGCAGCCAACTCCAACAACGCCAACAAGATTTAACAACGCTGCTCAAAGACAGTGAAGAAACCATCGCTCGCACGACGCGAGAAATCGAACAGTTTCGCGATGAGTTCGATCGCCTCAGTCAAGAACAGTCGGTTTTGGAAAATGAAACCATGGAGAAATTGGCCGAAGAACGCGATCGCGATCGCAATAATTTAGCAGCCTATAAAGAACAAGCCAACGAACTCGCCGCCGCTTCGGAAATTTGGGTTCAACAACAAGCTGCTTTAAGCAAACATATCGGTTCTCTACAAAAGTTAATCGATCCGCAACGCACGGAAAGAGCGCAATTACAAGAACGACAAAATCAACTGGAACAAAAGATGGAAGAACAAACTCGGGTTTTGCGATCGGTTGAAGCAGAATTGGCAGAACAACACGAGAATTTCTCTAATTTTAATTCTACATCATTGGAGTCAGAAATTCGAGCGATTGCCCAACAATTATCTACCGCCGAAGAAGAACGAAATCTTGCGGAAGAAACCCAAAAAAGATTGTTAAACGAACAGCGAGAGAAACAGCGAAAACTCGATAAGTTAGAAGCGAAAGCCCAAGCACAGCAAGAAGCTCAAGGTACTCAAGCATCCCAAGTCATCCTCAAAGCTGACATTCCGGGAGTCTGCGGTTTAGTGGCACAATTAGCACGAGTCGAACCCCATTATAAACTTGCCCTAGAAACGGCGGCGGGAGGAAGATTGGCTAATATTGTTGTTGAGGATGATACGGTTGCTGCGATCGCCATTCAATTACTCAAACAGAAGAAAGCAGGACGAGCGACATTTTTACCCTTAAACAAAATTAGAACGCCCAAAATTCCCCAATCTTCTCCTTTAGATCGGGCGAGGGGATTCATCGATTTTGCTTTTAATTTAATCGATTGCGATGTTAAATATCAGCGCGTGTTTGCTTATGTTTTTGGCACGACAGTGGTTTTTGAAACCTTGGAAGAAGCACGCGCAAATCTAGGGAAGGCTCGCATTGTCACCTTAGACGGGGAATTATTAGAAAGTAGCGGAGCGATGACGGGAGGAAGTGTTAACGCTCGTTCTTCTCTCCATTTTGGTACCGCAGTCCCAGAGAAGTCCCAAGAGATTAATATTTTAACTCATCGGTTGAATGAAATTGAAATTATTTTGGAAAAATGCGAGCGATCGCTAGCGGATAAGTCCGCAATTGTCAAGGAATTGAGCCAACAATTCACGGAAATTCGCCAGCAACAGCGAGAACAAAATTTGCGCCAAGAACAAGCGGAAAAAGAACGCGATCGCCTCTCGAAACAAAAGGAACAATTAACCGTTCAACTCGCCCACAATAGCCAAGAATCGGAGAATGCGAAAAGTCGCTTGCAAGAACTCGCCAAAACTCTGCCCGAGTTGGAAGAGCAACTGCGATCGGAACGAGAAAAATTAGCAGAATTAGAAGCCAATCAAACCTCGAGCGAATGGCAGGAGATTCAAATGCTGATTAAGGAACACGAACGAGCATTGCACGCGAAAGAACAGGCATTACGACAGGCTGAGAATAAACTATTAGAACTGGAAAATCAATGCTTGCGCTTGCA
Source organism: Spirulina sp. (assembly GCA_051439525.1). Classification (GTDB taxonomy): domain Bacteria; phylum Cyanobacteriota; class Cyanobacteriia; order Cyanobacteriales; family Spirulinaceae; genus CCY15215. The sequence continues at coordinate 2,222 of JBFRWJ010000537.1, read as the reverse complement.
AGAGAAAGTACAGCGATCGCGGGAAATTTTGGCAAGCGAACAAAAGAAGAAAACCGAAGCAGAAGAACAACAGGTGAAAGTGACTGAAGATCTCGCCAAAGTAGAAGAACAAATTAAAGAAACCGAGGGATTGTTGCAACTCTTATCCAGCGAATTGATCGAAGCGAAACAGGAACGCGATCGAGCAGAAGAAACCCTTCGCAGTCTCCAAGATCGCCAACAAAAAACAATATGGCAACAGCAAAAAGTCCAAGAGAATCAACAAGAACGACAGGAATCTTTAACCACTCTACAACAACAGCGCCAAGAACGAGAATTAGACCTCCCCGATCCCCTTCCCGAAGTGTCGGATCTCGTCCCCCCAGAAGGGGAAAAACTCACCGCAGAAACCTATACCACTCATATCGAACAACTGCAAAAGGAACTCAAAAATGCCCAACGTCGTCTCGAAGCAATGGAGCCAGTTAATATGTTAGCATTGGAGGAACACGAACGCACGGAAGCACGCTTGCAAGAACTCTCGGAAAAGTTGGCGACTTTAGAAGCAGAACGCACGGAACTCTTACTACGAATTGAGAATATTACAACTCTACGTATTCGTGCTTTTCGAGAAGCCTTCGATGCCGTTAATGAGAACTTTCAGAATATCTTTGCAACCCTTTCAGAAGGAGATGGCTATTTAGGTTTAGACAACGAGGAAGACCCTTTTTCGGGAGGATTAAATCTCATTGCCCATCCGAAAGGGAAACCCGTACAGCGTCTCAGTTCGATGTCTGGAGGAGAGAAATCTTTAACGGCTCTGAGTTTCATTTTTGCTCTGCAAAGATATCGACCTTCTCCCTTTTATGCCTTCGATGAAGTAGATATGTTTTTAGATGGGGCAAATGTGGAAAGATTGGCTAAAATGATTAAAAAACAAGCAGAACAAGCCCAGTTTATTGTGGTGAGTTTGCGCCGTCCGATGATCGAATCCGCACAGCGTACCATTGGAGTCACGCAGGCTCGAGGAGCGCATACTCAAGTATTGGGGATTAAGCTGTAAACTTAAAGAATCTCAATTGATGAACGGATGGAAGCACAACCCAGAAAAATTCAACGCTACATAACAGAAGATGGTAAAATTCCTTTTGTAGAGTGGTTCGATTCTCTGCGAGATCTCAAAGCTATTGCTAGAATTGACAAACGCATTAAACGAGTAGGTTTGGGTAATTTTGGCGATTGTAAGTCAGTTGGAGGAGGAGTTTATGAACTCAGAATCGATTATGGTCCCGGTTACAGAGTCTACTTTGGTCAAGTGGGATTGACAATCATTCTTCTCTTGTTAGGAGGAGATAAAAGCACTCAAGAACAGGATATTCGTAAAGCACAACAATACTGGACAGATTATGAAAACCGTCAAAACCCCTCTAAGTGATAGTTGGCAAGAGGCTTTAATTGAATCGTTAAAAGACCCACTTCGGGCCGCGAGTTATATTGAAGCAATCTTAGATTTAGAAGGAGAAGAACCCGATCCGAAATTGTTGCGGGCAGGTCTTCAGGATGTGATAGAATCGCGTAAGCGAATGAATCGTTGTTCGGAAGAAATTGAACGGTATTATGAAGCGTGCGATCGCAGGTTAGCAGAGTCTGGAGGAAGGGAGATTTATGCGTTGATTGAGTTACTCGATGCTTTAGGGTTCGTTTTGGAAGTCAAACCCAAGACAAATCCCGAAAATCAATTTTAATTAACAGTAGCAAGAATATCCCGATCTTCTAATTCGCTAGGGGAAATCACCACTTTTTGCAGTTTTTCACTAAAATAAATGATTTCATGGTTAGCTTCAAGTTCGTGTTTGAGTTTCATCCACAAACCAACTCCCTCACGTTCAAACGCATTTCTTTCTTCTTCATTGGCAAAACCGGATGTGGCAGGATCATCTAAGTTGAGAATATTATCATAAGTATTCGACCAGTTTTTTAACTGTTGTTTTGTTTCTGGACTTAAAGGTAAAGTCTCTGGGTCAATATTCCCCACTTTTCCGGGAACTGACGACGATCGCGCTTATCTCAAAATCTTAGGACTGACAATTTATGATTATGAAGAAACACACGAAAATTTCCCGGTTTTGCAAGGAGTCGATCGCATTATCGCCTTACTTGAAGAAGCGAATTTAAGCGATCGCGATTTAATCCCCGTCTTGGGAAATGAAACTGTTCAGATACCCTCCAATCATGAACGATAC
>JBFRWJ010000536.1:0-15890 GCA_051439525.1 Spirulina sp. | reverse complement strand
GAGCGAAACTGCGCTGAACAGCCAAGAATGGGGTCAAATCCTCATCGGCATCTATAATAAGTATAACACCTTGGCAGCAGGATTACTGGCACAAGAAATCGGCATCTCGCGAGAGAATATTAATGCCACCATTAAAAATTTCCGAGCTGCTTTCGGACGGGCAGAAGAATTAACCGTCAAAGGCAAACACGTCCGCATTTTACTGTCTAAAAATCCCGTGGGAATGAACGAAACCATTCGTGCCGTTAATGATATCAAAATGCAAGGGCAATCCTCAACCACCTTAATTGTTCTTAACGATCGCATTCCCGATGGCACCGATGTTTCTTGGATTTGGGATGTGGATACGGAAAAATTAGTGCGCTTGGGAGGAACAATTGTCGTGAGTGGCGATCGCGTTTACTATATGGCACTCCGTCTCCAATACAGTCAAGACACTCAAGAAATCAATGTAAAACAGTTAAATTTAATTGTTAAAGAGGATTTACGAGAGGCGATTCAAACCGCCTTAGAAAATAGTTACGAGGAAGAAACATTACATATTCTTCCTACCTATTCGGCGATGTTAGAGGTGCGGAAAATTCTCACGGGACGAGAAATTTTATAGATTAAATTTCTATAATAAATTCCGGGTCGAATTGAGGGTTAAATTCTTCGGGATATCCCCGAGGATTGGCAACAATTCGCGTGTTGCCGATGTAATAATCGACAGAGTGGTGTAAATGTCCGTGAATCCATAAATTCACATGAGATTCCGCGATCGCGCGATCGAGATGCGACGCATAAGCTGCGGTTAAAATATCTTGTAAATAGGGGGAAGGAACGGATTTTGCACTTGGTGCGTGATGGGTAATGACAACAGTTTTAGAAGTATCAGACCGAGAGAAATTCGCTTTTAACCAAGAAAAAGATTTATGATGAATCATTGCCGTATCTCGCGATCGCAGTCGAGAATAGCGAGGGTATACACGAATTTTGCGATAGTCATTCATCTTTTCCATTGCTTCAAATCCCGCACTCATTGGATCGCCAAAGAGTCGGAAATTCGTCCACAAGGTACAGCCGAGAAAGGTGATATCATCGAGGATGAAGCGATCGTTTTCTAAAATATGAATATTCGTTTCTTTTGCCGCATCTTTTAATCGATGGAGGAGTTTGGGATAGGCTTGGGTATAATATTCATGATTGCCTAAAATATAAAGAATGGGGCGATCGCTCACTTCTTGTTTTGCCCATAACAACCCCTTGCGACCAATATGAATATCTCCGGCTAAAATAATCAGATCGGCATCTGTATCGGGAATGTGAAAATCTTGGAATTCTAGATGTAAGTCACTTAAGATTAAAATTTTCATATTCTTTCAAGCGCTATTATTGTGCGTTCTCCTTTTTCCATCTCTCGCCTTCTCTTTCATGCTAACACTTTACTTTATTCTTGGTTGGATTTTTCGATAATATAGATATATAGATAATATTTACGAGGATAAAGCGATCGGTAAAGAGATTATAATCTCCGTGCCGCGATCGATTTCAGAAATTACCTCAATTTTTCCCTGATGTTTTTCAATAATTTTATAGCAGATGGATAAGCCCAATCCCGTTCCTTTTCCAATGGGTTTAGTGGTAAAAAAAGGATCGAAAATATTCTGTTGAATTTCTCGATGAATTCCGGTTCCATTATCTTTTATTTTAACTTGAATTCTACTATTATTAAGTTTTTCGGTTGCAATTTTAATCTGCGGTATGAATTCCAATTTTTGTTTTTTAATGTCTTCTAAGCTATCAAGTGAGTTTGTCAAAACATTCAGAAAAACTTGATTGAGTTGTGCGGGATAGCACTCAATACCGGGCAATTTTTCATAATCTCTACAAACTTCAAAATCATGGTGAATGCGACTGCTCAGAACTAATAAAGTGCTTTCAATTCCTTCATGAATATCAATTATTTTTTTGCCGGATTCATCAAGACGAGAAAAATTGCGCAACGAGGTTACAATCGAACGAATTCGGTTTGTTCCTACCTCCATTGACTTCAACATTTTTCTCGAATCTTCAATTAAAAAATTAAGATCTATCTCTTCAAGATAAGTCTTGATCTCTGGGGTTAATTCTGGGTATTCGCGCTGATAAATTTGAACTAATCCCATTAAATCCTGCATGTAGTTTTGTATATGGTGTAAATTCCCGTGAATAAAACCAACAGGATTATTAATTTCATGGGCAACCCCTCCCACCATTTTACTCAACCCGGCCATTTTTTCATCTTGAATGAGTTGAATTTGTTCTTGCTGTCTTTGGACGTATTCGCCAACCCAAGCAATTAATTGATTGAGAGAATTCGCAAGAGAGCCAATTTCATCATCGGAGATCGCGGGAGCGCGAAGTTGAAAATTTTCCTCGCGAGTCACTTTGTGAGCAATATTTCCCACGCGAATGAGAGGAAGAGTAATCGCTCGACCGATCGCATGAGCTAAAATGGCCCCACAAACTCCACTGATGATAATACTGGCAATAATAATGAGCAAGCGGAGAGATTGCGCTCTTTCTAATTCCCATGTCGCTTTTTCTGTTTGCTCTTCAGCTCCTTTAATCGTCAAGCTCAGGGTTTCAGACAAGCGATCGAGTCGGATTTCAAGCTGACGATTTTCATCCCCCTGCATAAAAGCCAAAATATCTTGTTGCGCTTGAGGAATTTCTTCATCCGCGAGTTTCCCGGAATCCATCTTTTGCCATAACGAGTGAATCGATCGCTCGTAATCCTCTGTCGCTGTTTGATAAGTTTGCAGGATTTCTTGATAGCGATCGCTCTCGAGTGCCGCGCGATCGTTATGGGTTGTGATAAAAGTGGAAAGTTCTAACAAGTTTTTTTGAATATGCTTGATTTGTAAAGAAAAACTGCTTTGCTCGTATTCGGTCAACAAGGGTTTTCCCAAAGCGCGTAATATTTTCTGAGGTTGAGTTTGTAAAATACTAAGATTTTTATCCAAGTCTTCTAAGAGGAATTTTTGGGTATTGGCAATATTTAAAGCCTCTAATGCCCGCTTTTCATAGTAATCCCCCCACACAATCCCTCCGATCGTGCCAATGGCTGCCACGCTCAGTGCCAAAATATAACTGACTCCTAATTTACGGGAAATCGTCCAACGAGGATGGAGAATTTTCTGGAACAAAACGGTAAGCTTTCCCAATCGATTATGGGTTAGATCGTTTTGAGAATCTGTTGCATCCGTTTTTGTGAAGTTCTCTTGTGACAAGACGATAGTTTCCCCTCGTTCTCGAACCTTCATGTTTTTTATGATATTGCGTCTTTAACAGATCTCTGTCAAGACAGGGAACGATTTTAACTAGATTTCTGGTTAGAGAAGTTCTTGTTCTCCAATTGCCCGATAAACCTCGCGAATCATATCATAATGAGAATCGTCTGCAGCCAGAAGTTCCGAACCGCGATATTTTTGAGTTTTTTCTCCCTTCACTAAAGCCGCTAAAAGTTTATCTTGATTATCGAGCATTCGCGAGCGAATTTCTTCAACTATTTCGGGTTTCATCTGACCGGTGGTCATAAAAATATCGTTCGGCAACAATGGCGTTGTTGCGATAATAGGAAAGTCTTCTTTTTTATCGCCGAAAAAGGCTTCGTAATCAAGCGCAGAACCTCCCCACGCTTCAACTTTACCCGTTTGAATCGCTTCTACGCTGCCATCATCCCCCAACATTTGTATATCGATATCGGATTTGGGATCGAGTCCGGCATCCATGAGAAGTTTGGTCGGGCCGAGATGTCCGCTAGTGGAACCGATATCGGACAGAGCGAGCGCTTTGTTTTTCAATGCTTGTAAAGATTGAATTTTCGTTGTTGTTGGGGCAATAATGACTGAACGATAATGGGGTCGCGTGAGTTCGATAACGGGAATCGCATTGGTTCGAGAGCGAATAATCACGTATTCTGCCGGCCCTGCGAGGGCAAGATCGATCTGCTCCAATTGTAGGGCAGAAGCCGCCGCCGTTTGACTATCCGCCACAAAAAATTCAACTTCTGTCTCTAATACTTCAGCCAAGGCTTGACGGAATGCACCAAACTTTTGCTCGACTACTTCGGCATCGAATTCATCCGTGATATTGAAGTAGAGTTTCTCGGGAATCGCGGCGGTTTTTGAGCCTTGAGAAATCTGACTTGCCGTACAACCGACTGCGAAGAGCAGGCTATAGACCAAAAAATTGCGTCGTTTCATGGGGATTAACTCGCTATTTTAATTGCTCGATTTCAATTTAACTTTTCTGCACCTAGATTGGGGAAATCAAACCGAAACTTTTTTTATACCAATTTTCTGTAAAGTTGCTCTCGATGGAACGGGGAAAAAACTTGTGACAGGCGGATTTGTTGAATGCGATCGCCCAGAAACTCGACCCTACACCCCTAATCTAAAAGTATAACATTGAGACCAATCAATCGGATAACTTTAACAATTCTTTATTTAACCAAAAGACAACTTTTTCTTGATTTTTTATTAACGACGACCGGGTAGTAAAAAGGATAAAAATTTACGTATAATTTCGGAAGAGTTAAGACCGCAAATGGCGATCGCCCGTTGCCCAATTGAGATATTATCGTAGTAATACTGAGACTAAAGATCGCGCTCCTTCACATTCTCCATGATGAATCTTCTCAATTCCATTAAAGACGCATCCGACCAAACTTTTACGCCGATTTATCTCCGCCTCCTCGCCTGCGTCCTCTTATACGGCGGTTTCGTTCATCTCGGTAATATTTTAGGTTGGAGCGGTACGCCTTGGCTAGAAACCCCCTTACTGTGGCGCATTCTTGATATCCTGTTGCTGGTGTTTAATTTGGGCGTGGCGATCGCGTTATTCTTCAAAGTCCCGATTGCCGTGATTATTTTGGTGGTCGGCTTGATTCTGTTTCAGTTTATTCCCTACACTTTCTTTCGCCCTTATTTTATCACTCAACCGGAAGATGCCGCGACCTTGAACGGACTTTTAGGGACGGAAGGGTTATTGCTGCTCGTTCTTTTTCTGTTAATTTATTTTAAGAATTGACACTCCCATGGCTTAAAGTGCTTGGGATTCTTGGTTCACAGACTCGCCGTTAGACGACAGGATTACTCCAACCGCCCAAGAGGGCAAATCTCCCCAAGCGTTGTCTTGGTCGATTGGATATGCTGAACCAAGTTCAGCATCCCTCGACCGCAGTTCCGACGTGCCCCGCCGTACTGAGTGCTTTCTTCAGGATGTTTTTGGCAGCATTAACGTCTCTATCTTCGATATAGCCGCAATGGAAACAAATATGCGTTCTTGTTGATAGAGACTTTTTGACTTCTTCGCCACAATTAAAGCAGTCTTTGCTGGTGTTATGGGGTGATACGGCAACTGTGATTTTTCCGTACTTTAACCCAAAATACTCTAACCATTGACGAAAAGAATACCAAGCTACATCTGAAATGGATTTCGCCAATTTTCGATTTCGTACCATGCCTTTAATATTTAAGTCTTCGTAGGCTACCAAATCGTTAGATTGGATGACGCAATGTGCCACTCTCTTAGCATATTCTTTACGCTGCCTGCTTACTCTTAAATGTTTCCGAGCATATCGTTGTCTGGCTTTATGGTAGTTTTTTGACTGCGGTTTCGCACCTCGTTTGAACTTCTTGGATTTTTGTTCGCCCATGCCCCCCCAATGGTAAAATCAAAAGTCGCCAAGTTCCTATGACCCAACCCGTTTATGTCCTCCGTTTCCGATCGCTTCAAAACCCTCAAAGCTCAATCTCAATGCGCCCTCATCCCGTTTATCACCGCAGGGGATCCCAACTTGGAAACCACGGCGAAAGCCTTGCGGGTTCTCGATCGCTCGGGTGCGGATATCATTGAATTGGGAGTTCCCTACTCCGATCCCTTGGCTGACGGACCCACCATTCACGCGGCGGCAACCCGGGCATTACAGAGAGGGGTTAAACTCGAAGACGTGCTAGAAGTCGTAGAATCGGTACGGCATGACATGACTGCCCCGATCGTTCTTTTCACGTATTACAATCCGATTTTGTATCGCGGCATCGAACCGTTCTTAAAACGTATTGCCGAGGCTGGAGTCAAGGGTCTAGTGGTGCCGGATTTGCCCCTAGAAGAAGCAGAGGGACTCCTAAAGAAAGCGAATGAGGTGGGGATCGAATTGACCTTATTGGTTGCCCCTACGAGTCCCCAAGAGCGCATCGAAGCGATCGCCCAACAATCTCAAGGCTTTGTTTATTTAGTGAGCGTAACGGGAGTCACGGGAGTACGAGCGAAAGTGGCGGCGAGAGTGAAAGATTTATTACCCGTGCTGCATCAAACCACAGATAAAGCGATCGGGGTGGGTTTTGGCATTTCTCAACCGGAACATGCCCAACAAATGAAAGAATGGGGCGCAGACGCGGTTATTGTTGGGAGTGCGGTGGTGAAGCGTTTGGCGCAAGGGACTCCAGAAGAAGGACTAAAAGCAATTGAGGCGTTTTGTCAAAGTTTAAAACAAGCAATTCAATAGAAGGATCGCGCTTTTGTGCGGCGAATCTAATCGCGATCGCTCTCTAACCAACGTTCGATTGTTGCATAAATATCGCTGCGATCGCCTTCTCTGCGCAGTCCGATCCCAATAACGAGTACGACGATCCTTTCTTGTTCGATGGCATAAATAATGCGATATCGCTGACCGATAGCTCGAATGCTCCGATAACCTTTTAAGACATCTTTGAGAGCTTTTCCTTGCTTTTCCGGTTCGGATTTCAAGCGTTCGATTCGCTTTCCGATTCCTTCTCGATGGCGGAGATCTTTAATATTCTCCAGCATTTTAAGAGCAAGGGGGGTTAATTCGATCGCGTATTCTTGAGGGATTTCCAATTCAGTCATAGCCCCAATTTCACTTTAGCGTCTTCCCAAGAAATTGTTTCGCCGCACTCTGCTTGTGCGATACTTGCTTGTAAGTTTTGACTGAATTCTGAATCTGAGAGGATTTCTAAGGTTTCGACAAGAGCGGAAAACTGTTCGTAACTTAAAGCAACCATAACCGGTTTGCCTTCTTTCAAAATAATGAGAGGATCGTCTTGCAAGCGATCGCTCAGTTCAAAAAGTTGTTCTCGTGCTTCGCTTAGGGTGATTTCGGTCATGAGGATTTTGGCGATCGTGTATAATTTCAGGCTACCACACCCGAAAAATCAATACAAGCGATCCAGTCGCATCCGAGTTGGCCCGAAAAAGCAATTTTCATTGATAATGAAGAGAAATCGCATTCTAGATTAGACCGTGACCGAACAACAGAGCTACAAAGAAACCGTCAATCTCCCCAAAACCGACTTTAGCATGAGGGCAAACGCCGTCAAGCGCGAACCGGAATTGCAGAAATTTTGGGCAGACGAGCAGATTTACGAAACCCTGTCACGGGAGAATCCAGGCGAGATTTTCGTGCTTCACGATGGACCCCCCTATGCTAACGGCCCCCTACACATGGGTCACGCCCTCAACAAAATTCTTAAAGATATCGTTAATAAATACCAAATTCTGCAAGGACGCAAAGTTCGTTACGTCCCCGGTTGGGATTGTCACGGACTGCCCATCGAACTCAAAGTTCTGCAAAAAATGAAGCAGAAAGAGCGAGAAAAATTGACTCCCTTATCTCTACGTCAAAAAGCCAAAGAATTCGCGATCGCAGCCATGGAAGAACAGCGATCGGGATTCAAGCGTTACGGCATTTGGGGAGACTGGGATAACCCCTACCTCACTCTACAGCCGGAATACGAAGCCGCCCAAGTTGCCGTCTTTGGGAAAATGGCACTCAAAGGGTATATCTATCGCGGTTTAAAGTCGGTTCACTGGAGTCCTAGCTCGAAAACTGCCCTCGCAGAAGCAGAATTAGAATATCCGGAGGGTCATACCTCTCGCAGTATTTATGTAGCTTTTCCCATGATAAAAGCGGCTCCCGCCGTTGAAGCGAAATTTGCCGAATTTTTACCCGATTTAGGGGTGGCGATCTGGACGACCACCCCGTGGACGATTCCCGCAAATTTGGCAGTGTCAATCAACCCTAAATTGACCTATGCGATCGTCGAAATGTCAGGAGAAGTTGACACCCCCAAATATTTACTCATTGCTGAAGATTTACGAGAGAGATTGAGCGAGAAATTGGGTCGATCTTTGACGGTTAAAACGACCGTTACAGGGGAAGAATTAGAAGGCTGTACCTACAAACATCCCCTGTACCATCGCGAAAGTAAAATTCTCATTGGTGGCGATTACGTGACCACCGAATCCGGGACGGGTTTGGTGCATACGGCACCGGGTCACGGTCAAGAAGATTTTATCGTCGGTCAGCGCTATGGGTTGCCCATTTTATCCCCCGTAGACGAAAATGGAAACTTTACCGAAGAAGCGGGACAATTTCAAGGCTTAAATGTTTTAAAAGATGCCAACGGTGTCATTATCGAAGCCTTAATCGAAGCCAAAAGCCTCCTTTTAGAAGAGTCCTACGTCCATAAATATCCCTACGATTGGCGCACGAAAAAACCCACCATTTTCCGGGCGACAGAACAATGGTTTGCTTCCGTAGAAGGGTTTCGAGAAGCAGCCTTAAACGCGATCGCCTCGGTGGAATGGATTCCCCCCCAAGGACAAAATCGCATCACCCCCATGGTCAGCGATCGCGCGGATTGGTGCATCTCTCGCCAGCGCAGTTGGGGAATGCCGATTCCCGTGTTTTACGATGAGGAAACGAACGAACCTTTAGTTACCCAAGAAACCATCGATCGCATTCAGGAAATTATCCGCGATCGCGGTTCCAATGCTTGGTGGGAATTATCGGTGGAAGAGCTATTACCGGAAAAATATCGCAATAATGGCAAGACCTATCGGAAGGGAATGGATACCATGGATGTCTGGTTCGATTCCGGTTCCTCTTGGTCTGCAGTCGCCGATAGTCGCGAAGAATTAAAATATCCAGTGGATATGTATTTAGAAGGCTCGGATCAGCATCGGGGTTGGTTTCAATCCAGTTTATTAACGAGCGTTGCAACCAATGGTTTTGCTCCCTACAAAACCGTATTAACCCATGGATTTGCCTTGGATGAAAAGGGACATAAAATGAGCAAATCCCTCGGTAATGTTATCGATCCGAATATCATTATCAATGGCGGTAAGAATCAGAAAAAAGAACCGCCTTACGGTGCTGACGTGCTGCGGTTATGGGTTTCTTCCGTGGATTATTCTTCCGACGTTCTCATTGGGGGAAATATTCTCAAGCAACTCTCGGATGTTTATCGTAAAATTCGCAATACCGCACGATTTTTGTTGGGAAATTTACATGATTTCGACCCCGAAAAACATACCGTTGCTTATGAGGAAATGTCCGAGTTAGATCGCTATATGTTGCACCGGATGACGGAGGTTTTTGGGGAGATTAGCGATGCCTTTAAGACTTATCAGTTTTACCGTTTCTTCCAAACCGTCCAGAATTTCTGCGTTGTCGATTTATCCAATTTCTATCTCGATATTGCCAAGGATCGTCTCTATATTTCTGCCTTGGATTCTCCCCGTCGGCGCAGTTGTCAAACTGTGTTATCGATCGCCTTAGAAAATTTAGCTAAATCCATCGCGCCGGTATTGTCCCACATGGCGGAAGATATCTGGCAATTTTTGCCCTACAAAACCCCCTATCAATCCGTTTTCGCCTCCGGTTGGATCGAGATGAAACCTGAATGGAATAAGCCAGAACTCAACGCTTCTTGGACGATTTTGCGGGATTTGCGCACGGAAGTCAATAAGGTGATGGAACAAGCACGGAGCGAAAAAGCGATCGGTTCTTCTTTGGATGCAAAAGTGTTATTGTATGTTAGTGATGTAAAACTCAAACAATCCTTAGAAGCATTCAATCCAATGGATAGTTTGCAAGGCAATCGCATTGACGAACTTCGCTATTTGTTCCTGGCTTCCCAAGTTGAATTAGTGGATTCTCTTGCAACCGTTCAAAAGGTAGAATATAAGAGCGAATCCGATAATATTGCCATTGGTATTGTGAAAGCGGAGGGAGAGAAATGCGATCGCTGTTGGAACTATTCCACTTCTGTCGGTAAATCTCACGAACATCCTTCGATCTGCGAGCGTTGCGAAGCGGCATTATCGAACACCTTTTAAAAGTATCCGCTAAAATTCCTTTTCCCATCCGGAAGCGTTTCAAAAAGGGTCTCTAGCAGACCCTTTTTTTGATAAGTTATTATTGCGATCGCACTTTCAAGATAGAGAAACTCTTGGCGATCGGTTATATAATCAGTACAGAGAGGAAAGAAACCATGTCAAAAAAGAAAAAAATTAACGAGCTATACCGTCGAGTAGCAGGTTTGGAACGTCGGATTGGTAAGCTTGAGGACGGTTTAAAAGAGTTGGATCGGGTTGTCGATCCTCAAGGTTGGATTGGGGAGGCTTTTGAACGACTCGAAGAAGACATCGACGAACTCAGACAGGAAGTTAATGAAAAATTTGACACTTTGAACGGGAAACTCGATGTTATCTTACAACATCTAACGGGTTTGTCGAATAATCAGGATTAGAAAGACCTAAACAACCCCAACCAATAATAAATTTGATAAAAATATACACCCAACAGGAACGAGGAGCAAACTGGCTCGAACAATATCGCGGAAAATTGCCTCATTTTGCCTGTGTTTTAGGCTTTACGGAAACCGGATTGATTGAGGGAATTTCTGCTGCGGGGGCAACTCCAGAAGATCGAAAATATACCGCGATCGCCGATGCTGAGTTTCTCATCAATGGGGTTAAACCCAATCCTCAATACCCTCTCCCTCCCCTTCATGTCGGTGCCTCTCCCGTTCTCATTTCTCGGGCGGTGGTAGAAGCTCTAAATATTCCCTTATGGCTGTTTGATGCGGGTTTGCCTCAACCTCCTTCCGTCCCCGCGATCGCATTAGGAGGACAATCAGCAAAGTGTGTCTCTACTGGCAAATCCCTCCCCCTATCTACTGTGAAAAATTTGCTCGATCGCGGTTTATCTTGGGGTGAAAAACTGGCACGAAAATTACAAGGGAGTTATTTAATTATCGGGGAATGCGTTGTGGGAGGTACGACAACGGCATTAAGCCTTCTAACGGGGTTAGGTTTTGCCGCACGGGGAAAGGTCAATAGTTCTCACCCGAGTTGCAATCACTCACAAAAATGGATGATCGCACAACAAGGATTAAAGCAAATTCGCAATCCACAAGACGCTCTTACATTAGTTTCTGCTGTAGGGGATCCCATGCAAATCGCCGTTGCGGGGATGGCGATCGCAGCCAGTCGCAGTACTGGGGTGTTATTGGCAGGGGGGACGCAAATGCTAGCCGTCTATGCCCTCTTGGATTCTCTGGCAAGAACTCATTCGTTACCGTGGTTTCCCGATCGCATTGCAGTCGGGACAACGCGATGGGTTGCGGAAGATGAAACGGGGGATACCGTCGGACTCGCCGAAGCGATCGGAGGAGTACCTCTTTTAGCAACTCAGTTAAATTTTACTCATTCTCGCTTTGGAAATTTACGCGCTTATGAGAGTGGGTATGTCAAAGAAGGAGTCGGGGCAGGCGGATGCGCGATCGCGGCACATTTAGCGGATAATTGGCAGAACGATCGCTTAGTCTCAGAAATCGATGCGATCGCAGCACGATTGATAATTGATAATTGAGGTCGAGGGATGGCGAATCGAATTCGCCATATCCAATCGACCTGTTGACAATTGACAATTGTTCATTGTTCATTGTTCATTGATAAGCGATCTCCTGTTTTCGCATCAAACCAATGAATGCGATCGAAATTTATTGCTAATTGGATTCCTTCTTTACGCCATTGGCGATCGGGGTCGATGAGAATGCGAAGAATATCATTCGATCCCTTAATTTTAACGCTTGCGAGTAGTTCCCGACCAAAATGTTCGACTAAGAAAACATCACCTCCAACAGTCATGGTATCCTCTTCCGTGGCAAGGCTTAAATCTTCCGGACGGATGCCAATATCGATCGCCTCGGGTTGAGAAGACAAAGCGGGTAAAGGAAAGGAAAAATCTCCCAAAATTGCGCGATCGCCTTGGCAGTCCAACGAGAGTAAATTCATCTGGGGACTGCCGACAAACCCAGCCACAAATTTATTGGCAGGATGGGTATAAATGCGACTGGGGGGATCGAGTTGTTGCACCACTCCATCGAGAAGGACGGCAACTTTACTCGATAGCGTCATCGCTTCGGTTTGGTCATGAGTAACATAAACGACGGGTTTTTGTTGCGTTTCAAATAATTGCTTGAGTTCCTCTCGAACTTGTTCTCGCAAGAGAGCATCTAAATTACTCAAAGGTTCGTCGAGAAGAAATACTTCCGGATTTCTCACGATCGCGCGAGCGAGGGCCACGCGCTGTCGCTGTCCGCCGGAAAGTTGTCCCGGTTTGCGATCGAGTAAATGAGACAATCCTAATGTATCGGCGACGGTACTGACGCGCTGTTGAATTTCCGCTTTCGGAGTTTTGCGAATTTTCAACGAGGCCGCGATATTTTCGGCAACCGTCATGTGAGGATAAAGCGCGTAACTTTGAAAAACCATTGCCATATTGCGATCGCCCGGGGGAGTATGGGTTAAGTTCGTTTCTCCGACGACCACTTGACCTGCCGTGGGTTGTTCTAAACCGGCAATCAAGCGCAATAGGGTAGATTTACCGCATCCCGAAGGTCCCAATAACGTTAAGAATTCCCCATCCTCCACCGTTAAACTAATATCTTTGACGGGGACGACATCGGGGGCAAATTGTTTGCGCAAACTTTGTAATTTAAGTGTGGCCATAATAATTGGACGTTCGTTGGGTCGCGGCAGGATTCAAGTCTACCGAGATTTTTATTGGGCAAGTATTTCTCGAGCAATGTTGACATTTTCGCGCACCGACTGTGCCGAGGTCTGTAATTGCGCGAGTTCTTTGTCATTGAGTTGCAGTTCGATAATTTGTTCGATTCCCTTGTTCCCCAAGCGACAGGGAACGCCGAGAAACATATCCTTTAACCCGTATTCTCCCCGTAAATAAGCGGCGGCGGGTAATAAATTCGAGCGATCGCGCAGAATCGCCCCGACCATTTGACAGGCTGAAGAGGCTGGGGCGAGATAGCCACCTCCCTTTTTAAATAATTTCACGAGTTCCGCACCGCCGTGACGAGTTCTTTCCATCAACCGGGCGATGGTATCAGCATCGAGCAAATCGGTCAAAGGAACGCCTCCCACGCTACAATAACGAGGCAGAGGTACCATTAAATCCCCGTGACCCCCGAGCACGATCGTGCTGACATCCGCGATCGCCACCCCCAATTCCATCGCGATAAAGGTTTGCAGCCTCGCCGAGTCTAACACCCCGGCCATCCCCATCACCCGTTCCGGTGGCAATTGCGTCGCCTGCCACGTCACATAGGTCATCACATCCAAGGGATTGGTGACGATGATGAAGATAGCATGGGGGGAGTGAGCGATCGCTTTTTGGGCTACTTCCGCGACGATTTTGGCATTGATGCCGATCAAGTCCTCTCGATTCATTCCCGGTTGGCGGGGAAATCCTGCGGTAATGACCACAATATCCGAATTGGCCGTCTCGGCATAATCGTTTGTCCCGATAATCTGGCGATCGTGCAACTCCACTGCCCTTGCCTGCAATAAATCTAACGCGATCCCTTGGGGAAGTCCTTCCACCACATCCACTAAGACCACATCGGCCAAATTTTTCTCGATAATGCGTTGGGCGAGGGTCGAACCAACTTTTCCTGCACCAACGACGCAAACGCGAGGAAACAAGGAAGTTTGAGGAAGAGTAGAAGCAGTCATAAGGAGAAAAAGAGAAACAGTAAACAAGGGGATGGCGATCGCTCCACCATCATTAATCCGCCAACTCGAGTTGATCCAGCTTGAACCAGATACTCGGGGTGGGGACGTAGAACTTGACAAACGCATAATCGCCGTCAATATCGACGATCTCCCCCTTGCTTTCAAAAAGATAGGGGGGAAAACGAGAATCGCTGGCCGTCGCTTCTACGCTATTTTCCAACTGTTCTCGCACGATACGAACTAAAGCGCCTTTTTTGATTTTTGCAGCCATGATCGGGAATTAACGCGGTTTTTTATCGGGTTTTTCGTAATCTTCTTATTGTCGCACATTACCTAAGTTTTGAAGCGAGGGCTTCTCGGTAATTCTGCTCAACCTCGTTACAACTGATAGTTAAACCCGAATAATAGTAAGACCCCCACCAAGAGACTCCCGATCGCCGCGATCGCTAAATTGGTCATGTTCGATTGACTTGCCGATGCCATGGCTGTATTCAAATCCGGTGGGGTTAACCGTTCGTAATTTTCTACGGCGACCGTCATTTCGGGCAGAGAGGTAATTAACGCACCGACAAAATAATGCAATCCCGCAAAAATTGCTGCGCCAAAAAAATGCTGCAATATTGTCGAATAAAGTTCCGACCAAGCCAAGAATAAAGAATTGAGAAGATAACACGAAGAAATCAATCCCACCGTTCCCAAGAAAAAATCTCGCCAACTGGGATGATGATATTCATCGTTAATTTCTTCGTAAAGTTCTCGGCGTTTGGCTTTCAGTTTATTTTCAAAAAAGAAGAAAACTCCCATGCCAACCAAGCAGAAAATGCCGCCGATTAAGATCAAATAGCTCGATTGAGGGGGATGCCCGACAGGGAGGGGCTTAAACTGGTTGACTCCGGTAATACACCAATAAGCTAGGCTTGCAAAGACAAACATCGTCAAAGACATGAGAATATGCCAAAGCCAAAGTTTTTTTTCCTTTAAACTCAAGGCAATAAACTTTTTGATCTTTTTTATCTTTCCCGTTAATGCCCATCTTAGAATGGCAAACAAGGGAGCCATTAAAAACATGAGATAAATATTGGCAAAATTCGACCCGAGGGGGTTGGCAATCCCGCCGACACGACCTAAACTAAAGGCAATAATCATCGAAAAAAGTTCGGGATTGTTCGTGCTGGAATTGATGACTAAAGTGCGCTTGTCTCGTCCCCAATAGAGTCCTGCCAGTCCTGCCGCAGAATTAACCATCCAATCCGTCGTTTCCGGAATGCACCAAAAACAGATGGTTCCGGCAAAACTGAGAGAGAACAATAAAAAAACCGTTTCCCCGAGTAAATCGTGCACGCGAATAAAGAGTTCTGTCATTCTTCGTCAGAATTTAAAAAATGGTATAATATTTTGCTGGACTCTTACCGAATCGCGATCGCACCTATTTTTTTAGGGATTTTTCCTGCAAAAATATTGCGATCGCCCCTTCCGAATATTGCTTAAATATTGGTAAATATTAGCCCGTTCCGCTCAAAAATAAAAGACTATTCTCGAGGGAAACCGTTCTCAAATTAGACTGCGAGGATTTAAGAAGTATTCAACTCCTCTCTTCCCGGTTGTCTTTCCAGAAATAGCAAAAAATTGTTGCCTTGCACGACGATTTGCGTTCTTAAGGATATTTTAAGATTGAAGGGGCAGATCGGTCAAGGAAGAAAATCCATAGCCACCGAGATAAATTATCTTATCACAAACCCTCAAAACCCAATGTCACAAATGATTGCGCCTTCTGTTTCGATTTGTATCATTCTCGGCACGCGTCCCGAAGCCATTAAACTCGCCCCGGTTATCCAGCAATTTCGCGATCGCTCGCCTTGGAAAACCTATACGATCCTCACGGGACAGCATCGAGAAATGGTGGATCGCGTCATGCAGTTGTTTCAGTTGAGTGCCGATCGCGATCTCAATATCATGCAGCCCAAACAAAGTCTCACGGATAGTAGATGAGGTACTTTGCGGGGGCGAGAGGGGATTTTCCTATA
>JBFRWJ010000535.1:0-10803 GCA_051439525.1 Spirulina sp. | reverse complement strand
TCCTAAAGCCACCCCCAACCCCGGACGCACGACGTCGGGAATGTCTTCCTCTGTTTCTAAGGATAACGACGAAACCGGATCGATTTGAGCGGTGGGCAAACTCAAACGATTGGTAAAAAATTCGTCGAGTTGACCGATTCCCCCTCCCGGTCCGGCTAATAATAATTGGGCGACTTCGAGTTCTCCACTTTGATTGAGATAAAAGTCAATCGAGCGGCGCAATTCATCGGCCAATTCTCCCAAAACCCTTAACAGGGCGGCCATCCCCGGATTGATTCCCGTGGCGCCGGTGCGCAAGCCATCTACGGGGGTATTGGGAATGGTCATGCCTTGCAGCATTTCCGTATCCCGTTTGGTGGGTAAATTCATCGCTCTGGACAGGGCGCTTTGCAGTTGATAGGTGCCGATGGGAACCGTGCGGGAAAATTGGGGCACGCCATCAACAATAATAGCAATTTCGGTACTTTCAAATTCAATGTCTACTAACACGGCGGCTTCTTGGGGACCAAATTGTCGCAATTGCTCTCGAATGGTGCGAATGAGGGCAAAACTGTTAATATCGAGAACATCGATTTCTAAGCCTGCCTGCTGCATGGTATCGACATAAATATCCGTGACTTCCCGACGGGTGGCAACGAGTAAAACTTGCACTTTTTCGATCCCGTCTTCGTCCTCGAAAAACCCCAATTTTTGGTAGTCCAAATCCACTTCTTCTCTGGGATAGGGCAAGTATAAGCCCGCTTCGTGATTGAGAACCATTTCTTTGAGTTCTTGATCGTTGAGTTCGGCGGGAATGGGAATGATACGGATTATCGCCTCGCGCATGGGAATTGCCGTGGCGACTTTTTTAGATTTAATATTGTTTTGACTGAGGGTTTCTTGGATCAGTTCGGCGAGGGCGGGAGAATCGACAATTTGTCCGTCTTCAAAAATCCCTTCCGGGACTTCTTCGGTGAGGTAGGTGTCCAGTTTATAGGTTTGCCCTTGTTTCTTGAGTTGGACGACGTTGATGCGTTCTGGGGCAACTTCCAAGCCGATCCCTTTCCCCGATTTGGCAAATAGACCTTTGAGCGAACTAAACATGGCATTCAACAGTAATGGGCGATCGGTCAACAGCAGGCGATCGGTGCGAGCTCTCGATTGTTACAGTGTAACCAAGAGAGAGTTCATCGACTATCCATATTTTCAAATCTAACCTAGAATTTCTGGTCGCGAAAGATTTTCTGGCCGGGGCAGGGCGCGATCGCGAATCGGCCTTCAGGATCTCGTGGTGTTCATAGGGTATTGTAGAGTATGGAAACGACGCGCTCAAACGAATTTCGAGCAAATTAAGAGTGGACTTACAGAAAATCTTCTCAACCCCCAACCCCATTATCGGTGTCGTTCATCTGCTGCCTTTGCCGACTTCTCCTCGGTGGAATGGAGATTTAAACAAGGTTATCGATCGCGCCGAACAAGAAGCAACTGCCCTGGCTGCGGGTGGGGTAGATGGAATTGTTATTGAAAATTTTTTCGATGCGCCCTTTACCAAAGATTGCGTCGATCCGGCGACGATCGCTGCCATGACCCTCATCGTACAACGCTTGCTCAGCCTCGTCATGCTTCCCGTGGGCATTAATGTCCTGCGCAATGATGCCCGCAGTGCCATGGCGATCGCGTCGATCTGCGGCTGTCAATTCATTCGCGTTAACGTTCTGACGGGGGTGATGGCGACGGATCAGGGCATCATTGAAGGCAATGCTTGGGAAGTTTTGCGCTATCGTCGGGAGTTGGGCAGCGATGTGGCGATTTTTGCGGATGTCTTGGTCAAACACGCCCGACCTTTAGGCACTCCCAATCTCACCGTGGCGGTCAAAGATACCATCGAACGGGGCTTGGCCGATGCGGTCATTCTCTCGGGTTGGGCGACGGGAAGCCCTCCGAGTTTGGAAGACTTAGAACTGGCTGTCAATGCGGCCAAAGGAACGCCAGTTTTTATCGGCAGTGGTGCGGATTGGGATAATATTGGCACGTTGATGCAGGCTGCCGATGGCGTTATCGTGGCCAGTTCCCTCAAACGCAACGGACGCATCGAAGAACCCATCGATCCCATTCGCGTTCAATCTTTTGTGGAAGCCGCCCGGGAAACTGTTATCTCGAAAGACGAAATTCCGGTGAATCCCAAGATAAAAATCTAAAATACGAGGGTTAATGAACAGAATAATATTTATTAACTATTGCTCACCAAAACTAACTAATGCTAATATGGCAGTATGCCATACGTGCCATTGAGAAAAGCAGTCGAACAATTAGGACTGCACCCAAACACATTGAGGCGATATGCAGACCAAGGGCAAATCGAGACAATTCGGACGCAAGCAGGGCAAAGGCTCTTCAACGTCGAGTCATACATCATGGGAACAACTCAGCCTGCCCTTATTTGCTATTGTCGAGTCAGCAGCAACAAACAAAAAGACGACCTGCAAAGACAAGTCGCCTATATGCAGTCCCTCTACCCGCAAGCAGAAATCGTCCGAGACATCGGGAGCGGACTCAACTTCAAAAGAAAAGGATTGCGTTCCCTATTGGACAGACTTATGCACGGAGATAAGCTCGAAATTGTTGTTGCCTGTCGCGACCGACTTACCCGATTCGGATTTGAACTCATCGAATACATGGTCGAGCAAAACGGTGGAAAAATCGTGGTTCTCGACCAATCTGAACATTGTCCCGAATCAGAACTCGTCCAAGATATACTCGCCATCATCCATGTCTTCTCTTGTCGCCTCCACGGACTCAGGAAATACGGTGACAAAATCAAAAAAGATAAGGATTTACCTCAGTGCAGAACAGAGGAGAAAAGTTAGACAGTGGATAGGAACGGCTCGTTTTGTTTATAACAAAACAGTAGAATATTTACAACAAGAAGGAACAAAAGCCAACTGGAAAAAGATTAAAGGAGGAATCTTAAAGAGTTTGCCGGATTGGTCAAAGTCCATTCCGTTCCAAATCAAATCCATTGCCATTCGAGATGCTTGTATTGCGGTGAGGGGAGCCAAGAAAAAATACAAAGAGACGGGAGAAATCCAAAAGGTCAAATTTAGGTCGAGGAAGAAACCCGTTCAATCTTGTTACATTCCGAGTTCTGCGGTGACAGAAAAAGGAATATACTGGACAATTTTAGGAGAGATAGGCTATGCCGAAAATCTTCCCAAAGAACATGGAGATTGTCGAATAGTTGTCCATCAAGGATGTTATTATCTTTGTCTCTCAAGAGAAGAGCAACAAGAAAAAACCGAACTTCGGCTTCGCTCAGTTACCGAGAATCAAGGTAGAGTTGTTGCCCTCGACCCCGGAGTCCGAAACTTCCTCACATTCTTTTCAGAGAATAGTTATGGCTGGATTGCTTCTGATGATATCGGAAGGATTCAGCGCTTGTGCTACCACCTAGATGATTTGATTTCTCGTTCGACAAAAGCCCAGTCGAAAAAGAAGCAGCGAATGAGAAAAGCAGCGAGTCGAATCCGTTTAAAAATCCGCCATTTCGTTGATGAATTGCATCATAAAGTGGCGAGATTTTTAGTGGATAATTTCGATGTGATTTTGCTCCCCACTTTTGAAGTTTCTCAGATGGTTCTCAAATCTTCGCGCAAGATAAGAGCGAAATCTGTCAGGCAACTGCTGTCTTGGTCTCATTATCGTTTTGAATGTTTTTTGAAACATAAAGCGAAAGAAGCTGGAAAAATGGTTTTAGATGTAAATGAGGCATACACGAGCAAAACGGTTTCGTGGACAGGAGAAATCATTCCCAATCTAGGCGGTAGAAAAATCATTAAAGGAAGTGATGGATTAAAGATGGATCGAGACTTAAATGGCGCACGGGGAATTTTTCTTCGTGCTTTGGTAGATACGCCCTCTCTGAAAGATTGTCTTTCAGAGTGCATTGTTAGCATTAGTTAGCAAAACAGTATCGGAATAATCGTGTAGAGTAATATTTTTGAATCGAACTCATGAATCGCAATCGTTCCCTTCCTTGGATTTACCGGAATTCGCGCTGGCCGATCGGCGCGATCGCTTTGTTGGGGGTTGCCCTCACCTCTTATCTGACCCTGATTAAACTCACGGGCAATTCCGCCCTTTGCCTGGCAGGGGGAGATGGCTGCAACATTGCCTTATCCAGTTCTTATGCCACGGTTTTCGGTTTGCCTCTCTCCCTTTACGGAGTCTTTGCTTATTTAAGTATGGCAGTTTGTGCTTTAGTTCCGGCGATCGCGGGATTAGAAAAAAAATCCCAACGCGATCGCCTCGATAACTGGACTTGGAATTTCCTTTTAATTGGCGCAACGGGAATGACGGCGGCGAGCAGTTATTTAGTTTACCTCTTGGCTTTTGAATTGCATGCTTTTTGTCCCTATTGTTTGGCTTCGGCAACGTTTTCTTTCAGTTTATTTTTGTTAACCTTATTCGGTCGTCCTTGGGAAGATTGGGGACAGGTTTTCTTTACGGGAACGATCGTCGCGATCGTCACGGTGGTGGGAACATTAGGGGTTTATGCCCACGAAACGCCCCCCGTTCCCATCGACGGACGCATCCCCATTCCTGCTCTCAAAACTGCCCCCAAACCCGGTATCGGCTGGGAGATCGCCACGACATCTACTCCCTCGGAAATTGCCCTAGCCCAACATTTAAGCCAAATCGGCGTCAAAATGTATGGTGCCTATTGGTGTCCCCACTGTAGCGAACAAAAATTTTTGTTAGGCAAACAAGCCTTTGCCGCGATCGACTATATCGAATGCGATCGCCAAGCCAAAAACTCCCAAACCGCTCTGTGTCAAGCCACCGGAATCAGCTCTTTTCCCACTTGGCAAATAGACGGGAAATTGTACGAAGGCATTCAAAGTTTAGAAAAGCTAGCTCAATTATCTGGTTACGAAGGCTCTCAAGACTTCAAATACATTATCCCCGGCTTAAAATAGTAAGCAAATGGGAAAAGATGAAGGATGAATTTTCTCCCAACTCCCTAATTACCCATTACCCATCACCCATTACCCATACATGAAAAGAAAACGTTCTATTCCTTGGATTCATCGCTACTCGCGATTGATTATCGGCGCGATCGCGAGTACGGGCGCGGTTCTGACGGCTTATTTAACGATTACCAAATTAACGGGAGGAGAAATCGGCTGTGCGGTTAATGCCAGTGCGGCGGCGGGAAGTTGCAATGATGTCTTCTCCAGTCCTTATGCTACGGTTTTTGGGCTTCCCCTTTCTCTATTTGGTTTTCTGGCTTATTTGGCCATGATCATTTTTGCCCTCTCCCCCTACATGATCAATCCCGAAAACAACCGCGATTTGCGCAACAAATTAGAACATTGGACGGGATTATTTTTGCTGATTGGCTCCACGGCCATGATGATTTTTAGTGCCTATCTGATGTACATTCTCTTTGGCAAAATCCAAGCGGTTTGTTACTACTGCATCGGGTCGGCCTTATTTTCTCTGAGCCTCTTTTTACTGACGGTTTTCGGACGGGAGTGGGAAGATATCGGTCAAATTGTTTTCACGAGCGTTATTGTCGCCTTCATTACCTTTATGGGAACCTTGGGGATTTACGCACCCCTGAACAATCCCGCGATTGCCGACGGTAAAATTCCCATTCCTCCCGCCCAACCCAGCGCACTCATTCCGGGAAAGGGTTGGGAAATTTCCACGCGCTCTGGGGCGGCGGAAATCGAGCTGGCCAAGCACTTGAGCGCCAATGACTTTAAAATGTACGGCGCGTACTGGTGTCCCCATTGTTACGACCAAAAAGCCCTCTTTGGGAAAGAAGCCTTTGCCGAAGTGGAATATATCGAATGCGCAGCCGACGGGGAAAATGCCCAACCTCGAGCCTGTGAAGCGGCTGGCGTTCGTTCTTATCCCAGTTGGGCAATCGACGGTCAGTTAAGACCCGGACGGTTTTTATTAGACGAATTAGCCGATTTATCGAACTACGAAGGTTCGCGGGAATTTAAATACGTTCTTCCAACAAGATAATTGATTTTCTGAAGCGATCGCTACATTTCTCGTGGCGGTTTCCCTCGAGAAGGCAGTAAAACGGAAAGAAGGGAAAGTCATGACTCTACAAACTTTCCCTTGTCCCTTTTGTGCTGGCGAGCAGGGTTGTTAATGTTTAATTTACGCTCTCGATTGGTATCCCTTTGGGATTGGTGGCAGGGAAAGCAAGCCTTTTGCTTGGTTTCTGTTGGGGTGGCGAGCAGCATTCTGCTCTTGCGATCGAGCGGGATTCTCCAGACTTGGGAATGGGCGGCTTTCGACCAATTATTTCGCCTGCGACCTGCAGAGTCTTCCGAAGAACGGGTTTTAATTGTGGCGATCGATGAAGAAGATATTCAGCAGATCGGCACTTGGCCGCTTCCCGATCGCATTTTAGCCGAACTCATTCGCAAGTTAGACGAGGCTCGACCCCGAGCCATTGGTTTAGATATTTATCGCGATCTTCCCGTGGAACCGGGTCATCGTCTCTTACAAGAAACAATGTCCCAAACCTCCAATTTTGTGGGCATTGAAAAATTAGGAGACAACCGAGAAATTGGCATTAATCCCCCCGCCATTCTTTCCGAGGAATCCATTGGCTTTAATAATGTCGTCACGGATGCGGATGGCAGAGTGCGTCGCAGTTTGTTTTATGCCCATGCAAACGGGACACTTCATACCAGCTTTGCCCTGCGTTTGGCTTTACTGTATCTCCAACAAGAAGGAATTGAAGCCCAGCCTTCAGAAGTTAACCGCAAATATCTCAACTTGGGGGTTGCGACTTTTCCCACCCTACAACCCAACGATGGGGCTTACATTCGTGCCGACAATCGCGGTTATCAGGTTCTCGTCAATTTTCGCTCTCCCGATGCTTTTGAAAAAGTGACGTTGCGAGAAGTGCTCAATGATGAAGTGTCTCCCGATCGCATCCGCGATCGCATTGTCACCATCGGCTCGACTGCCGCGAGTTTGGGGGATTTTGTTTACATTCCCTACAGTACCGATCCCCGGGGGTCGATTTCTCCCATTTACGGGGTGGAGTTGCACGCCAATTTTATCAGTTATATTCTCGGGGCAGCCCTCGATCGCCGTCCCATCGTCAAGGTTTGGCCGACAGCTCTCGAATGGCTGTGGATTTTTTTCTGGTCGGGTCTCGGAGCCGCCATCGTTCTGCAACTGCGATCGCCCCTCTACTCCTTTGCGGTGTTCTCGGGCGGGGTCGCGATCCTCCTCGGGGGAGTCTATTTCTCATTTTTGGGGGGATGGTGGATTCCCCTCATTCCCCCTTTACTCGGTTTTGCCGGCTCTGCTGGCGTTTTAACGGGTTATTTGTCCTATCGAGAAGAGGAACTCAAACGGTCTACGGAATTTTTAAGATCCGCGATCGACAGCATTCCCGATCCCATTTTTGTCAAAGATCGCGATTGCCGTTGGATTGTCCTCAATCAATCGTTTTGCGATTTGAGCGGCTATTCTTTGGAGGAATTACTCCATAAAACTGATGCAGATATTTTTGACCCTACCGAAGCGGCTGTCTTTCACCAACAAGATGAGTGGGTTTTTCGCCATCAAACCCCGAGGGAAAACGAAGAAAAATTTACCGATCGCCAAGGCAAGACTTACTTAACGGCGACCAAGCGTTCTTTACATAAAGATGCTGCTGGTAATATCTTTTTAATCGGCACGATCCGCGATATCACAGAACGAAAAAAAATAGAAGAAGAGTTGCGGCGAACCACTGAAGAACTCAGCCGCTCTAATGCTGAGTTACAACTCACTCACGATCGCTTGCATAAATTGGCTTACACGGATTCTCTGACGAGTTTGGCCAACCGTAAAGGTTTTGACAAAAATTTCCAACGGTTTTTAATCTGGGCTGAGGAGAACAAACGCCTAGTCGGCCTGTTATATTTGGACTTAGATGGCTTCAAACAAGTCAATGACAGTCTCGGCCATCAAGGCGGCGATTCGCTCCTCAAGGCGGTTGCAGAACGGATTGAGAATTGTCTGCGGGATAGCGATCGCGTCGCTCGCTTGGGAGGCGATGAATTTACCGTCATTCTGCCGGGGATCAAGCAAGCTGAAGATGTCGATATTGTCGCCCGCAAAATTGCCAAAACTTTGTTGAGTCCTTTTATCTTAGATGGGAATCGCGTTTCCATTACCGTCAGTATTGGTGGCAGCGTTTATCCCCGAGATGGCGAAACTGCCGAGATCTTGATTGCAGTTGCGGATAAGGCGATGTATGCGGTGAAAAATCGCGATCGCTCCGAATTTTCCACAGGTGAAATCTCCCCGGGCGATCGGTAATTTTACTGAAGCAGAGAGGGGGCTTCATCAACTAATGTTACAATTTTATAAGACTAATTAGCTTTTCCAGTGGTTGGCAAAAAATTCATGAAAAAATTATGAATAATTTGCGTGCGCTTTTGCGCAATAGTGAATATACTTATGGTAATGCGTCGGAAACAAGATGCGCTCTTGTTAGAGTTATGAAGACTTCTCTTCGTTTCGCGAATCCCTCAGAACCGGGCTTGGCCATTTGGCTCAATTCGCAACTGTTACTGGTTGGAGTGTTGCTGGTTGGAGTTTGTGGATCTGTGCCTCACGCGATTGCCCAAACCCAAGATCCCCATCCCGTTCCCCCCTTATTCAATTCTGTAGAACGGGTAAAAACATCTCGGATAGCCAACAAGATAGCACAGCAACACCAACCCCTTGATGGCAATAAAAAATTCGACCCGGAAGACAATGGCAATCCCGATGGCACCCGAGGCACGGGAACTCGCTGCGTTAACGATCGCCCCGAGCGGATTTTTGCAGATATTCTGAATTAAATATTAAGTTCGCGTCTGTTTATTAAGTCTTGTTAAATCTTATGAATAAATTTTCTGATGCCTTAAGATTTGCTAAGGTTTTTGACAAAAAGTAGTAAATATTAATATCTTAATGAATATTTTAGACGTGGCATCTGTAAAAATACGCGATCGCAAGTATAATTTAAAACAGTATTCAGGTAGTGAAAAAAACCACTCTTTCCGATGGCTAGAGTGGGTAAGATAATCAACCTAGAAATTGCTCAAGGAAATTGCTAAAGACAATTGCTCAAGACAACTTCGATGGCTTTAATCATAAATTCCGTTGTTGAGGCGAGCGTCTCCTTCCACGAAGACATCGGCACGGTCAACAACGGTAAATCGATCTAAATTGGCTTGTAAGCGTTGCTTTTGACTCTCGGACAAACCGGGAATATTGAGGACATCCTCGACGCTTTGGTAAGGGGCATTATCCACAATTTTGGTGGCCAAGCCGGGATAAAATCCCTTCAGCTTGCGAAATCCTCGAACATTAGTATTATTCAGATCGATTTTTTGACCGAACTCCGTTTTGAGCATATTATCTGCTTGATTGCGCAGTTGTGCCAGTACAGGAGTATTTTTTCCCGTCAATTGGGGGAATGAAACGGCGAGGGTTTCTCGTGGTCCCCCGAAGACCCAACAGGTTACCGCCAATAAGGCGATCGCCAGAACGCGAAAGACACTTTTCATCAAATCCTCCTCGGTGATGCTTCTCAACATGCAGCTAAAACAAAAGAAAAAGAAATTCTTAAATTTTCGTGTTCTGTTTCCCATCTTATCTCAGAACGGGAACAGTTGCTCGGCAGTTGGGGAGAAATTCATCTTGCTCCCGTTCCATCAGTAAATCTTGACTTTTACAAAAATTTCTAATAGACTGGGCGTTTATATTTTTTTCTAGAAAATGTAACGTAAAGAATAGCCCCTCGAGGCTGACCCGCAAAATTCACCCACAAAAGTCTAGTAAGTTCTAAAAGAATAGTGGTTTCTTCCAGCATATCCCCAACATCCCAAGTCACCCCAACTCCAATCCGACGCACGGGAGCTTATGCCCTAATTGATAGTCTCGTCCGTCACGGAGTCAAGCATATTTTTGGTTATCCCGGGGGGGCAATTCTGCCCATTTACGATGAATTGTATCGCGCCGAAGCCAGAGGCGACCTGCAACATATTCTCGTCAGACACGAACAGGGTGCCTCCCATGCAGCCGACGGTTACGCCCGAGCGACGGGACAAGTTGGCGTGTGTTTTGCCACTTCCGGCCCCGGGGCGACCAACTTAGTGACGGGCATTGCCACCGCCCATCTCGATTCTATTCCCTTGGTTGCCGTGACCGGACAGGTAGCGCGGGGAGCGATCGGCTCCGATGCCTTCCAAGAAACCGATATTTGGGGGATTACTCTCCCTATTGTTAAAAATTCCTATGTCGTCCGCCGTCCGGAAGATATGGCGAGGATCGTGGCCGAAGCCTTCCATATTGCCAGTTCCGGTCGTCCGGGTCCGGTACTGATCGATATCCCCAAAGATGTCGGGATCGAGGAATTCGATTACGTTCCCGTCGAACCGGGGTCGGTAAAATTATCGGGCTTTCGTCCCACGGTAAAGGGCAACCCGAGACAGATTAATGCCGCTTTGAAATTAATTCAAGCCTCAGAGCGTCCGCTTCTGTACGTCGGTGGCGGCGCGATCGCAGCCGGGGCGCACCGACAACTGATTCAACTGGCCGAACATTTTCACCTGCCCGTGACAACTACCTTAATGGGTTTGGGGGCATTTGACGAAAATCATCCCCTGTCCGTGGGAATGTTAGGGATGCACGGCACCGCTTATGCTAACTTTGCCGTCAGCGAATGCGATTTGTTGATCGCGATCGGATCCAGATTTGACGATCGCGTGACGGGGAAACTGGATGAATTTGCCTCCAAAGCGAAGG
>JBFRWJ010000534.1:0-18007 GCA_051439525.1 Spirulina sp. | reverse complement strand
TATTGAGAGAACTCGCGATATTGGGATGCTCTTCTCCTAAAAGTTTTCTATTCATCGCTAAGGCTTGCGAATAGAGAGATTCTGCTTCTTCATATCTTTCTTGAGAACGGTAAAGTTCCGCCAAATTATTGAGAGAAGTTGCAATATTGGGGTGGTCTTCTCCTAAGAGTTTTCTTCTCATCGCTAAGGCTTGAGAATAGAGAGGTTCGGCTTCTTCATATCTCTCTTGACAATGGTAGAGTACAGCCAAATTATTGAGAGAACTCGCGATATTGGGATGCTCTTCTCCTAAAAGTTTTCTATTCATCGCTAAGGCTTGAAAATAGAGAGGTTCGGCTTCTTCATATCTCCCTTGAGATTCGTAAATGACCGCCAAATTATTGAGAGAAGCGGCAACATCAAGATGTTCTTCTCCTAAGAGTTTTTTTCTCAATGCTAAAGATTGAAAATAGAGGGTTTCGGCTTCTTCATATCTTCCTCGATCGCGGTAAAGTGCTGCTAGATTATTGAGAGAATCAGCGATATCGGGATGTTCTTCTCCTAAGAGTTTTCTTCTCATGGCTAAAGATTGAGAATAGAAAGATTCTGCTTTTTCGTATCTCCCCTGAGATTCATAAAGTGCCGCCAAATTATTGAGAGAAGTCGCAATATTGGGATGTTCTTCTCCTAAAAGTTTTCTATTCATGGCTAAGGCTTGAGAATAAAGAGGTTCGGCTTCTTCATATCTCCCTTGACATTCATAAAGTGCCGCCAAATTATTGAGAGAAGTGGCGACATCGGGATGTTCTTCTCCTAAACGTT
Organism: Spirulina sp.; assembly: GCA_051439525.1. Lineage (GTDB taxonomy): Bacteria > Cyanobacteriota > Cyanobacteriia > Cyanobacteriales > Spirulinaceae > CCY15215. The sequence continues at coordinate 17,206 of JBFRWJ010000534.1, read as the reverse complement.
CTCTGGTCATCGCTAAGGCTTGAAAATAGAGAGGTTCGGCTTCTTCATATCTCCCTTGACAATGATAGAAGTATGCCAAATTATTGAGAGAAGTGGCAGCATCGGGACCCTCTTCTCCCGAGAGGGGTCTGGAAGAAAATTTATCCATCGTTTAAATCGTGTGTAGGGTAAGTTTTATCGCTCAGTAATTCTGTAATTGTAACTCATACTCCCGATTTCACCATGTCGTCTGTTTGAATAGGGATTCGCGATCGCAAAAGCTTAAAACATTGATTTTCAGTGATGAAAAATGGCAATTATCCATCCACTAACGTATAAACTTTGGCCTCCCAAGGGAAAATCGGTTCTCGTCCTACCCATTGGGGTAAAACCACGCGATCGCGCGTAATTTCTTGCCAATATTTTCCCGGGGGAGTCGGCGGCCAATTAGGAACGACATATTCGCTATCCTTGTCAAAGGGATCGGGAGTCCCATAATCGGAAAAATTAGCCAAAACGATAACCCGATCTTCCTCTCGTCCTCGCTGCCAAACAATGACTTTTTTCCCAGCAGAATAATCGACGTGGAGAAAATCCGTGTCATCGGAAGCGAGGGCATCAGAAGTTGTCCGCAACTTAACCAAACGGGAAACGTAAGTAAAAATGCGCTGCCGCCAATCTTCTTGCAGGCGATCGTAATTGACCGGATCGATTTGTTTATGAGAGCCATGTTCTTCTGCAATATCGAGATCGTGTTGGTCGGCAAATTCTTCCCCCGCTAAAATCATGGGAATTCCCACCGCCGTCAGCAGACAAACAAAGGCAAGTTCGATGCGTTTTTCCGTATCGTAAACGCCACAGTTAACCAAGTAATCGAATAGTCGTTCGTTGCCCGCTCCGCCGACATCGTGGGAGGTAATATAGTTAATGGCTTGAGTCCCATTGCTAAAGCCCAGATAGCGACAATCGATGAGCTTGCGAATGCTCCATTCAAAACTCGAATCCCCTCGACCATTTTCTCCTAAAATCACTTGTCGCAGAATATGCTTGAATTTTTCATTCCACAACCCATCCAAACGTTTTTGATGAACGATGGGAATGGGAACGCTTAAATCTTCTCCCACGACGAGAAAACGATCGCTTTCTCCACCGCGATCGTGCCAATACTGTCGCGCAAAGTTGTTGAATTCCTGCAAAAAATCATAATTGTCAATGTTATTAATGCTATCCAAACGCAGGCCGTCTACGCAATATTGTTCCAACCAGTGGGCGATATAAACTTTCATATACTCCCGACTGGGAACAAAGCGACCGTGAGTCCCCGTTACGGGGTGATAGCCTTCAACCCAGTAGTTATATTTGAACAAATCTCCCCCAAAACCATCTCGCTGCCCTTGTTCCGGGTCGCCGCTATTCCATTTAATAAAGAAGTCGAGAAAATTGATGTTTCCATAGGGATTGCCCCGAGCGAAGGCCATGACAATATCAATGAAGAAGCGCAGGCCATTTTTATGACACAGATCCGCGAGCTCGGCCAAGTCTGTTAAAGGAGTCGGGTTATGTTGACCCTCCGGACATCCCAAATGAAAATCGGCAGCTAAAAAATTCGCGGTGCCATAACCCCACTCCCAAATGTCTTCGCTATCGGCAGGAGGAAGCAATTCTAGGGCATTGACACCGAGTTCGCGCAAATGAGCAATGCCCGACTTTAAAGCCGTCACATGGGGAAAATCTGGCGGTATTGCCTCCTTATCCAATAGGGCAACCGCATCGCGAAAGGTTCCCGTTCCCATTTCCATTGCTTCCCCTGCTTTTTTCGTCCATCGGGTGGGCAGTTCGTAAATGACGAGGCGATTGTTAGAGGCAAGGCGATCGCTGGGATGGGGGACGGTCTGTAGGGGGGTGCGACCGTTGGGATCGCAGGGCATTAGCATGCCATTGTTGTAGAGAATGACACTGGCTGGATCGTCACTGACGACTCCGCCGTCATCGGGGGGTTGGGGAGCCAGTCGCCCCTCTCCGCGATCGATGGTGGTGGCAAAAGGATCGGTACAATAGAGAATCTCATTTTCCCCCGTGAAGGGATAGGGGTTGGTGTTATAAATCTTAAACCAATAAAAATAAACTTCTCCATCAATAAGATTGCAGTCTTTTGCGGCCACTTCCCACAATTCCCGAAACCCGAGGTTGGGGGTGAGGGGAATTTCCCGAAAATCGGCGTAGGGATCGCTTGTCCCATTTTGAAAGCGACCGATCCAAAGCCGGGGACGCGGTACGGTTTTTCCCGGCCGCCAAAGCACAAAGTGAGTTTTTCTACGGATTAAAAGATTGGGAATCATATGATGGGTAATCGGTAATCGGTAATCGGTAATCGGTAATCGCTAAAGGAGGAAAGATGTCTGCCTGTTGCCTGTTGCCTATTCCCTAATTACTTGAGTTTTTCGATTTTACCCGTTTACTCGACTGGGTTATCCTTAATTTTTTCTTGCTTTCTCAGAATCATTCTTAGAAAAGAAGTGTTATGGTAGAAGAAAAACGCAAGAACTTCCCGATAGGGGGGAGTCAGCGATCGCGCTTTGACAAAGGAGGAAGATGAGGGATGGATAAACAGAAAATGTCGCCAACCGAGACACAAGCCATTAAAGCACAAATGAAAGCGAAGGGATTGAGAATTACGCCCCAACGCTTCGCGGTGTATGCCAATCTTCTCCATCGTCAGGATCACCCGACGGTTGAAGCAATGCTTGCCGATATCAACGGCGAATTGCCGATCGCGTCGAAAGCCAGCGTTTACAGTGCTTTAACGGTGTTGCGAGAAGTGGGCTTAGTGAGAGAAATTTTGTTAGAGGAAGGCATTACTCGCTACGATGCCCGGGTCAGTCCCCATCACCATTTTATTTGTCAGAGTTGCGGCGCGATCGCGGATCTCGATTGGGATGCGTTGGGGGAATTACCCATCAATCACCTCCCTCCCGGTTTCCACCTCGATAGCTATGAGGTCATTCTCAAAGGGAAGTGCGATCGCTGTTAATCAATGATCAATGATCAATGATCAATTATCAATTATTGACAAGCGATTATATGGCAATTGCTGAATTCATTAACAAAATTGCTCGAGGCAATTGTCTCGACGTGATGAAACATTTCGAGAGCGAATCTGTAGATATGGTTCTGACATCTCCACCTTACGACAACTTAAGACAATACAAGGGATACGAATTTCCCTTTGAGGCAATTGCCCGAGAACTCTATCGCGTCCTTAAAAAAGGTGGAGTTATTGTTTGGGTTGTTGGAGATGCAACAATTGAGGGTAGCGAAACAGGAACGAGCTTTAAACAAGCATTATTTTTTAAAGAAATTGGTTTTAATCTCCACGACACGATGATTTTTAGGAAAAAGAATCCAATACCCCAAATCTATCGATACAGATATAATAACGAGTTTGAATATATGTTTGTTTTGAGTAAAGGACGAGTAACAAAACACAATCCCTTACGGGTAGATTGCTTGCACGCAGGACTAAAACTTAATGGGACAACCTATAAAAATTATTCAAAACACAAGCAGAAGAGAAGTAAAATGGCAGAGCCTGTCAAGCCCCAAAAAATTAAAGGCAATATTTGGGAATATGTCGTGGGTAAAAATGCAGAAGACCAAGAAGCGAAAGAACATCCCGCACCCTTTCCTTGCCAACTTGCCCGAGACCATATTATCTCATGGTCAAATCAAAATGATATCATTCTCGACCCGATGTGCGGGAGCGGTACGACTTGTAAAGCTGCGCGAGAATTGGGGAGGAAATTTGTCGGTATCGATATCAGCGAGGAATATTGCGAGATAGCCAGAAATCGGATTAGTAGCGTTCAAATGAAATTACCAATTCTTTGAGAATTTGTTAACAATTGATATTAACTCAGTGCTTCCGAGAGATAATCCGCAGAGGCTTCCACGAGAGCGATCGCATTTTCGTAGAGCATTCGGGTAGGTCCGATCAGTCCGACACTACCTACGGGAATATCCCCTTGATGATAGCGAGCAGAAATTAAGGTACAAATATTGAGGGGTTCGAGGGAATTTTCCGAACCGATGCGGACGCTCGCTCGCTTACTGTCTTCTTCGCCATCGCGAGCCTCAAAAATGAGGGGAAAGAGTTGGTCTTGTTCTTCTTCGAGAAGGTGTAATAAAGTTTGAACTTGATGTACTTGAGAAAATTCTGGTTGGCGCAAAGCTTCAGAAATACCGCGAATGAGAATGGGAGTATAGGTGGGTTGGTGCAAGCATTTCTCTAATTCTGCCAGAGATGTTTTTAAAATATCGGCATAACATTGAAATTCGCGATCGAGTTCGACCCAATCTATGGTGCTTAAATCCGAAAGGGATTTCCCGCGCAATTTATGGTTTAAAAAATTAGAGAGAATCTGTAATTCATCGCTAATAAATTCCTCATCGCCTTCTCGCTCTTCCGAGTCCGCGATCGCTAAATCCATTAAAATTGATTGGGTTTTATACGCCTCCATCACCACCACTAACATCACTTGCTTTTCGTTAACGGGAACGAGTTGCAAATGACGCAGACAATCTCGCGGATTTTGCGGTAAGGTAATTAAAGCAATGTGACCGCTTAAGGTGGCTAAAATTTGGGTGGCGCGCTTGAGCAGAACCTCTAAATTATAGGTATTCCAATCGAGTTGTTTGGTATATAAATCGATAATTTGTTCGTTCCCAGCTTCATCGGGACTCATCAGGCGATCGACATAAATTCGATAGCCCGAGTCGGAGGGAATGCGACCGGCAGAAGTGTGAGGTTGATAGAGGAATCCTTCTTTTTCCAAACGTCCCATGGCATTGCGAATCGTTGCGGGACTAACTTGAAAATTGTATTCGTTGGCGAGGGTTTTTGAGCCGACGGGTTCTGCTGTCGCTACGTAATGGCGAATGGTAGCCCAGAGAATGGATTGATAGCGATCGCTTAACTCAAAGGAAGACGGCATGAGGAAAAAAGTTTTGCAGTAAAAAAGTCTTTCAAAAAAATGACTATTATTAAAAAAACGAGGGGCAGAGGAAAATAAAGCCAAGTTTAGGGTTAATAGCGAGGCAAACTCGCATCGACCAAACAAGCATAAGCCTCAATTCCACCTGTAATGTTTTTAACATTGGTAAATCCCTGACTTCGTAGCCATTGACACATTTGCGCCGATCGCATTCCGTGATGGCAAATAACATAAGTTTCTCGGTCGGAATACAAGCGATTTTGAATCTCTGGCGACCAGTCGTTAAACTGACTCAAAGGTAACACTTCAAATCCTTCAATATAAGCGATCGCGATCTCTTCGGGCTCGCGCACGTCAATGAGCTGTAAGGTTTCGCGAGATTCTGCCATGCGTTGGGCGAGATCTTCAACGGAAATTTGGCTTTGGGGATCGTCAAACATGATCTTGAGAAATGGTAAGGGGTGATTGGTAATTAAGACTACCACACCGCACCTCTTTCCATTCTGACGCGTTTAAGGGTTGAGGAATGAACTCAATTGCCCAACAATCTCCTGCGGCAATTTTCAGCGCTTCTATAATGTGTTGTAGATTCCATCCACCTTCTGGGGGAGAACCCACGGGCAATTCTCCAAAAACTTGACGATATAGTTCTCGATCGCGAGACAGGGCGATCGTGCCGTGTTGTAAAATCGCCTTGCCCTGACGGTATTGAGCGCTACCGATAAATTTGTAGCCGTTTTCCGCGACCAGATCTGCCGCCGTTGCACTGCTAAAACAACTGGCTTGTTTGATATAGCCTCGCCCGACCTTACCATAGTGCAGAGGAACACCGAGGGAGCGCCAACCCTCAATTAAAAACGAACAAAGGTGTTGATAGATTTGCGATCGCGTTCCCGATAAGCCCGATGTGACCAGCATATAAGTTAAATCCCCTTGATGCAGGACGGCACGACCTCCAGTCGGACGGCGAACTAAATCGATCGCTCGTCCTTCCCATTTTAACTGCTGCCAAAATTCCGGGTATTGCCGTTGGTGGTAGCCCAAGGAAATGGCGGCGGGAGTCCACGTATAAAAGCGCAGGGTCGGCGGACAATTCCCCGCGAGATGCTGCTGAAAGAGCCAGCGATCGATAGCCATTTGGGTCGCTCCCGGGGCATCGATCAGAGGAATAAAACGCCAGCGATCGCGATGATAGGATGGGCTGGATGATTTCGAGTTCATTGGGGCTTTTTCATCCTTCATCCTTCATCCTTCATCCTTCATTACCGAACTCAGCTTGGAGGGTTTCGTCGTTGTCGTCGGCGATGGTAGCGACAAGGGTAATCGTGCGAGAAATTTCGGTTGCAGACAGATCGGCAACGGCGCGTTGAGAAGAAACGACAATGCGATCGCCAAAAATCCCAAAACAGGTCTCAAAGGTTCCCGACCAATTCATCTCCATTAATTTTTTCATTAAATCGAGTTCGTTTTTGGCAGGGAGTTTTAAGACGGGAGACCAAACCGTGAGCAGATCGTCATCGGTTTCGCCAGTTAACTGGACGAAGACTTCCACACTACCGTATTGAAATTTCCACAGGTGTCCGTCTTGGGTATGGTTAACCATGGCACTCTCATTTTGTGCCAAGCTAGAAATCACCGTTTCTATCAAATCTTTGTAATTGGAAGTCTCTGAGTCGAGTTCCTCATCATCGGTAACTAGAGCTTCTAAGTTTTGCATGGTCATATCAGTGAACAGTTATCAGTTATCAATTATCAATTATCGATCGTATTAAGCCAACCCCTTACAGATCGGTCATTGTTCATTGTTCATTGTTCATTGATAAGCGTGAACTAAGGCCAGTTGTTCGTAGTGCTGGGCGTGTTCGATGAGTTCGGCAGCTTTTTCGTCGGAAACCTCCCGTAATTTTTTGCCCGGAACGCCAACGACGAGCGATCGCGGCGGCACATCTTTAGTCACGACGGATCCTGCTCCGATAATACTTCCCGCCCCCACCCGCACGCCATCCAAAACGATCGCGCCAATGCCGATCAAACAGCCTTTCTCGACGACAGCCGAATGAATGACCGCCCGATGTCCGACGGTAACATAATCTTCTAAAATTGTCGGTTTTCCGGGATCGCCGTGCAAAATCGCCCCATCTTGAACGTTGGTATGGGCACCAATTTCAATCCGTTCGACATCGCCCCGCAGTACCGCACCATACCAAATATTCGCCCCTTCTTTTAAGAGAACGCGTCCGATAACTGTTGCGCTGGGGGCGATAAACGCAGCGAGAGAAGTATCTGGGGTTGGCAAATTGGCAGGAATTTCCTTCATTGTTGTTTTTGTTTTTGCAGATGGCGAGGGCGAACGAGCGTGCGATCGATAAAGCAAAGATATAGTCAACTCACCCCTCCCACAAGGTGGAGGGACTTGCCTCTAGGAAAATCCTGAAGCATCTGGAGCATTGACAGACCCCTGTTCCCTCGACTCGTCTCGAGCAAGGGAAAGAATGTGATTGTCTCGCACATTCACCGCCGCATTCACATCCGCGTGTGCCTTGTAACCACAATGGTGACAGTGGAATCGAGACTTCTTCCGATTCCCCTTGCGGATATGTCCGCACCGAGAACATTTCTGACTGGTGTAACGGGCATCAACAAAGACAACACGCTTACCAAGAGCTTCGGCTTTATAAGACAGGAATTGCTCAAGTTGGGGTCGAGGGACGGCGAATCGCATTCGCCATGTCCAATCGACCCGTTGGTGAAAGCTCCAACTCGATAACCACTTGTTGAGTTTCTTCCCTCGCTTTTGAGCGCGAATGCCCGACAAGTCTTCCAACACAAACGTCGCATACTTTTCCTGTCGGGCCAGTTTCTTGGTGGCACAATGATTAACGTCTCGCATAAACCGCTTCTCCCGTCCTGACATCGCCTTTAAGCGACGCTTGGCGCTAGGAGTGCCTTTGTGCTGTAACGTCTTTCGATTGTGCAAATATCTTCTCTGGGCAGCGCGAACTTGATTTGATTTGAAGAACTGACCATCGGAAGTTGTTGCCAAATGATATAACCCTCGGTCAATTCCTTGAGTAGAGACAAGGCCTGCCTTGTCTCTACAGTGTTGCGGTGTTTCAGTCTCAAATCCCCATCTCACCCAAAACTTCTGAGTGCGCTGGGTATAGGTCAGCGTCCCCCCACAAAACTTCCAAGTTTCAAAAACTTCTCGGAAGTATTCCGGGACATGGAGGATAACTTTGGCGCGTTTGCCAATACACGAAAGGGTTAATTGTCGTCCTCTCAAGGTCATGGTGCGCTTGTCGTAGCGCAATCCCGATGTGGGCTTCTTTCGAGGTTTTCTCTGGAATTGGGTGGCTTTGACCGCTTCCATCGCATTATCACGGATTGTCTGTAACAAAGCCGACGGCACTTCTGGATATTGTAGGCGCAAGTTCGCATACAAATCTTTATGTGCCTTGCTTTTGTTCCACGTCCGTTCTTTTAATGCCCAGTCAACGTGCTGGTTAAATATCTCCGCACAAAACCCCATGAGGGGCAGAAATCTCTCATGGGGTAAGTCAACAGGGATGGAAACGGTGCGCTTCATGCTTTGAAAACCGCAAATTTTTGATAGACTTACTTTAACACAAATTTAACTGTCAGCCCTCGAAGCCCTGAAGCTCTATCCGCGAGGAAGAGAAGCTCTTGCTAGAATCTTTAATTGAGCGAGAGAAAACGTCGCACCGACAATCTAGAGATTCCCTATGATCAATCCTGCTTTACAGTATCCCATCTTTGGTGCGGAAATAAAATGTCCCCACTGCCGTCAAACCATTCCAGCACTGACTTTGACGGATACTTATCTTTGTCCCCGTCACGGTGCGTTTGAGGCAGATCCCAAAACAGGCGAACTGGTTCATTTACAATCGGGACGACATTGGCGACAGTGGCAGGGAGAATGGTACCGCCAGCACACCCATCCCGACGGCATTCGCTTTGAAATTCACGAAGCCCTCGATCGCCTTTACACCCAAGGCTACAAAGCCACTAAGGTTATTATTGCCAATCGTTACAAAGAGTTGGTTAGCGCCTATCTCGAACGCAGTACCCCTTGGCGCAACAATGCCCCAGACGCAAAAGTCCCCCGATTATACGGTTTACCCGTTTCTTTCAGCCCCGAATCTTCCGACGATCCGCGCTGGGACATTATTAATTTTTCCTTAGAAAAAGAACCCGGAATGCCCACCCGCTACCCCTATTTTCGCTTATTCGAGTAGACGGAGCCAAATAACCCAAAATTGATAATTGTTCATTGATAATTGTTCATTGATAATGCACCATGCTTCGATTCGCACGGCAGATATTCATGCCGCGATCGCGTTTTACGAAAAATTAGGGTTTCAGGTGACGGAACGGTTTACGACGGGTTACACTCTAGCTTGCTGGTTGGAAGGATTGGGAGGACGCATCGAACTCATTCAAATTCCCGAACCCCAACCCGCCGCCGATGCCTTTGGGGACGAGCATTATGTGGGTTACTATCATTTATCTTTCGATTTAACGGAACGGACTCCCGATTTGCCAACTTGGTTAAAACAGTTTCAGGAACGGTTGAAAAATGCGGGAGAATCTCCCGTTGAAGTGTTATTAGAACCGGAACAGCAAGCGATCGGCGATCGCGTTTATGAAGTGGCTTTTATTCGCGATCGCGATGGGTTGCCTTTAGAATTTATTCGGGTTTTGTGTTAGCGATCCCCTGCGTTAAACTAGCCAATTTCTCAATTTGGAGGAAGCCAGATCGATTAAACTGGTTGCCACCACTAAAATGATTAAAATTGCACAGACTTTGGGATAATCAAAAGAGCCAAAACTTTGATAAAGAGAAACCCCAATTCCTCCCGCACCGACAATTCCTAAAACAGAAGCCGATCGCACGTTGGCTTCAAAGCGATATAGCGTAAAAGAAGTCCAGAGGGGAATCACTTGCGGAATCACTCCAAAGATGATTTCTTGTAACTTGCTGGCACCCGTTGCACGAATCCCTTCAATGGGACCCGGTTCGATCGCTTCGACTGCTTCGGAAAAGAGTTTCCCCAATGTCCCCGCCGTATGCACGAAAATTGCTAAAACCCCGGCAAATGGACCCAACCCCACCGCAACAATAAAAATCAGGGCAAACACTAATTCATTAATCGCTCGCATGGCATCTAATAAGCGACGAATGGGGAAAACAACCCATGGAGGACTGATATTTTCCGATGCCATCATGGAGAGGGGAACCGAAACGATTGCTGCCATTAACGTTCCCCAAATTGCGATCGCGATCGTGACGATTGTATCGTCAATATAGAGTTTCCAATAGGTAAAATCTGGCGGGAAAAAATTGATAATTAAATCCCACATATTGCGCCAATCGCGGATTAATTGCAGAAAATCCAGTTCGCTTTTGAGATAGGAAAAACTTAAAACAATAAAGATTGCGATCGCACCAAAAACATAATAAATGCGAACTTTTTTTGCTCGTTCCTCTTCCTGCTTTAATATAGCAACAACATTAGCAGAAGGATCGAGGGGTTGGTTAAAAGGATTAGCTTGGCGATCGTAGTTTTCCATTCAGTTTGTTGTTGGTTATTTGTTATTTGTTGTTTGTTGTTTGTTATTGGTTATTGGTAAGGCAGGCAATGCCCGCCTTAGTTTTATTTCAGTAATTCTAACTCTTGATTGAGTTCGTCGATTTGCTTTTTCTGGTCTTCTTCTCTTAAGTTTGCATTAGCTTCGACTTCGAGAATTTTCTTGGCAATATCTAATTCACGAATGGTGTTCCAATCTTCATCCTTGGCAGCCGCGAAACGAGACCATTCTAAGGGTTCGAGTACGGCTTTATCGCTATAGTTGTAGAAAAAGTCTTTAATTTTTTCTTTGAGACTTTCTGGTAAATCTTTGCGATAGGCGATCGGATCTTTAGGAATAATGGGAGAAGTCCAAATAATTTCGATCTTCTCCCGTGCTTCCGCATTGGTTTGCTCTAAACGGCCTAAGGCTTCAGTATTATTTGTCGCCACATCAACTTGATTATTGGCAACCGCTAAAGCCGTAGCTTCATGACTTCCAGAAAAAACCAATCGTTTGAATGCTTCTTTGGGATTTACCCCATTTTGAGCAAAAACATAGTAGCTGGGAACGAGAAATCCAGAGGTTGAGTTGGGATCGTTAAACGCAAACGTTAACTTGTCTGCATTACTAATCACGTACTCATCACCGTTTCCTTTCTCCGTATCGATTTTTGCCAGAATTGGATTGTCTTTGTTGGTAACCAAGTAAGAATAATAACCTGTTGAACCATTTAGATCGACAGTTTGAGCAAAGGCTTCAGCATTGGCACGTTTAGCCGCTTCAATGTAAGATTTTCCTCCATACCACGCAACATCGACTTTCTTGGCTTTCATGGCTTCGACAACCCCTGCATATTGAGTAGCATAAAAAGCCTTGACGGGAATTCCCAATTCCTCGGACATTGCCTCGACAAACGGCTCCCAAAGCGGTTTTTGATTGGCTTGAGATTCTGTAGAAATAATCCCAAAGTTGACTTCTTCAATGGTTTCTTCACGGGTTTCGCCGACCTCTTTTTCTGTGTCAGTATTGCCACAAGCAGCTAGGAATTTTGCCCCGCTTACCGATAGAAGAAATAAAGAACCAGACTTAATGAGAAAACGTCTTTGCATGATGCAGTCCTCAGAATAGTTTGAATGGAATTTATACTAACAGTTCGCCGTGACCGCGCAAGACTAATTCTTCCGCCGCCGCGCCATAAATGTCGTTTAGTTTGGTATCGTCTAAGTGCAGGGTTGCTCCGTCAAACATGACTTCTCCATCTTTCAAAGCGATCGCGCGATCGCAGTAACGACGTACCATTTGGACTTGATGGAGAGAACTTACAACAGTAATGCCTTGTTCTCGATTGAGTTGCACGAGTAATTCCATCACTTTTCGCGCAGATTCGGGATCGAGCGAGGCAATGGGCTCGTCGGCGAGAATTATTTTTGCGCCTTGCACCAGACAGCGCGCGATCGCAACCCTCTGTTGTTGTCCCCCGGATAATTGTGAGGCTCGCTTATATGCTTGTTCGAGAATGCCCACCCGTTCGAGAGCGGCTAATGCCTGAATTTTCTGTTCTTTGCCAAAAAGATGCAAAGCCGATTTAATCAGAGACATTCTGCCCAAATTGCCCACCAAAACATTTTCAATGACCGTTAGGCGTTTGACGAGGTTAAATTGTTGGAAAACACACCCAATTTGGGTGCGGAGAAGGCGGATTTTTGAATGATAGCGCCCGTTGCTTTGTAAGGGAGTACCATAGATGTTGACGGTACCGCGATCGCCTTCTTGCAAGCCATTTAAATGTCGCAGCAAGGTGGATTTACCCGACCCCGAAGCCCCGACTAAAGCAACCATTTCCCCCTCCTCCACAGTACAATTGACTTGTCGGAGGGCGGTTTTGCCCTTAAAACTTTTACTCAAGTCAATGACTTCGATCGCTGCAAGATTGGTCAATGTTCTACTCATCTCAACTTTGCCAGAGATAGTTTCTGTTGTGTACATTAACAAGAGTTTAGCATCGGGTTATTTTTTGATTAAATCCCGAGGCGTATAAAAAAGCCTGCTCCTATTATCGAATAGACAAGCACCGATTTTTGTTCTTTGCGATCGCTTTTCTCAGTTTCCCCGACATTGAAGAGGAAAAGTGTTATTTAAGTTACTTTTTCAAGAAAGCTGAGCGATCGCTGAATTTCTCGATCCTGTATTGCCTGCAAATACGCTTGGCAAATGTATTGCCAAAATATTACATTGAGGATTGCAACAAGAGGCTTTGCACTTCTTCGTTAGTATCCTAAAATATGCTGGTGTAGCTTCCGATCGAGACAAATGCTTTTCCAATGTGCGGGCACTGGAGATTGGATAAGGGAATCCGGACAATATCGAACTTACCTAAAAGCTGATTTATAAAGTAAATCTTGAGAGCGCTCGAACTCTTTTGAGATCGACTTTTGAAGCGCTTGATTAGAATAATTGAACTGCTTTATAAAAGCCTTATCATCATTAAACTATCCCGCTTTAAACTGGTGGCTCTTATTGTCAAAGACAAGTAGAAGAGGACAAAACAATGACTGATACAAAACCAGAGTTCAAGCAAGAACCCGCAACCCATGGAGAAATGCCGAGAGATAACATGGGAGGGGATGCAATGGGGCACGGAATGAACCCCATTGAAGGCGAGAGACCGATTCCAGATATGCTGATGGAAACGAGGTCAATTGTTAAATCTGGCGATATTACCTTACGTCATCAGGATGGTAATTTATCAGTTGACTGGAAAACTGCCCCAGATGGTTATCAGGTGGCAATTTGCAAAGCCAATTACGAAGTTACTTCTGTGAAATCAGAAAATCCACCCACGACATTCCCAACTCAATCCCTACCTGCGGGGGAATATTGGGTTAAAGTAAAAGTGAGTGAAAAAAAGCAGGTCGAAGAGAGAGAAATAAGTCAGCATGTTGAGGGCGAGCCTTCCATTGTCAAGCTGGAAACCCCGACCAATATTTCCTTGTCTTATGCGGATGATAACCAAACATTAAAGGTCACTTGGGATAAAGTGGATGGGGCGACAAGTTACAAAGTAGAGATCGTTCAGATTATTGACCAAGCAGAAAGCGATCGCGAGAATCAGATTGATTTTGCTCTATCCTCTCTGAGCACACCTGCTACTATGGCTTATCAAGCATGGGTGCAAGCGAAAGGAAACGAGCAGTATATTGACAGTAATATCGGTAAATCTTTGACTGTATCGCTTCCATCATTATTACCACCAGAAGAGGAGTCATCACCCAAAGAAGAAGTAACAGCAAAAGAAGAAGAAGTACCCAAAGAAGAAGAAGCAACAGCCAAAGAAGAAGAATTACCACCCAAAGAGGACTCAACATCGAAATTTAAATTGTCAACACCGAGAAATATAACGCAGTCTTACAATGACAAAACGAAAAAGTTAACGAGTACGTGGAACAGAGTAAATAGTGGAAGTGGCTATTTGGTGCAAGTTGTCAACATAGATGATAATAATAAAGTGGTTACCGAAGAGGAAATTAATGACAGTCAGTTGAAAACTATTGAATTCGATCCCACTCAGTTCATCACTATTGCGGGTAATTATCAAATCTGGATCAAGGCTCTAGGTAATGATAATTATTGGGATAGCGATTTCGGTCAAGCTTCGACAACAAATTATATTGCTTGGCCAGAGGAGAAACCCGAAACCCAGATATCCGGCTTGCAACTAAATGGGTCAACAGATTATCTTGAAGTCCCCTCCTACAAAGGCGTGACAGGGAAAAACTCGCGAACTGTTGAAGCATGGATAAAAACAACTGAAACCGATCGCGCGATCGTGTCTTGGGGAAAGAATGAGAATGGAAAGAAATGGACTTTTCGGGTGCAAAGTACCGATGGCAAGCCCAACACGATAAGAGCAGAGATTAACGGGGGCTATATTGTTGGAAGCACTCCCGTCAGTGATGGAAAATGGCATCATGTTGCCTGTACTGTGGAGACGCAGGAGTCTCTCAACGTAACCGATGTCAAATTATATGTTGATGGCAAACTGGAACAGATTAGTGCGGAAAAGTCACAAGCACTAAATACAGCGACAGGTGGCAGAAATATATTCATTGGCAATGATTTTAGCGACCGATATTTCGACGGAGCTATTGACGAAGTTCGCATCTGGAATACCCCTCGCACGGCGAGACAAATCAAAGCCAAGATGAATCAACGACTGACAGGAAAAGAATCGGGTTTAGCCGCCTATTGGCGCTTTGAAGCAGAAAATGCTAAAGATTACTCGGGGAACGATCGCCATGGAACCTATAAAGGTAACCCCCCATTAGTCGATCCCGCTCCCCTTACCGATTCATCCTCATTACCACCGGAAGAGGAAACCAAAACCCAGATATTCGGCTTGGAACTCCTAGAGAAAGACAAGAGTTATGTTGAAATTCAATCCTACAAAGGCGTGACAGGGAAAAACTCAAGAACTGTTGAAGCATGGATAAAAACAACTGAAACCGATCGCGCGATCGTGTCTTGGGGAAAGAAGGAGAATGGAAAGAAATGGACTTTTCGGGTGCAAAGTAACGATGGCAAGCCCAACACGATAAGACTAGAAATTGGCAATGGCTATATTATTGGGAGCACTGCTGTCAATGATGGAAAATGGCATCATGTCGCCTGTACTTTGGAGGCGAAGGGTTCTCTGAACGTAACCGATGCTAAATTATATGTTGATGGCAAACTGGAAACGATTAGTGCGAAAAAGTCACAAGCGCTCAATACAGCGACAGGTGGCAAAAATGTATTGATTGGCAATGATTTGAGCGACCGATATTTCGACGGAGTTATTGACGAAGTTCGCATCTGGAATACCCCTCGCACGGCGAGACAAATCCAAACTAATATGAATCAACGACTGACGGGAAAAGAGTCGAGTTTAGTTGCCTATTGGCGCTTTGAAGCAGAAGGTGCTACAGATTACTCGGGGAACGATCGCAATGGAACTTATCAAGGTAAACCTCAATTCGTCGATCCCGCTCCCCTTACCGATTCACCCGCATTACCCCCAGAAGAGGAAACCGAAACCCAGATATTCGGCTTGCAATTCAAGGGGTCAACGGGGTCAAAGGATTATATTGAAATTCCATCCTACAAAGGCGTAACAGAGAAAAACTCGCGAACTGTTGAGGCATGGATAAAAACAACCCAAACCGATCGCGCGATCGTGTCTTGGGGAAAGAAGGAGAATGGAAAAAAATGGACTTTTCGGGTGCAAAGTACCGAGGGAAATCCGAACACGATAAGAGTAGAAATTGGTAATGGCTATATTATTGGGAGCACTCCTGTCACTGATGGAAAATGGCATCATGTCGCCTGTACGTTGGAAACGCAGGATTCTCTGAACGTAACCGATGTCAAATTATATGTTGATGGCAAACTAGAAAAGATTAGTGCGAAAAAGTCACAAGCGCTCAATACAGCGACAGGGGGCAAAAATGTATTGATTGGCAACGATTTTGGCGACCGATATTTCGACGGAGTCATGGACGAAGTTCGCATCTGGAATACCCCTCGCACGGAGAGGGAAATCAAAGCCAAGATGAATCAACGACTGACGGGAAAAGAGTCGGGTTTAGCTGCCTATTGGCGCTTTGAAGCAGAAAGTGCTAAAGATTACTCGGGGAACGATCGCAATGGAACTTATCAAGGTAACCCGCAATTGGTCGATCCTGCTCCTCTGACCTAACATCCTTAAAGAGATGAAAACGATGATGACAGCAAATCAGTAACAAGAAAAGGAGCAGGCGATCGTGGCAAACAGTATGCCAAGAGATGAGATGAACCCGAGCAATGCACCCATTGACCCCTCGGGCGAGCGAGTAGATTCTGCTCGGGCTGATGCTAGAATGCCGGGGGATGAAATGAACCCGGTTCTAAATCAACCCGCTAAAACCGGTAGGTTTTTAGTCGTATTTTCTGAAGGAGCAACTGAAGAAGGGATTAAAGTTCTCAGTAACAAGGCGGGGATTAAAGTGTCCAAAGCCAACGAATCCGATGAAAGCGATCGCGATCGGGTTTATCACGCCTTGGGAGTCGCTGTCATCAGTCCCGATCCCGATCGCGTTAGCGCGATCGCTTCGGCGAGTGCCGAGCGGAACTCTCCAATTCTCACAATGGAAGAAGAACAAATTGCCCGAGTCGAGCCGATAATAGGGGTTCAGGAAACAGAGGAGGATGCAGCTTGGGGATTAATTGCCACCCAAGTCACTAAATCCCCCTACAGTGGCAGGGGAATTAAGATCGCCATTCTCGATACGGGCTTAGATCTCAAGCATCCTGATTTTGCCGATCGGAAGATTATCAGTCAGTCATTTATTGAGGGTCAGGCAGTACAAGACGGACACGGTCACGGAACCCACACTACCGGGACTGCCTGTGGACCTCACGAACCCAGTAACTTCGAGCGTTACGGCGTTGCCTGGGAAGCCGATATTTATGTGGGGAAGGTGCTCAAAAATGATGGTAGCGGCTCTGATGGTTCGATCATCAATGGTATTAATTGGGCGATCGCTAACGGTTGTCAGATTATCTCGATGTCCATTGGCGGACTGGTTAGCGTCGGGAGTTCGTTCTCTTATACTTACGAAGTCGTCGCC
>JBFRWJ010000533.1:0-17560 GCA_051439525.1 Spirulina sp. | reverse complement strand
ACATATTCACGTTTTCCTGTTCTATTTATAACTAAAATTAGTAATTATACATTCGTCGGGCGGGCAAGTTATTCCCCCCCCTACCCGTTAGGATCTACGATAGAATAAAGGCAGCTTTGCCTTATCCGAGTGAAAAAATGCCGATCCAACCCGTAATTACAGAGTATATTGCCATAGATCCTGATTATTGTTGTGGCCAACCCCGCATTGTGGGGACAAGAATGCCTGTTGCAGCTATTGCCGAAATGTATTTAGAGATGGGAGAATCTCTAGAAGAAATTGCTCAAAAGTACGATTTATCCTTGGCTGCGGTTCATGGAGCCATGGCATACTACTACGATCGCCGGGAAGAGATTGACCGTCACAGTCTTAAAACTGAGAGAATTGTTGAAGAAATGAAGCGTAATAATCCCCCTTCTAAATTTCAGATAATGTGGAGCGAGATAAGAGGTGAACGATAAAATTCGCTTTCACCTAGATGAGCAAGTCAATCCTGAAATTGCTTTGCAACTCCGTCGTTATGGTATTCAATCGACCATTAACATCATCGATACGTTTTTCCACTCCGCCTAATCGTTTGTCAATCGTGTTAAACTTCTCATCGATTGTATTAAATTTTTCATCGATTGTATTAAAACGTTCTTCAATTCGTGCTTGAAAAATTTCTACTTTCTTGTCGAGATCGTCAATTTTTTTGTCAAGTTTATTTTCGAGATCGTCGATTTTCTTGTCAAATTTATTTTCGAGATTATCAAATTTTTTGTCAAGGTTGAGCAGGAGAGTTTGAAGGCTGGCCTCTGTAGATACTGTCATAGCAAGATGGGGATTCGGCTTTTCTCATTATAAGCGATCGCATTTATCCCGATAAGGCGTATTAGTGCGATCGCGCCTTCCCTCAAAGTCCCCAGAATTGGGGGTTTGGGGGTTAACCGCAGGGTGGGCAGGGTATAGTTGTAGAGGTTGAATAATCGCATTGATTCTCCTGCCCACCCTTGTCTCAAAAAAGGGGGATTCTCGGCAATTCTGCTAAACCACGGCAAAAGAGGAAATTGTGGTAGTCTTGCAGGACTTTGATAGCAGCTTGTTGGAGGGTGTGGGTTAGGTTATCCATTTGACGATCTGCTCTTGATTGACGTTATTTAAAGCTTCGTAACTTCTCAATGAGATGGTCGAAACAAGCAGCAATTTCCGCTATTGTCTCATCGTTCAAACGCTTCAAACTCGCAGCTTTCAAAGATTCCAACCCCAATACCATAGCGGGGAGGGGAACTTTTAACTCCTGATAGAGCAAATTCATGTTTTTGAGTCCCTCCTCGCTGGTAAAGGAAGAATGTCCTCCCGCAATACCATAGGTAACGCAGCGCAAAAAATGCCAGAAATCTCGCCAGCAGGCTTCTGCTCGGAAGGGAGGATACAACTCCCCACCGGGCTGGGTAATATTGGGAAACTGGGCGAGAACCTGCTCCCTTGCTTCCGTAACGATATCCGAGGCGCGATCGCGCAACCGTTTGGCAACTTCCAAACCCGCACCCGAGGGCGAAATCTCTGGCAAAGCGGCAAAATCGCTATCCGTCAAATAGCGTCCCTCATCGTCAGCTTTTTGAAACAGCGCGATCGCGTCAGCAGAATGACTGTTTTTCCACACCGCAAAACTCACGATACGCGCTTTGGGAATGAGTTGTTTGGCTCTCTCGCTCAGTTGCATCCTCGTTGTCCCCTCCAAAATTTTTACTTACGAGGCTTCTGTCACTGCTGCCTCTCTAGCACGGAAGTCTTCGATCATTTTGTCGATCTTGACGATCTCGGGATGCTCTTCCAGCCTTGCCATCGTGTCTTTCTTACTGGCTTTCACCTTTTTCGCGATCGCGATCGTATCGTCAATCAAGCGTTGTCGATATTCTTCTAATTCGGCAATGGCTTGGGAAATGGGAATCTGTTCTTCAGACGTGACCTTAAATTGACTCCTTAATCTATTCCATCACAGTTGAACGGGAGGGACTCGAAACAACTCTCTGTCTCGAATCGAATCTTGGGATTTTATCCAATCCAACTTTTTATCATCCCACAGATCGAGACACGAATTGTGAAAAAATGCTGTATCCCTTACAGAACAAGGTTTTAAGCCAAGTTATCAATCTTTTATTCTTGGAGGTGTCGTATTAAATGTAACAAAATATTACTTTGTTTGTTAAAAATGGGACGAAAGGGACAACGTTCATTTAGGTTGATAGAGGCGGATGGGTCAAACCCAATTGAACCGCCCAATAATAGAAAAACTTGTTGCAATTTAACGAGGAGAATTGAATGTTAGATAAATTCTCGAGAGCAGTTATCGAAGCTGACTCTAAAACCGCTTGTATTGGTGGCGAAGAATTAGCTGCCCTCCGTGGCTTCATTTCTGAAGGAAATAAGCGTCTTGATGCTGTTAACGCTATTGCTAGCAATGCAAGCTGCTGCGTTTCCGACGCAATCGCTGGCATGATCTGCGAAAACACCGGTTTGATTCAAGCAGGTGGAAACTGCTACCCCAACCGTCGCATGGCTGCTTGCCTGCGCGATGGCGAAATTATTCTCCGCTATGTTAGCTATGCTTTGTTAGCTGGCGATGCTTCCGTTCTCGAGGATCGTTGCTTGAATGGTTTAAAAGAGACCTACACCGCTTTGGGTGTCCCCGCTCAGTCTACGGCTCGCGCAGTGTCCATCATGAAAGCAATCTGCGTTGCTCACATCAACGGCACCAACACTGAAGCCCAAGCTGGCGCGCGGTATCGCAAAAACGAAATGCCTCAAGGTGACTGCTCTGCTATCACTGCTGAGTGTGCTGGCTACTTCGACCGCGTTGTTGCTGCTCTCAGCTAACAGCAAAACGCCATTAGCTAAGACAACTTCACTTAAAAACCGATCGAATATAGTCTGGAGATAAACAAAGCAATGAAATCTGTTATTACCACCGTTGTTACGGCTGCAGATGCGGCTGGACGTTTCCCTAGCTCCTCGGATTTAGAATCCGTTCAAGGTAGCATCCAACGCGCTGCTGCTCGTTTAGAAGCTGCTGAAAAGCTCGCTAACAACCTCGATGCCGTTGCTCAAGAAGGCTATGATGCTTGTATTCGCAAGTATCCCTACTTGAACAATGCTGGCGAAGCTAACTCCACCGATACCTTCAAAGCCAAGTGCCTCCGCGATATCAAGCACTACATGCGCTTGATTAACTACTGCTTGGTTGTTGGCGGTACCGGTCCTCTCGATGAGTGGGGCATTGCCGGTCAGCGCGAAGTTTATCGGGCTTTAAACCTGCCTACCGCTCCTTATGTTGCCGCTCTGAGCTTCATCCGCGATCGCGGTTGCGCTCCTCGCGATATGTCCGCTCAAGCTCTCCTCGAGTACAATGCTCTTGTTGACTACGTTATCAACTCTTTGTCCTAATCCTAAATTTTAGGATGGGAAGTAACGAGTAAAAACGTTAGTTGCCGATTCGCTTTCAAAGGGATTCTCTGTCGATTGCTTTGCCTGAATTGGGTTGAGTAAATGATGTGAGAATCCCTTTAGTATTGCGCGGCAAAATTTTGTAGGGACGTTCAATTGAATTAGAGGAAAAAATCTACCGTTATGACAGCAGAGGCCTTATTTGAACAACTCAAGCACCCCAATCCCAACTTAAGAACGCGAGCCATGAGAGAAATTGCTGCAACTCGCGACGAAGAAACAATTCCTCATCTGATGGGACTCTTAGAAGAAGAAGATATGACCTATCGGCGATCGGCAGTGAAAACCCTGGGAGCGATCGGTTTCGATGCCGTTCCTTTTTTGGTGGATGCTTTAGAAAATGATGACAATGCAACCATCCGTGCCAGTTGTACGAAAGCCCTCGCACAAGTTGCCGTGAATTATCCCGATGACTCCTTTCCCGAATCGGGATTGCAGGCGCTCAAAGCCGCGTTGAGGGATCTAAATCCCGTGGTGCATATTGCCGCAGCAATGGCTTTAGGAGCCGTGGGGTCTGCGGCATTAGATATTTTAGTCGAAGCGGTCAAAACAACTGAGAATGTGGCGGTAGCGGTGGCGGTCGTCAATGCGATCGGGTCTATTCGCGAGGACAAAGCCAAGGAAACTCTGACAGAATTGGCCAATGACGAATCAATCGATAACTATGTCCGCGAGTCGGCTAACAGTGCATTATCTCGATTGCAACTCATGCAAAATTCTGTGGCAGAATAAGGGGATTGCCACGAGCGATCGCGACTCTTTTCCGATCGCGCTCAAAATCATTTCAGTTATTCACGATCGGTTATGACCAGTACGCCCAACACCGAACCTCAATCGAAGGACAATACACTAACGAAGGAGCAAGAAGAAACGGATTTGTTGCTCGAACGCGTTGGCAAACAAGTTGCGCAACAGGCGTTCGATCCGAGCGATCGTGAAACTCTCGAGCAAATGGTGGAGCGTTTTGCCGATTCCCGGGGGATGGTGCGTCTGGCGATCGCGGAAACCCTTGGAAAAATCGGACAACCCGCTCTCCCGTTTCTCATGAAAGCCTTAGAAAATCATCCCAATCCGGTAGTACGGCGAGCAAGCGGTAAAACCATTACTTTAATTGCCGATCCCGTTGCCATTCCCGTGTTAATTCGTGCTTTGCTCTACGACGAAGATACGGTGGTCAAGGGTTCGGCAGTGGGGGCTCTCGCTCGCATGGGGGAGAAAGCCGTCCCAGTTTTGTTAGAGATTATTGCTTCGGAGGAACACCCCCAAAGTATTAAAGGTCATGCAGCTTGGGCGCTTGCTTTTATGGGTGCAGAGGTGAAAGAAGAATTATATGAGGCAATTGCTGCGGATTCTTGGGAAATTCGCTGCGCGATCGTGGCGGCGATCGGCAATCTCGTTCAAGAAACCAAAGACGAACAAGGGTTAAATTTATTAATTTCCGCCCTGCAAGATCCCGAGGCAATGGTCAGAGCAGAAGCAGCAACGGCTTTGAGTCAATTGGATGAATCTCCAGAGTTAATTGCTGCCTTGATTTCCTGTTTGGAAGATGAGGAGGGCGAGGTGAGAAAAAATGTATCCCTTGCTCTGATGAAGTTGGGCGATCGCAGTATCTTAGCCTCCTTGCAAACCGCTTTAGAAAAAGAAACCGAAGAAGGCGTACAAAAAGCGATCGCGCTGGCAATTTCTCGTATTGAGAATAAAGTCGAAGAAGAAGAGGATGATGATTGGTAATAGGATATTTTAGGGGATTGGGCAGGGCGATCGCTATTCGATCCGACTGTACTCAAAATAATCTAGGTTATCTTTGTCTGGATCTGCGCCATAGTTGGACATATTTTGACTTTCATAAAATCTGACTGCATTGAGGAGAGCGTGCAAACTCACTCTCCCACCATAGCCCAAATCGAGGCTGCGCTGTCTGGCAAACTCTAATAATATTTTTCCTATACCGCTATAGATACGCTGTGTTTTGCTATTCGTGCGATTCCAAGGTGCGCTTGCTAGATATTCAATATAAACAATGCGATCGCTTTCGTCAATTTGAGAGCGATGCCATTGCGTTTCCAATTCCATTAAACCTTGAGTCAGTCCCTCGCATTCAAGGGCATAAATTTCAAAATTGTCATCTTGAAGTGCAATCCTTTTTTTGAGTGCCCAATCCCAATATTTATCTTCTTCTCTCAAGTTTTCTAAGAGAGGTTGCCAATGTTCCTCATAATCTCTGACGTGGTTGGGCGCGATCGGGACAATAACGGCTTGAATCCATTTTCCGTCTTTAACTCTCTTGATTTCGACAGGTTGATACAAAGTGAATCCCTATGCTCTTTTGTCACACTCTATCTTAACCTAAAATGAACAACACATCACCAAGAAACGATCTTGGAAATTTTGCTAAAGTTTGGGAGGTCTACGGAATTTTAAGAATAAAGCATCACAAGGGTTTCGAGATTTTTTCAAGATTTTTCGACAATATCGGTAGCAAAATTTGCGTTAAAATGGTGAGGTATCCGGAATTGTACCTCAAAACTCAAATATCATAGGGTTTTCAGAATGGGTCAGTTTCAAGAGTTGCAAGAAAACCGTTGAGATGACAGTGAATTACAATTAATCCCTCTGAGGGATTGAAACCCTACCAGTTTCAAGAGTTGTAAGAAAATCGTTGAGATGGCAGTGAATTGCAATTAATCCCTCTGAGGGATTGAAACAACTCAAGTTTCAATAATTTTCACAAAACTGCTTAAATGGAAGTGTATTGACATGACCGCCACAGAAAAATCTATCGATCTTATGGCTCGCTTTAATGATGAAGAATGGCTGGCAAAAGCGATCCGCATTGAGGAAGAATGTGGGGGTGAAGTCAGTGCGGGTTACGATCTCGGCTCAAATCTCGGCAAATTTCTGTTTCACCCCGATCGCTATGTCCAATACGAACGGCTGCGATCGCTGACCGTCTCAGAAATGCGTTCTCTTTTGAAAGAACGGAAGCTAGAAAATGGTTGGGAAAGAGCGAGAAAGATTCTCGATCGCCGCTTGAAAAACCCATCGTTAAATATTCAAGAGCGCTTGTTGAATGCGATCGAACAAGATATTACCACGCGAAAATGCAGCAGCGATCCCACTTCAACTGAAGTCAAATCGCAAATTCGCCAAGGGATCTTGGAAGTGCTGAGTGTAGAAGATTGGCAAGCGATCGAGTCAAGTGCAAGAGAGCCAAAAACTTTGATTCCACAATACACCTCTCAAGAGCGCACGGATCGCGTTTTAATCTGGCTTTCTCGGCTCAATCGTTGGGAAATCGACTATACTTGTATTTCCGAACAAGTTGGTATTGAAAAAGAAAATTTTGGGCAATGGCACCAAGGAGAATCTTTTGCCAGTGAAGCAGAATGGCAAGCGATCGAAAAGTTTGGCAAGGACAAACAAGCAGAAGTGCGAAAGCGAATAGAAACCGTATTGCAAGAGTTAGCAACCTACTTTTGGGAAACTTACAAAGAGCGAGCAACTTGGACTCAATTCGATGAATGGATTGCTACAGAAATCGATCGTGCAAAATCTGAAGTCAAGGTTTTGCGAACCCACCTCAACAAACTCGAATCCCCAGAAATCGCGATCGCGAAAAGTCTAGAAAAACTCCGCGATCGCGCTTTGTTAGAGAAAGATAAAGCTAAAGGAATCCCAACCAAATCGGTGAATTTTCAAGAGATGCGATCGAGCTGAGGAAATTCGCGCGATCGCTTTTCTGTAATTTTGCGGCAGAATAATGCGATTGTTCTATAATAATAAAACTGTTTATTTTCTAGTTATTCTCAAGGGCATGAATTGC
The DNA here is from genome assembly GCA_051439525.1 of Spirulina sp. GTDB lineage: Bacteria > Cyanobacteriota > Cyanobacteriia > Cyanobacteriales > Spirulinaceae > CCY15215. The sequence continues at coordinate 10,251 of JBFRWJ010000533.1, read as the reverse complement.
TATGAAAGTCCGGTCTCTTCAGTTAAAATATTTCAAAAAATTTTCAGATATCTCACTTGAATTTACCGATTCAGAAACGGGATTAGCACAAAATTTGATTGTTTTAATTGGGGCAAACGGTTCTGGTAAAACAACTGTTTTGCAAGCGATCGCAGCAACTTTAGGACAAGCGATCGGACAATTAAAAAATCTACAAGATTTAGACTTACCGGGATTTAACTATGAATTGATTAGTAGCAATTGGGGACGATTTGAACCAGAAGTTAATTTAGAGATTCAATTTTCCCTACAGGAACTCAAAGCAATTCAAGAATTTTACGAAAAAGTGGCTGCTTCTAAAAATTATTTACAACCCCCTGCACAAAATTATTTGGTCAACCTTAAATGGCATGATGGCCGGGTTCAAGCGGATAGTGCGGCTGAATTATTTCAATTTCGAGGAAGACAATATGCCAAACAGCTTATGCGCTCTGAAGGATATCAAGTATTTGAAAAAGTTGAGGGAATTCTTTGGTATACAGAACAAAGAACATCTACTTATAAAAACAAGTAATAGATCTTTCCCAGTAGACAATAAACGACTTTTTAATGAGGTTAATAAGTTTGCGGAATTGAACAAAATATATAAGTTGGTGTTTCCGGGAAGACGTTTTGAGACTCTTGTCCCCAGAGAAAATATTAATGATATTGCCAAGCCACCTTGGTTCTACTTATTCAATAAAAATGAAAATAATCATTATGAAATTTCTGAAATGTCTGCGGGGGAGAGAGCAATTTTACCAATTTTCATAGATTTTGTTAATTGGAATATTCATAACTCAGTGATTTTAATTGATGAACTTGAATTACATTTACATCCTCCAATGCAACAAACACTACTAGATATTTTGCCCAAGGATATCTTTCGGCAGCACCTGGTAAAAAGCAAAAGTATATAATATTCCGCGATCGCGATTTTGATATTCAGCCCTCTCCAAACCCGGAACTTCTTCCATCAAATAGGCAAAAATTGGTCTTTTTAACTCATCGTGCTTGTATTGAAAATTATTTTCTCAATCCAGAACTAATTCATAATTATTGGCAATCTCAATATCAGGATAAACAGAATAATCCAAGTTCCAAATGGTGATATGGAGACGCTCCAAGTGTTGAAGAAATTACAGATTGGATCGAGTCTGCTGCCAAAAGTTTGAAAGATTATCAAGCTGTGCGTTGGGCATTGGGAGATATATTACAAAGTGCAGCACAAAAACAGTTGAAAACAACCTGGACTGGAGGGAGTGGTAAATTGCCTTCATCGTTAACTTTTTCAGATTGTTGCGAGGAAGCTGTAAAATTGATTGAGGAGTTTAGGGAAATTACAAGTCTAGTAAATCAAGAAAATTTTGAACACAAATTAAATGAATATCAAACTCGATTTGAACAAGATTAATTTTGGACGGAAAAACAATATTTGATTTGGTTTCATGGCAAAGATATTATAAAAAAAATGCAAACACAACAAATGCACTATATTTCTCTTGAGAAATTTGTCAAAAATCGAGAGGCGATCGCGCAACTCGATATTACTCAACATCCCGATTTAATGGAATTAAAAACCAAAATTAGAGAAATATCCGCCCGATCGCCCGATAATCAAACCTGACTCCCTAGGAACTCACTTTCTCTCGAATCAGTAAATCTGCATCATCTGCCACGAGTTGCCAGCGATCTTTTGCCCCTAATTGTTCTAATGCCAGCAAACAGGCATATTTTAAGTGGAAAATCGGTGTTTTGAGGTTTTCTTCTAATAAGGGAATCGCTTTTTCTTCCCCCAGATTTCCCAACGCGATCGCAGCAGCCGCCCGAGATTTCATGAATTGCGGTTCGGTATTATAAAGTCCTTCTACAATCGTGTCGTAAGCAGAACCCGATCGCAACCATCCCCATAACTTGATCGCGTGATAATGCGCCCCATAGTCATTATGCGCCTCGCGATCGTAAGTTTCCCTTAAGGCTTCTTCTGCTTGTTCCGAATAGCGATCGAGGAGGGTTTGACTGGCTAAATAGCAGCGTCCAAAATCTGTATGATAGATCTCGTTAATGACAAATTCCAAGCTCGGGGGTTGGTCGTATTCGTGGACGAATTCGAGATCCCCGGGATAGTCTCTAACCACGCGATCGAGAATAGGTTCTAACTCCGAAAAAGACACTTTTCCTAAAGGAATCCCCTCCCGGGCTAAAAGACCAATTCCTCGCAAGCGAAAGGCAACAGAAACGGGACAGCGAGCAATTTGCGGGATCGCTTGGTAAAATTTTGCGTCTATGAGATCCTGAATGCAGGCGCGTCTGACCGTCACCTTGGTATGTTGAAGAAACTCGATGACCTTCTCCATGCGAGAATAGTCCCCAGATAGGCTGCAAGCGGCGGTAATGGCTGCGGTTGCGGTCAATTCGTCTTCAGAGTCGATATGCTTCTCGATGCGCTCTAAAGCGGATTTATAGCCAAATTTAGCAAGGTTTTGAATAACGACGCGATAACTTTGTTCCGGCTTGGTTAATAATTGGGCAATTTCTTCTTTAATCTCATCATCCTCCGTGCCAATTTCGCCGATCGCCCAAACGGCATTTTCAACGATGTAGCGATCGCTTTCCTGCAAGCAAGCACGAATGGTGGGAATCGCTTTTTTAGCCTTTAAACGTCCCAAACTTTCGATCGCTTTGCGTCGGGCAATATGATGCGCTTGCTCGGGGTTGCGATCGCGAATGGTGTCGATCAAGGCATCTATTGATGCCTCCGAGGGAAAATTAATGAGATGAGAAGCGGCAATATAAAGTTCTGAGGGATCTTCCAATTCAGCTAAAGGCGTTCTTAAAATCGCGATCGCCTTTTCCTCGGTCAATCCCGGAAACATATTAAAAAATCTTCGATCCATTGAAAGTAACGAGTAAAGAGTAAAGAGTAAAAAATAACAAGTGGTGATTCAGGAAAAGGAGAAGATAAGAAGAAGAAGTCGGAAGTAGAGGAGAAGAAGAGAAGATGGAGACATTCATCCTTTATCCTTCATCCTTCATCCTTCCGAAATTCCTTCATCCTTCATCCTTCCGAAATTCCTTCATCCTTCATCCTTCCGAAATTCCTTCATCCTTGATTCTTTACCCATTAAAAACGCGACCGCGCCACTTGTTTAAGCGAGCATTACCAACACTTGCCAAACGTCGCGCATCCGCAAGCTGTTCTTGCACAGATGCGATCGCCGTTTTCTGTCGATCGGAACGTTGTTGCAAATCTGCATAACTTTCTGAGCCGTTACTCGTGGCGATCGCGCTTGGACTGCCCGGGACACCTTGCGTTACCACCTCAGAAGTCTGCCATTTGTTTTCTACCGCCGCTTCGAGAGCTGCAGCCGGGCGCAATTCTGCCAACTGTTGCTGTAAACTTTCCAGCAGTTCTGCTTGTTCTTGGCACTGACGTTGTAATGCCAAATAATTCTCTGTGGGGATAATCCCAGGCCGGATTGCCGTTTCAGGGATAACATTAGGCCGCAGGACGACTTGCAGTAATTTTTTAATATCTGTCGTGTTGCCATAAGACCAAACCCCAGAAGGCGCAATCACCGTTTCTGGCTTATTTTTAATAATGGCTTCGCTCAAGTGAGGTTTCGTTCCTTGTCTTGTTCCTTTGTCACTGCTGCAAGCACCGCGCAACAATTGAAAGAGATGGGGAAAACCCACCATGCTCTTCCCTGTTTGGGTCTTGTAACCCCGGTAAAAGGGTACGGTATCCTCGCCGTATTCGGCTTGATATTCGTCGCTGTCGAGATAAGAATCGATTTCTCCGTCAAACCCTTCCCGGTCTAAAATAGCACTATGAGCGGACATTTCTGCATAACTTTCCGGAGCGCGTCCGAGAAAATGCTTGAAATTTAACTCGATCGCTCGATAGCGAGGACAATTATCGAAGAAGCGCGATCGGTACAAGTCAGATTTAGCCACTCGACGGACGAACTCCCGCACGCTAATTTCTCCCCGTTTCAGTTGAGATTCGGGAACACTCAAGCGTTCGCTCTCCATCACATAAGCATTACCTAAAATTTGGCGGTAAACGGCTCGCACGATCGTTTCTACGTCCTCAAATGACGCATTGGGTTGCAGTTCCATCGGATCGGTATCTTCAAATAAACCGACTCCCAACCGCGATGCTTGGGAAATAACAGGGGTTAGAAAGGTACTCACCATTGTTTAAGATTCTCCAAAGATTGAGGGTCATCGAAATCCTCCCTCAGTCTGGCTCTAGGCTCGGTCAAGGAAATACCAAGCATTCCCGAAGGAGAAAGGCAAATGATTCACTTGCCCGATGTTGAAAAATGTTGTTGTTTTTCGGTTAATGTTAATATCGCCATTATTTCATGTTTTGGCACGCTTTCAAAAAGCGATCGCCGTGGCAATTTCTCGGATCGAGCATAAAATAGAAGATGGCGATCGCTCAACCAAGACATAGGGGTCAAAATGGTTCAAGCCCAAACTCAACCTCAATTGATGACGCTAGAAGAGTTTCTGGACTGGTATCCTGATGGGTATCATCGTTACGAGTTACATAATGGAGTTGTCGTCGAAATGCAGCCGAGAGGAACCCACGAACAAGTTATTAGTTTTCTAAACATCAAGTTAGGTGTACAAATCGATAGTCTCGAGCTTTCTTATGTGCTGGCTACTCGCTGTATCATTAAATCAATCGATTCCGATCGCTCTGGATTCAACCCCGATATTACCATTCTCGATCGCGATGCTTTAAAAGACGAACCTCTCTGGGAAAAGCGATCGACAATTGTCAAAGGCGAAACCGTTAAATTAGCGATTGAAGTGGTAAGTAGTAATTGGCAAGATGATTATGTCATGAAAGTGTTTGAATATGAAAAACTCGGGGTTGCTGAATATTGGATTGTTGATTATTTAGGATTGGGAGGAAAGCGCTATATTGGCAATCCCAAACAACCCACAATTTCGGTTTATCAGATGATAGATGGGGAATATGAGGTGACGATGTTCCGAGGAAGCGATCGCATTGAATCCCCAATCTTTCCCCAATTAAAATTGACGGCAGAACAGATATTTTCAGTAGGTCAGTAAACAAAAGCACTACAGCGCCCCAAAATCCTGTATCCTAGAGATAATCACACCCAGAAAACGCGATCGCCAATGGCTAGAGATTTAAGAGGATTCATCGAACTACTGGAAAAACGAGGACAACTCCGCAGAATTAGCGCCCTCGTTGATTCTGATTTGGAAATTGCCGAAATTTCTAATCGCATGTTGCGAGCGGGGGGACCCGGACTTTTATTTGAAAATGTGAAAGGCAGCAATTTTCCCGTTGCCATTAATTTAATGGGCACCGTCGAGCGGATATGTTGGGCGATGAACATGGAAAAACCCGAGGAATTAGAAACCTTGGGGAAAAAATTGGGCATGCTGCAACAACCCAAACCCCCGAAAAAAATCTCCCAAGCGATCGATTTTGGTAAGATTTTGTTTGATGTAGTTAAAGCAAAACCGGGGCGCAACTTTTTCCCGCCTTGCCAACAGGTCACGATTGAAAAAGAAGCTCTCGATCTTGAAAAAATCCCTTTCATTCGTCCCTATCCCGGGGATGCGGGCAAGATTATTACATTAGGATTAGTCATTACCAAAGATGTCGAGACGGGGACTCCCAATGTCGGCGTTTATCGCCTGCAATTGCAATCTAAAAATACCATGACCGTGCATTGGCTGTCCGTGCGGGGCGGGGCGAGACATTTGCGCAAAGCAGCCGAAGCGGGGAAAAAATTAGAAGTCGCGATCGCCCTTGGAGTGGATCCCTTAATTATCATGGCAGCAGCGACCCCCATTCCCGTAGACTTATCAGAGTGGCTATTTGCCGGACTTTACGGCGGATCGGGAGTCACTTTAACGAAATGCAAAACCTTAGATTTAGAAGTTCCCGCCGATGCCGAATTCGTGTTAGAAGGAACGATAACGCCGGGAGAAATGTTACCCGACGGACCTTTTGGGGATCACATGGGCTATTATGGCGGCGTGGAGGATTCTCCCTTAATTCGCTTCCACTGTATGACCCATCGGAAAGATCCCATTTATTTAACCACTTTTAGCGGTCGTCCCCCCAAAGAAGAAGCGATGATGGCGATCGCCTTAAATCGCATTTATACCCCCATTCTCCGCCAGCAGGTGTCGGAAATTACCGACTTTTTCCTACCTATGGAGGCATTGAGTTACAAAGCGGCAATTATTTCCATTGATAAAGCCTATCCCGGACAGGCAAAACGAGCGGCACTGGCTTTTTGGAGCGCTTTGCCTCAGTTCACTTATACAAAGTTTGTAATTGTCGTGGATAAAGCGATAAATATTCGCGATCCCCGACAAGTGGTTTGGGCAATCAGTTCCAAAGTCGATCCCACCCGAGATGTCTTTATTCTCCCAGAAACCCCCTTCGATACCCTCGATTTTGCCAGCGAGAAAATTGGACTGGGGGGACGCATGGGCATTGATGCGACCACAAAAATCCCCCCAGAAACCGAACACGAATGGGGGGAAGTTTTGGAAAGCGATCGCGATGTCGCCGAAATGGTCGATCGCCGTTGGGTGGAATATGGTTTAGATGAATTAGATTTAACAGAGGTCGATCCCAACCTCTTTGGTTATGATATGCAATAGGGGGATTGACAATTGTCCTCTCTTCGAGTTGGAAAGCGATCGAGCGATATATTGCGATCTCTAATCTAATACATAAGTTTTTTTGTGGATTGCTTCTCAATGCTTTCTCTCTCTGTTTTCTAGGGTTACATCTTTACGGTTGTTCCCCCATTGCCGAATCCTTAATAGTTTGTTACAACTGAAAAAAGACAAAGTAACATTTCTTTACAAATAGAAGGCTAATGATTGGTGGTTTAGTTGGAATGAATAACAATCGCGGGGCGGATTGGGGAGAAAACATTCTCAACACTGTCGCCAATCAAACGATTCGCCACCTTTTTACCCGAAGCGAGTTGGTTGATGTTACGGTACGGTGCAATCCCTCCAGCAAACTTTTGCAAGGCACTGTAGACAGTTTCAAAATGTTCGGTCAGGGATTGGTCATTCGTCGGGATTTTCGTACCGAGGAAATGTCCTTCGAGACGGACGCGGTGTCTTTGGATTTTGGGTCGGTGCTCAAGGGGCAAATTTCCCTGAAGCAACCCACTCAGGCGATCGCGATCGTCAAATTAAGCGAAACTGATATCAACCAAGCGTTTACTGCCGAATTAGTGAGAAGGCGCTTGGAAAACCTCACGGATTCTCGCTTAACCAATTTATCCGGAGGCGAACCCGTCTCCTTTCGCGATGTTCAACTCGAACTCTTACCCCAAAATCGCATTAAACTGTTTGCTAATGCCGATGTCACCAATCAAATCGTTCCCATCAGTTTTAGCTGTACCTTGGGACTTGCAAAACGTCGGCGCGTCACCTTTGAAGGGGCAGAATTTGAAAGCGATCGCGTTCCCGACTCACTACAAGGAATTTCCAAAATTTTAATGGGGGTTCTCGTGGAAATTCTCAATGATATGGTGGATCTCGATCGCTTCGATCTCGATGGGGTCATGTTGCGTCTCAACCGCTTGGAAACCCAAGGTAAAATACTCGTATTTAGCGGTTACGCCCAGATCGAACGCATTCCCAGAACGGGATAATGGGGAAGGGGGAATGGGCAAATTTTCCCCGATTCCCCCTAGATATTCTCAACCACAAACACCAACTGTCCATCTTCGTAGTAGGGACGATAGTAGGTGTTAGCAAACAGGTAATAATCTTTTCCCGCGATCGCTACTTCCGAATAACCCTCCGGTACATAAGGAACAACCGCACCTGCCGGAGCATTCACGACGACATAGTTTCCCGTGACGCTATCGCGAATATAGAACGTTCCCAAATAGTAAAAATATATGTCAGAGCCGACATAGGTTGTTACAAACCCTTCAGGTAACTCGGTAATCGCGGTATCAACAGGTGCGGGAATCACCTCATAACCTCCCCGAGTTTCTTGATAGTAGATGCCATTGTCATAATAAATTGCACTACTACTCGAACTCGCCGCATCGATCAAAATTGCCGTTGTTGTCAGCGTCACAAACCAGTAACCGGGTGGGTAATAGCGATTCCAGTAAGAAGGAGAATACCACCAACCATTATTCCAGCCGTACCAGTTGCTGCGATCGTTAATAAAATCTTGCCTGTCATTGCGAATGCGATCGCGATTGTCCTGACGAGATTCCCGAGTATTATCTCGAAAGTCCTGACGAGATTCTCGAGTATTATCGCGATTGTCCTGACGAGATTCTCGAGTATTATCTCGAAAGTCCTGACGGTTCTCCTGACGCTCTCCTCGATTATTTTGGCGCTCCTGCCGATTAATATTGTCCCGGTTAATATTGTCCCGATTGATATTGTCCCGATTAATATTATCCCGATTGATATTGTCCCGATTAATATTATCCCGATTGATATTGTCCCGATTAATATTATCCCGATTGATATTACCGCGATTGATATTGTCCCGGTTGATATTGTCCCGGTTGATATTACCGCGATTGATATTGTCCCGGTTGATATTGTCCCGGTTGATATTGTCCCGGTTGATATTACCGCGATTGATATTGTCCCGGTTGATATTGCCGCGATTGATATTGTCCCGGTTGATATTGCCGCGATTGATATTGTCCCGGTTGATATTGCCGCGGTTGATATTGCCGCGATTGATATTCCGACTGCCAGTATTTCGAGGTTGTCGGGATCTGTTAATCGAATTACGCCTTACCCCACTTGAATTCCGAATGCTGCCACCCTGTCGCGTCATTCTCCCTCTGCTTCCCGCAGCTCTTGCCCTGCCTCCACCGCCTCGACGTTGAGCTAAAGCAGCATCCGCGAAAATTGTACCATTGTAGAGTACAAGGACGATCGCAATGATGAATAACCGAAGAGGTTGTTTGATTGTGTTGAGCATTGGCTTCAGGGACTTTCTCCAGCCTTATTGTAGTTGATTCAGGGATTGTTCTTGGCATCAATATTGATGCGATGTTTCTATCCTTTGTTCCAACTCAACATCAAGTCCCTAGGATTTTCCCGTTAAACCCAATAGATTTAGCAGGAGAAAAAGTTGCGAATTTTGAGATACACCCCGGATAAGGGATCGATCCGTCATTCTCTGGAACGCAATTCAATTTCGATCGCATCTTCCGGTATTTCAAAGCGAAAAATGCGATCGGGCAACCGGACATCAAAATTCCAATCGGAGAAATATGCCATATATTGAGGCGAATCGGGTAAGGTTTTATAAGTAATCACTAACTTACAAGGAACCAAGCGATCGCTTTCTTCAATCCAAATTTGCCAATCAATTTCTGCTTGAGTAAAAGCGAGGTGATGACACTGCCGATCGCGGACTTGATGCAGTCCTAGATAGTCGCCGGTTCGGACATTCGCGATCGCGCTGCGATAAGGATCGCTCACCACCAAATCCGCCAAGGGTGCGGAAACCCCAAATCGCTCGTAAATATAATCGAGCGCCCCATCAATATCGTTAGGTGAATCGAGAGAAGCATAATGGTTCAGGGGGCGTTCGAGAATGGATAGAGAGTTCCCATCAAACCAGAAACTGCGATTGAGTAAATCTCCCTCTTGATTGACGCGCAAACCATCAGGACGGCGCACGGCAGCATTTATCGTATTGGCATATTGAATTTTTTGTCCTCTGGGGGAGAACTCATCAACAATAATTTCTGCTTGAAATGTAAACTGTTGGGACTCTGCCAAGTAGTCACTCAAATCCTGCAACAGTCGATCGGCTTTGGGGTCGATCCCGAAGCGTTCCTGCGCTTGGAGCGAACCTGTAAAACCCATCAAACCCACTAAAGCAGCACAAAGAGTCAATGATTTGAGAATCTGCATTGTTCGTGTCTGTGTCCTCAATAACTAGCAACCATTTTTTGAATTCAAAATTCAAAAAAATCACTTTTTTATTGTAAATTGGGTTGACTGGAGATTGATTAACTGGCAACTGATAACTGGAGACTGATGACTGGAGACTGATTTTATGCTGTCATACAGGCTCGCAGTTCGTTCAACCAAAGGTGAACTTGCTTTTTATAGCGACGAGAAGAGAAAGAGTTGGATAATTGTTCGAGGGCGCGATTGTAATCCGCGATCGCACAATTCCAATCCCCCCGCAAATGATAGGTTCTGCCC
>JBFRWJ010000532.1:0-3553 GCA_051439525.1 Spirulina sp. | reverse complement strand
TTGCTCATTGTTCATTGAAATGACTCCAGAATCGGTTCAAAAATTATTGCAATCCGAAGATTACGGCGATCGCATTAAGGGTTTAAATCAACTCAGACAACTGCCCCAAGAAGTTGCCTTTGAGATGATTCAACCCCTCATTCGCGATAATAAAGCGCGGGTGCGCTATGCCGCCGTCAGTCAAATGGATAGTCTTGGCGGCGTTAACCGAGAAAAATCCTTAGAAATTTTGCGCGATTGCCTCTTCAATGATAAAGAAATTGACGTACAAGCCGCCGCCGCCGACGCGATCGCCGCTCTCAAACTCACGGAAGGTTTTGAGGATTTGAAAAAAGCCTACCAACAATCTTCCGAATGGTTATTACAATTTAGTATTATTGCCGCTTTGGGAGAAATGGGCGACCCTCGCGGATTCGACCTCCTCGCCGATGCTCTCGCCTCCGATAATGGTCTGCTACAATCTACGGCAGTGGGGGCTTTGGGAGAATTAGGCGATCGCCGTGCCATTCCCTTACTTTTGCCTTTTGCGGATCATCCCGATTGGCAAATTCGTCATCGTCTCGCTCAATCTTTAACTCATTTAGGAGGAGAGGACGTTAAACCTGTTTTGGAACAATTAGCCAAGGATGAAATCGAACAAGTCGCGATCGAAGCTAAACGCAGCTTGGACAATGAACAATGAACAATTATCAATTATTAATTATCCACAACCCAAAGAAATTGGGATTCTTGGCGTTTGACGAGCCATTGATTTTTTCTTAATCGGACGGGAAAATCAATGGGATAAATTTTTAATTTAAAATTGGACTCGCTTGGTCTGCCTAACTCAATCCAATGTTTGACGCTATCAATCAAGCGATCGCGAGCGATCGTATTGCCATAAGCAATCAAACAATCGTCTTTCGCCAAAACTAAAGAATGATGCTCGCGATCCCAAAGGCCAAAATAATTGTAATCGCGAAGTTCGTGTTTGTGAGAATCCCGGACTTTAACATTAAAATACTGAAAATCGGGTTCGGTCATCCTCAGAAACGAACGAATGCCTAACGTCTTGCCTAGAGAACGATCGGAATCCTTCCCCCCCCACCAAAACGGAATGGTCGAGATTTCTAATTGTTGTAAATCTTGCCACTCCGATACGTCTTCCAAAGAGATCTCGCCGGGATCCTCGAGTTGATATTCTCCAGTCATCTCGACAAAACTACAAGGAATTGACTCCTCGAGAGAGGCAAAACAAGGGCCTCTCTTGCACAAGAGAACCACGCGATCGCCGAGTCCTTCGGTTTTGAGGACGGTAAGTAACAAACCATTCTCTTCTATTTGTTCGTAAAAATAGTGAGGGATATCGTAAGTCCCTGCCGTAAAGATCGCACGTTGATAAGGCGTGCCGAGAGCATAGCCTTTGCCTCCATCTCCCGCGATGGCGCTAACATTGTCAATGCCTAAAGACCGAAGAGTTTCTGCGGCCATTCTCGCCATTTCCGGAATGATTTCCAAACTGTAAACATGACCCCTCTTCCCGGTTAAATAGCCCATTAAGGCAGCATTCCAACCACTTCCTCCCCCCAGTTCAAAAATGCGATCGCCGGGGCGAATATCCAGCATATCCAGCATTCTTAACACTAAAGAAGGTTGAGAAATGGTAGAAGGAATATGGGCATCATCTTCTCCAAAGAGAATCAGCGATCGGTTGGCATACAGAACCGATAAATGCTGCTCTAGGGTTTGCTCGTTAATTTCATACCAAAAGGAAGATCCCCAATCTCGATAGCGCTTGATAAATAAATGTCTCGGAGCGTTCAGATAGGCTTGTTCCACGGCAAGACTTAAGGGTTCGTCAGAATACATCAAGCGAATTCGCTCGAGTAATTGTTGTTGGTAGGTTGCTGCTAAATTCATGATTTTCTCTCGCAAGCCGTTGCCACCAAAGCACAAAAAAGCCAAATCAAAAAAGTCAAATCGAGTCCCTTCGCGATCGCCTGTTAAAATAATTGTGCTAGGGTTTCTTTAAATCGTTCAAAACCATAGATTTCCACTACTTGCGATCTTAGCATTTCTGGTTGATAGAGAATCGGGTTGGCGGTATTTTTTTGTAAAATTTCGATTAAACTCCCGGCAATGGCCTCGGGGTCTTCTGGATCCACTAAAACCCCCAATTTTCCGTCGCATAAGGCATCGATCGCGCCATCGCGATTTCCCCCCAAAACGGGCTTTCCGCAGGCTAAGGCTTCCAGATAAACGATGCCGAAGCCTTCCCCTCGAGAGGGCATGGCAAAAACATCGCAGAGATTGTAATGATCGCACAGTTCTTCATCGGGAACAAAGCCGGTCAGGGTGACGCAATCTTGTAAATTGAGGGAGTCCACGAGATCCTCGATGCGATCGCGATCGTCTCCTTTACCGACGAGGAGATAATGCACGTTAGGGATCGCCGCGCGAATTTTTGGCAATCCCTGCAAAATTTCGTCGTAGCCTTTATATTGCTGAGTGGAGTCGAGTCGCGCAACGGTTAAAATGATGGGTTGTTCGGCGCTGAGGTGATATCTTTGCAATAAGTAATCGGGTTTGGGGGCGATGGTGAATCCCTCGGCATCAAAGGTATTGGGGAGGAGACAAACTCGCTCGGGATTGAGGTCTTGCTCGGCTAGGAGGCGATCGCGGGTATAATTGCTCACGGCGAGAATGCGATCGGCGCGCTGCAAGGCTTTGCGCAAACTGGGTTTTTTCACGTTCCAAACTTCGGTACCGTGAGCGATCGTCCAATAGGGAATGCCCAAAAAGCGCTGGATTTGGTCGGCTAAAACGGCAAAATTGGCATGGGAAGCAATAATCAGATCGGGACGGTGGCGCAAGCAATGTTTGGCCAGTTGAGCAGCAAAATTAAAGGTACGAAAAGTGAGGGGTACGGTTCCGGAAAAATGAAAGCGGGTTTTTTCTAAATAGGGAATGTGGGGCAGCGATCGCCGATCGTGTTTGAGAAAAACGTCGTATTCTTTTTGAGGATACAATTCTTGCAAGGCTTGTAGTAAAAAAGCCGAATAGACTTGGATTCCCCCTTTAAACTCAAAAATATTGGGAAACCACAAATGAATGATTTGCACGTCGGCAAGATTTCGGGCTGGCATGGGTCAAAATGAATAAAAAGGGCGCTCTCCGTGCCTTATGGTAAAACAATTCTGCCGGCTAAGGAGCGGAATCGATCCCCCTCTCAATGAATGTTGGTCGAATGATGACTCGAGGGCGATCGCCGGGAATGGTTACGAAGTTCGGGTAATTTCCACCAAGGAACGTCGAGATTTTCGTGATGTTCTCGATGATAGCCAAAATGATAGCAGGCAATGAACGACCAAAAAATCGGCAGGGCATGACTTTGGGCGCGGTGGGGGTTATTGTATCCCCCTTTGGGCTGGCGATGGGGAAGAAATGTCCCAAAAAAGAACAATTGCAGGGAACTGAAAGCTGAAGGAAGCAACCAAAATAACAATAAATTGAGGGGCGAACTTCCTAAAATCCAACCAATCAGATTAAAAATAATTAATAAGGCTCCAAATCG
>JBFRWJ010000531.1:0-4672 GCA_051439525.1 Spirulina sp. | reverse complement strand
CAGTTTACCGTCAGAGCAAAATTTTAATGTTGTTGGTTGTTGGTTATTGTTTATTGGTTATTGGTTGTTCGTTGTTGGTTACCCCCCCCAACCCCCACCCCCCCTTCTTTTCCCCCCTCCCCACGGGGGGCTTGGGGGGATGAAGGGGGGATGGGTGACTGGTGACTGGTAACGGGTGACTGTTTCTTAAAAATCCCCCACAATAGAAAAAGATCGCGTTAGGAGGGGCAATGGCAGAGGACAAACAACAGATTCTTCTCATTTCTGACAGTGCAGCAGACTATCGGCAACTGGCTCACCTATTCGATCGCCTCCCGCAATTTGAGTTGAACTGGCAAACAGTGCCCCCATATCCGGACGATCGCGACTGGGATGCTTGTATTCTTACCGATCGCTCCTTCCTCCCCGTCCAACTTTCTCCCCCCATCCCCATCATTCTCCTCGTCGATACGCCAGAAGCCGCCCGAGAAGCGGGCATTGCCGATTATTGGCTGCGGGAGGAATTGACTCTCTCTTTTGTCGATCGCGCTTTGCGATCGGGCCTCGAACGCCACCACCTGCGATCGCAAAATCAAACCCTCACCGAAGAACTTGCTAAATACAAGCACATCGAACGCACCTTTCGCCAAAGCGAGGCGCGACTCCTCGAACTCCTCTCCATTGCCTCCGACGGCATTCTCATTGTCGATCGCCAAGGGATTGTCCGCTTTGCCAACCCCGCCGCCGCCCAACTCTTCAACCGCTCTCTCGATGAATTGGTGGGAAGTGAATTCGGGCAGCCCGTCATGAAGAGAGAAAGCGTCGAATTACAGTTGTTGCGCGCCTCGGGAGAATTGGGAATTGGGGAGATGCGGGTCACGGAAACAGAATGGCAATCCGAACCCGTCTATGCCCTTGCCCTACGGGATATTACCGAACGCCGAGAAGCCGAAACTGCCCTGCGAGAAAGCGAAGAACGCTTTCAGCAAATGGCCGAGAATATTCAAGACGTGTTTTGGCTGGCCTCTCCCGGACTCGATCGCTGGTTGTATATCAGTCCCGCCTACGAAGGGATTTGGGCACAAACCCGAGAGCATCTCTACACCGATCCCGGGTCTTGGTTAGCTGCCGTCCATCCCGAGGATCGAGAGATAGCTCGAGACTGGCTCGACAACGCACAAGGCGATCGCGCTCTCTCCTACGAATATCGCTTGCAACGACCCGACGGCGAAATCTGTTGGATCTGTGCGAGAACTTTTCCCATCTATGACGAACGTCGGGAGATCGTCCGCATTGCGGGAATCTGGGAAGACATTACCCAACGCAAACAAGCGGAAATTGCCCTCGAAGCCTCGCGATCGCGACTGGCGGGAATTTTAGAAATTGCCGACGATGCCATCATTTCTATTAATATTCACCAACAAATTACCCTCTTCAATCGCGGGGCTGAGAAAATTTTCGGCTATCAAAGCGAGGAGGTTTTGGGTCGATCCCCGAACGTCCTGTTGCCTCCTCGCTTGACTGACATTCATCAACAGTACCTAACTCGATTTTCCCAAAATGCCGAAAATGCTGGAAAAATGGGCGAGCGAGGCACGATTGTCGGTCGCCGCAAAAATGGGGAAGAGTTTCCCGCCGAAGCGACCATTTCCATCTTAGAGATCGACGGCGAGACGATTTTTACCGCGATTTTGCGGGATATCAGCGATCGCCAACAGGCAGAAGAACGATTGCGAAGGAGTCAGCATTTCATCGAACGGGTAACCGATGCCAGCCCGAGCTTACTTTATATTTACGATCTCGTTGACAATAAAAATGTTTATCTCAATGGCGATCGCAGTGTCTTGGGCTACGAGAGCGAAGAAGTTCGCGAGATGGGCGATCGCCTCTTTCTCGAGATCCTCCACCCCGAGGATCTGGCACTGTTGGCACAACGCCTCCAACGCTTTCAAAAGGCAAAAGATGGCGATGTCATTAAAACTGAATATCGCATTGGCAATAAAGACGGTCAATGGCGTTGGTTGTACAGTCGCGATATCGTCTTCTCTCGCACGCCGGACGGTCAACCCAAAGAAGTGCTCGGGGTGGCCGTGGATATCAGCGATCGCAAGGAAGCCGAGGCGGAGTTAAAAGAATATCGCGAGCGTCTCGAAGAATTGGTAGAACGGCGCACGGAGCAACTCCTCGCCACCAACCAACAACTTCAACAAGAAATCCAAGAGCGAAAACAGGCTCAAACCGCGCTTTATTTTCAAGCCCGCTTGCTCGATATGGTCGATCACGCTATCATCGCTACGGATCTGGCCGGGACGATTACCTATTGGAATCGAGGCGCCGAGACGCTTTACGGTTGGTTGGCCGATGAAGCGATCGGACGGAATATCTTAACAGTCACTCCCTCCGATACCGCCCGAGAGCGTGCCGCAGAAATTATGGATTCCTTAGCTCGGGGAGAAAGTTGGTGTGGGGAATTTTGGGTGAAAAACCGAACGGGTCGAGAATTTCCCGCAATGGTTATCGATTCACCCGTTTATAGCGAAACGAATGAATTAATCGGCATTATCGGGATTTCCTTTGATAATAGCGAACGCAAGCAAGCGGAAGAAGCCTTACAAAAAGCCAATGCCGAATTGGGCATTACCGTCGAACAGACCAACCGAGATTTAGGGGGAGCGATCGAGAAGCTCCAACAAGAAATCGTCAAGCGCAAGCTCGCCGAATTGGAATTGCAAGAAAGTGAGAACCGCTTTCGCGTGGTTTTGCAAACTTCTCCGGTGGTGGTCTTTCATCAAGATATCGACCTTCGTTATACTTGGATTTACAATACCCTCGATCCCTTCACCCCCGAAGATTTTATTGACAAGCGCGATGAAGACCTCTTCGACCCGGAAACCGCCCAACGTCTCAATCGCATAAAACGAGGAGTTATCGAAAGCGGTCGGGGAACTCGCGTGGAAACATCAGTATTTTATGGGGGCAAAACGCTCTATTACGACATGACCCTAGAACCCTTGCGCTATCGTTCCGGACGTATCGTCGGCTTAACCGGCGCCGCGATCGAGATTACCGATCGCAAGGAAGCCGAAGAAACCCTCAAGCAGCAAATGGAACGAGAGCGCCTGTTAGGGCAAATCGCGCGCCACGTCCGACAATCCCTGCAACTGGACGACATTCTCAATACCACCACCGAAGAAGTCCGACAACTCCTGAATGCCGATCGCGTTCTCATTTTCCGCTATTATCCCGAGGAGAAAGGAATTATTACTCACGAATCCGCGATCGCGGGACAAGAACGTCTCCTCGGTTGGGAAATCCACGAAAACGTTCTCCATCCCGAGTGCGATGCCAATTATTATCAGAGTCAGGCAAGGATTCTTTCGAGCTGCGACGATGAGAATATTCCCACTGGTCTGCGAGAGTATTTGCAAGCCTTGGGGGTCAAATCTTCCCTCGTGGTTCCCATTCTCCAACAAGCCGATTTATGGGGCTTGCTCATCGTTCACCAATGTCAAACCCTACGCCAGTGGCAACCTTGGGAAACCACTTTACTCGAAGAATTGGCCGTACAAGTCGCGATCGCCATCCAACAAGCCGAATTGTATCGCCAACTCTCGGAGAAATTAGACCAAGAGAAACAAGTGCAACTGCAATTGCAAAAAGCGAAAGAAGCTGCCGAAGCTGCCGATCGGGCCAAGAGCGAATTTTTAGCGAATATGAGTCACGAACTGCGCACTCCCCTCAATGCCATTCTCGGTTTTACGCAACTGATGGCGCGATCGTCTCACTCTTCCCCCGAGGAGCGAGAATATTTAGAGATTATCAGTCGTTCGGGGGAACATTTACTCTCTTTGATCAATGACATTTTAGATTTATCGAAAATCGAAGCCGGGCACATTTCTCTCGATTGCGAAGGGTTCGATCTCTTTGAACTCCTCGACAATCTTCAATCCATGTTACAACTCAAGGCAGAATCCAAGGGGTTGTCTTTAACCTTCCATCGCTCTGCCGATCTGCCGCAATTTATCCACGGCGATCGCAAAAAATTGCGATCGACTCTCATCAATCTCGTGGGCAATGCTATTAAATTTACCGAACGCGGCAGCGTAGCCGTATCGGTCACCCGTCTTTTCAGTCACCCGTCTTTTCAGTTACCAGTCACCAGTCACCAGTCACCAGTTATCGGCCAAGAAACCAACAACCAACAACCAATAACCAATAACCAACAACCAACAACCAATAACCAACAACCAATAACCAATAACCAACAACCAATAACCAATAACCAACAACCAATAACCATAAGATTTGAAATTGAGGATACGGGAGTAGGAATTGCACCCGAAGAATTCGAGACTTTATTTGATGCTTTCGTGCAAACGAATTCTCGTCAGAAAGTAAAGGAGGGAACGGGGTTGGGTTTGACTATCAGCCGCCATTTCGTTCGCTTGATGGGGGGGGATATTGAAGTGAGAAGTACCCTCGGACAAGGTTCGACTTTTGCCTTTTCCATCGCGACTCCTGGGGTCGATGCCCGGGACATTACCTCGAATTCGCGCGATCGCCACATTATCGGACTGGAATCGCGAGAAACTGTCTATCGCATTCTCATTGTCGAGGATCGCTGGACGAATCGCAGATTGTTGCGGGAATTACTGGCGGCGATCGGCTTTACCTTGCGCGAAGCGGCTAACGG
>JBFRWJ010000530.1:0-10595 GCA_051439525.1 Spirulina sp. | reverse complement strand
GGGTAAAATGCCAGCGATCGGAGCCTTGAGTGCGGACGCGATTATCTTCCAAGATGCCCAAAAAGTCTTGCAAACGAGCGATCGCTTCTTTGATTTGCGTGCTTTTTAATCGGCTCGAGGCATCCGTCATTCCTGTCAATTGTTCGAGATAGCGAATTTTAGTTTGGAAAACGAGGCGCGTCGGCTCTTGTTTATTGCAGTCAATTTTCAGGATTCCCTGCGTATCGAGGCGATCGTCGGCAAAAGCCAGCAAACTGTCGAAAAGGTGTAGGGCGCGTTGTTTGGCGCGAGGCCCGTAACTCGGTCTTGCCATTCCTCATTCCAAAGAGATCTTACAAAAAGTTGGGGGATTTTCCCAGTTTAAGAACTTCCCTTAACTCTATCTTTCCCATTGTACAAGGATTTCAAACCTTCAAAACCTGTTTTTGCTTCCCGACAACATCCCTTACTTAAATTAAAAAGCGTTCCCTGCAAGTTTGATAAAGGAGAGAAGTTCATGAAATTAGCCAATTTATCGGAACGCGATCGCCGGTTTCTCGCAGAACTCAAAACCACGGATTTCGGACCGATCGCTTACAAGTTAATCTATCCCGAGGAGGGTACGGGGTTAACCCTCGATGAAGCGACTCGCGGGATCGAACAATATCGTCGCTTTCTCATTCTCAAACATTTTTATCCCGATCGAGATATCGTCCCCACCCGAGAAATCGATCGCGTCTGGCACGTTCACATTCTCGATACAATGAAGTACCGGGAAGATTGTCTGCGTTTATTTGGGGAAATGCTGGATCATTTTCCCTATTTGGGGCTGCGAGGGGAAAGCGATCGGGAATTGCTCGAGCAAACATTTCGCGAATCTCAGGCTCTTTTTGAGAAAACTTTTGGCACGAATCGCGAATTGATCCCTGCTTAAATTGGCTATTTATGGGGTAATTTTAGGATGCGTTACGCGATCGCTAACGCATCCTACTTAAAATTACTTAATGATACAGCAAGCACAATTTACAGGTCTATTTTTTTGCTTAAACTTTTGTTTAAATCTGTTAATAAAGCATTTCTGCATTTGATGAATTGACTTTAATGAAGTTAAGAATCTTCCTATCTTTCACAAGAATTCTTAAGGAGGAATCCATGCCAGAGCATGAGTCGCTAGGTCGGGAAATATTCAAGAATACAGTTGCTAGTGCCACGGGAGGGGCTGTTGGTGCGCTAACAACTGCGCTCATTGGGCGTATTGGTTCATCCGGAAGCGGAGGCGACCAAACACAGATACAGAGAGAAATAGCAGACTCCCTATCCCTCTCTGGCGAGACCCCCAATGATGGCGCAGTGGCAGGGGGTTCACTTCTAGTTGTGGGAATAATTATCGGCGCAACTGTGGGGCTTTCGGCATACCAACTCTTACGAAAGAAGAAGAGGCAAAACGTGACACGCTCACACCGCTAACCGCTTTGCGGTATAGCGGGGGCTTCCCGGAGACTTCCGGATAATTCCAGAACATTAACCGGGCTATTAAGAACGGAATGCCCTACCACTCTATATTTAATATTGATTGCTGCATTTTCATCGCGATCCTTTATCCTTTTTCAAACTGTCGCTGCCAATTTTCGTGGTTTTCTTTGGCTTCTTGTACGATGGGAGAAGCGGCAATTATATTATTAGCCAGCCAATTGACTAAAGACATGGGAAAACGCAAAGGACGGGCAATATCGAGGAACAAAACCACGCGATAATCATCGGTATCATTCCATGCTTCGTGGAGAAAGGTATCGTCAAAAATCAAACTTTTTCCCTCTTCCCAATGGGCAATGCGATCGCCGACGCGAATGCGACAATCTGACTGGGGTTCGGGGATTTTTAAGCCTAAATGATAGCGAATTAATCCTTTATGTTTGCCTCGGTGTTCGGGGATGTGTTTGTGAGGCGCTAAGATGGAGAAAAATGCTGCTTTTAAATTAGGTATTTTTTCCAGCAACTTTGTCGTTTCCGGACATTGCTGACAATTTTTTTCTGCTTTATAACCAAAAGCATAAAAGAAGTAAGTTTTCCAGCGATTATCGTCAGTAATATTCCCTTGTCGGGTGGAAATCTGTTGATAATTGGGCAAGTCATTGACGCGATCGAGGACGGCATCGAGTTCCTTTCTAATGGTCAACCAATTGGCTTCTAAATCTTTAGCCCAAGGAAATTGCTCCAACTCGAAAAACATTCCATCACCAACTAAAGAATGTTGGGCAACTAAATCTTCGAGCCAAGTGCCACTCAAAACCGTTTTTTCTAAATTTTTGACTAAAAAATTAGCGGGACTAACCATTATTTTTATTTTATTGTTGTTTCTGTAGCAAATTAACATCGGGGAAATCCCCAGAATCGCCGCGATGGGCAAATTGACTCAGATTATAGCCGAGTTGCGATCGCTCGGCAAGAAAAAGTCAGAAAAAGCCGATCTGGGGGACGGTGGGGCAAACTGGCGACCAAAAAAAGATCAAATCGACGCGAGGTGCTTTATAATCGAGTTTCGTAATTTTTTGTCCTGCAAACCAGCGTACCCGACCCACTTATGACAGTAGAAGTAAGTCCTCGACTCAACTCGAGTTCAGATCGGAGAAGTCCCGCGATCGCGCGAGTTTCTCTTAGAGATCTGACGAAACAAGAATTTGTCAAACGGTATCAAAAATCGGGAACTCCGGTAATTCTCACGGGGTTGCTTGCAGGGAAATGCGAGTGGGATCTGGAATTTCTCTGTCAAAAATTAGGCGATCGCAAATTTCTCATGCGACAATACGGCAAGGAGCGCTATCAACAAGATAAACGGGATTGGGATAATATTGGCAGTGGCGTTAAAGCAGACTACAAAACCTTTCGCGAATATGCGGAATTATTACGCAGTCGAGAAGCCCACGAAAAAGATATTTATTTAGCCAAATGCTCGATTAATGAAACGCCGTTAAAACAGGAAGCAGCCCTACAAGAAGCCCGAGAGAAAATTGTTGCACTCGGACTCGATAAACCCATCAGTCATTTTAACATTTGGGTCGGGCCCGGGGGTCACGTTGAATGCTTGCACTACGATCAAATGGATGGTACGTTAATCCAACTCTACGGTATAAAGAAAGTCGTTCTCTTTCCCCCTTCCCAAACCTCTAACCTTTATCCGTTTCCCATCTTCGTGCATCTCTATCGGGGGTTAAAACTGCGATCGTGGTTCAGCCAATTATATCCGGAAAAACCAGATTTCCAAGCCTTCCCCAATTATCAAAAAGCCTTGCCTCACAAGCAAGAAATTTTGCTCGCACCGGGAGAAATTTTGTATATTCCTGCTGGGTGGTGGCATGAAGTCACGGCATTGGGGGATGATATGGTCTGCGCGATCAATCGTTTTTGGCGCGTTTATCCCCCCCTGAGAGCTATTTTTTCTTGGAGTCGCTGGCGCGGGTATTTAGGAAGTGTTTTTGCTATCCCGTATGTTATTTCAAGTTTGATTGTGGCACTTTTCAGTCGCGATCGCGCACAAAAAATAAAAGAAATTCTGCAAATGCTCTAAATCAGTCACCAGTCACCAGTCACCAATCCCCCCTTCTTTTCCCCCCTTAGCAAGGGGGGTTAGGGGGGATAACCAATAACCAATAACCAACAACAAATAACCAATAACCAATAACAAATATGGAATTTACTTGGCGCGATCGCTCGTTGTTTGTCCTGTTTGCAACGGGGTCTTTAGTGGTCTTAACGGGAGCCGTTGTTGCTCCGGTTTTACCAGAAATCATCGAACAACTGCAACTCGATCGCGTGTTGTCGGGTTATTTAGTCAGTACCCCTTTTTTAACCGTAGCGCTTTTTAGCCCCATTTTAGGGCTAATCGCCGATCGCTTCGGGCAGGTTAAGGTATTAGTCATTTCTCTGGTTTTATACGCCTTATTTGGCATGGCAGGGGGGGTTATGAATGATTTTACTCCCCTCTTGATTACGCGAGGATTGGTTGGGGCTGCCAGTGGGGGAATTGCGGCTGCGAGTTTGGGATTATTAGTCAAGCGTTATCAGTCCGCAGAAGCTCGAGCCCAAGCGATCGCTTATGTTTCTAGCGTCCTCGCGATCGCGAATATTATTTATCCCATTTCATCTGGGTTATTAGGACTCTTAGGATGGCGGGTTTCTTTTTTATTGTACGGGTTGGCACTTCCTTTTGCTTTATTAATGATTTTAGCATTCCAACAGCCGGAAGAATCCACGACTGCGGCTAAATCTCTTTCCTCAATGACAGGGGATTCTCGAGACTTAACAAAAGTCCTTGGCAACCCCTTAACATGGCAATTATTTTTAACCCTTTGTCTCACCTCAGCAACAGCTTATGCAGTAGTGATTTATTTGCCCAGTCATCTCAAAGCAACTATTGGGGCGGGGACTGCCTTGAATGGTGTTATTTTAGCATCCCAAGCGATCGGGTCTGCATTTATTTCTGCTTTTGGGGTTCGCAAGTTAACGCGACGTTTGGGAATCATTCCTGCTACCGCTTTGGGGTTTGGAATGATTGCCCTAGTTTTGGTGGCACTGCCACAATTCGATCGCTTCTTAATGTTCTTATCTGCAACCATTCTCTTTGGGGTAGGATTGGGGATTGTTATTCCCAATGTTTACACGCTTTTATCAGGTATTGCCTCCTCAGAATTGCAATCGACGGTTCTCGCTGCGGGGACGGGGACGAACTTCCTCGGACAGTTTCTCTCCCCGGGATTATTTGGCTTTTTGTTAGGCGATCGCCCTTTGCAACAGGTTTTTTATATCGCCGCGATCGTCCCTTTGATTTTAGGATTTTTACTCATGCTTACCTCTAAAATAAAGCTCTTTAGGCGCTAAGCGATCGATGGTTATTGTCGATGAATCATCGCGATAACTGCATTCACGGTAAGCGGGGTTACATCTCCCAAACTCGGCAAAGTATCTGTCTCGGAATAGATATTGGGTAAATCATCTCCTTGCCAAACCCAGATCTGTCGATGAGTAATATCAATTAACCAAGCAAGTTGGGTTCCATTACCAAGACAGTGGAGAATCTTATTTTGTAAGTCTAGGGTACTTTGGTTGGGAGAGCGAATTTCAATTAACCAGTCTGGCGAACCATTGAATGAGCCGTCTGCTTCAGGAAGGCGCGATATTAAAATAACAGAAATATCTGGAACTGGCGAATAAGGGGGGACAATACAGCGCAATTCTTGCACGGCTTCAAACATTTCCGTATGAAGATTGATATAATTCACTAAGTTTCGTTGTAGTCGCGAGTGAAATAACGTTGGCATTGGTTTTTGTGTCCCACGTCCATCAATGAATTCCCATGCTGGGGAAGTTTCTATATTGGGTTGAGAGAGAAACTCTGAAAGTGGAGTTGTTATAACGGACTTCATAACACAATGACCTGCATGAAATTTTGCTATACTTTATCATTATATCTCATACTCAATATTATGGTTCAAACTCTACCCGCCAAAGCGATCGCGTTACAAGACTTAACCGAGAAATTTAATCTTCAATTTGTTGAAGACGAACAATTTTTTCGCGAATGGCAAGATGATTTACCCGAAATTACTGAAGCTGAAAAACAAAGATTAGACCGAGTTAAAGCGAGCTATTCTAATTTACTGGCAGACCCACCCCTCTTAGAAAATACAGTTAAAATGGTGGTTCTCTCTCCCCTGTTAGATTTAGCGGGTTTCTATCTGCCTCCCTTTCGCATCAAATCGGAACAATCTATCGAAATCTCCCTAGAAGATGAAGGATTGATTATTAAAGGTCAAATTGATGTTTTAGTGGTCAGCGATCGCTTTTGGATCCTGGCGATCGAGTCCAAACAAGCAGCTTTTTCTCTCGAAGCAGGCAGATCTCAATTATTGACCTATATGTTAGCAAATCCCCATCGCGATCGCCCTACCTATGGTTTGCTGACTAATGGAAACAGTTTCCTCTTTGTTAAAATGGAACGAGATACACCTCAGTACGCTTTATCTCGCTTGTTCTACATTTTCAACCCGGGAAACGATTTGTATTCCGTGTTGAGTATATTAAAGCTTTTGGGTCAACGCGACCGTAACATTGTTCCGGGAAATGGAATCTAAACAAAAAGAGCAAAAGAATTCTCATCCCTTTGCTCTTTTTGGTGCAACGCGATCGCACTTATTCCGAAGTCGCCGCTAAAACACTTTGAGTTAACTTATCGGGCACCTCTTGCAAGCGATCGTATTCCCAGTGGAAGAAACCCACCCCCAAGGTCAAAGATCGCAACTCAATAATAAAGTTGTGCATCTCCGCTTGAGGCAAATAGGCTGTCACCTCATCCCAATGCTGCCAACCGGAGAGAGACTCGTAACCGAGGATTTGTCCCCGTCGTCCCGACACCAACTGCAACACCTTTGAGGTAAAATCTGCAGGGGCGGCCACTTTTACCAACAAAATCGGCTCTAATAAAATCGGCTCGCATTTCTGCATTCCTTCTGTCATAGCAATGCGTGCGGCTTGTTTAAAGGCTTGTTCGGAACTATCCACGGAGTGATAAGAACCATTGCTCAAATTTACCGCCACATCCACCACGGGAAACCCTAACGGACCGTGGTGGAGATAATCCCGCACTCCCGTTTCCACCCCCGGAATATACTGTTTGGGGACGACACCGCCGACAATGGTATCGCTAAACTGGAACCCTTCCCCCCGTTGTAAGGGTTTGATATCCAAAAAGACATCTCCAAACGCCCCGTGACCGCCACTTTGGTGCTTGTAGCGTCCGTGGGAAGTGGTGGTTTTGCGGATGGTTTCCTTGTAGGGAATGCTGGGTAAACGGGTGGTCATGGGGAGATTATACTTGCGACGCAAGCGGTCTAGGGACACTTGCAAATGAATTTCTCCCTGACCCCAGAGAATAATCTCGCGAGTATCCCCGTGCTGTTCCCAATGCAGAGATGGGTCTTCTTCCAGCAATTTTGCCAAAGCACTGCTGAGTTTGACTTCATCTTTGCGTCGTTCGGGGGTAATGGCAAGGGCGTAAACCGGTTCTAATTTTTCGGCAGTGGGTAAAATTTGGGGATTTTCGCCACTACTGAGGGTGTCTCCGGTTTGGATGCCTTCCATGCGAGCGATCGCGACAATTTCTCCGACGGTTGCTTCATTAATGGACTCCTGCTGCTGTCCGGCGAGGCGATAGAGTCCTCCCACCCGCGTGCCATTGAGCACCATGCCATCGGTGACTTTTCCCTGCCAAACCCGAGCGAGAGAAAGTTTG
Source organism: Spirulina sp. (assembly GCA_051439525.1). Taxonomy (GTDB): domain Bacteria; phylum Cyanobacteriota; class Cyanobacteriia; order Cyanobacteriales; family Spirulinaceae; genus CCY15215. Next base: position 3,331 of record JBFRWJ010000530.1, on the reverse strand, counting down.
CCCCCTTGGGGAGTGTAGTAAGTTTTCAGGATTTGAGTGAGGGTGTCTCCATCGGCAACGGGTTCGAGTCCCCGCCGCCGTGCGGTAATGCCGGGATCGGGCGCTTCTTTTACTAAAGCATCGAGGAGGGGGCGCACGCCGTAGTCGCGTTCGGCAATGCCGAGGAATACGGGAACGATCCGATCCGCACTTAAATCCTTTTTCAGATCTTGCAGAATTTCAGCTTGAGGGGGATCGATCTCTTCGAGGAGTTCTTCTAAAAGATGGTCGTCAAAATCTGCAAGGGTTTCCAGCATTTCGTCCCGTGCGGTTTTTTCCTCTTCGCGCAGATGTTCCGGGAGGGGAATCGGATCGGCGGGACTGCCGTCATGATAGTGATAAGCCTGTTCGCTCACTAAGTCGATGTAGCCGACGAGTTCGTCCTGCTGGCGAATGGGATATTGTTGAGGAACCAGAGGACGACTGGAGACAACTTTCAAGGCGTGGAGAATATCCATAAAGCTGTCTTTGGAGCGATCCAGCTTGTTGACGAAAACGAGATGAGGGATTTCCCAATCGTCGAGAAATTTGAATAACGGTGCTAAAGTGAGAACTTTGTCAACGATCGCTTCGCAAACCACGATCGCGGCTCCGGCTCCCGTGAGAGCATTGTAGGTTTCTTGGATAAATTCGATGGAGCCCGGACAGTCGAGAAAAGTGAAGTTAATGTCTTGATATTCGCCCCCGGCAACGGAGACTTCAACGCTCATCGCGCGATCGCGGGCTTCAGGAGAACTGTCTCCAACGGTGTTGCCTTCTTTAATGCTTCCCTTGCGAGCGATCGCGCCCATCACCGAAAGGAGGCTTTCGAGGAGTGTGGTTTTACCGCACGAGTAAGGGCCGACAATAGCAACATTACGGGCGCGGTCTAAGATCTGGTTCATAAACTAACCCCTATATAACACTGAATGGTTCTGCCGACTGACACGATCGGTAATTCGGAGGCGATGTGTTATCGAGTCATCTGGGATTCCGGTTCGCGTCTCGACCGGGCAAAAGGTGGTCTATCGCAAGATTAGGGCTTCGTGCCAATCGTTTGTTCTTTGCCTATTCACGAGAATATCGCGTTTAAGGAACGGTTAATGCAAAATTGCAATGTCTTGTAAAAAAAGGGGTTGATAAGGTTAAGTAAGGTTAAATTTTGTTATGGGTTGTTGGTTGTTTGTTATTTGTTGTTAGCGATCGCAACGAAAGTTGATTGAGAAGTTGTTTGTCAATCAAAATAATATCTGGCATTCTCCCGAAAATCCAAACACCGATCGCGATTGGGTTGCCGATTTCAGTACATTTGCTCGAATTCTGGCGATGGTCAAATGCAAAAAGAGCACTCCCGCTAGACCCGACAGGCTTAACGGGAGATGAATTTTTGCAAAAAAACAATCGTCTACTGGCTTGCGATATTTAATTTATGGTTTGTTCCTGAGATTCCAACCGCACGCGCGAACTGGTGTCCGGATCGATTTCATCAAGATAGATCGTGTATTTAGATACACTCACACCCGTATAGGTTCCCGTTACTTCCCATTCGAGATCCGTGTTTTTAATTCCTAACGTTGCCGTGAAGGGTAAATTATCGAGTTTTCCTTGATAAATCGTTCCTGTTGCCTCAATAGTGGTATGAGCGGGAACGATTACGGGTTTGGAAAACTCTTGAGAGACCGACTCGGATTTTCAACACATCCCAAGGAATACTTAGTCTTCACCCATGAAGTAGGGTTCATCCGTGCATAAAGAATTTTCTGCGGGGAAGTTTCGATCGTCTGGAATGACCGCACAGAAATTATCGCCCAAACTCAAGATCAGAGCATCATCGGAAAGACGTGCAACATTATCTCCGTAGTTAACGGATTTAAGACTCTCATCTAGAAAAGGACAGATATAATCAATATGTTCGTCGGCTTCTTCCGCATCGACGTAAGACATTCCCGGAGGGCAAACGAGACCTTTAACCTCGATAATCTCTGCCGAAGCTGATTGTAGGGTGAAATTCACGGCCACCAAAATCGCTAAAACGGAAGCTATTAACACGGTCATTAATCGTTTCATAATTTTCTCCAACAATTGAGGTAAGAAACATACTTTCTCAAGAAAGCACTGAAGAGTTAAATCTAGATTAACATCAAACTAAGAGTTTACTCACTCAGAAAACTCATTTGCTCAGAAAACTAATGTTCCGCTTCGATTGGAAAGAGAATTCTTAACACTGGCAGACTTTGCGATCTACTTCAAATCCAAGAGTCCTTTTTCTTTGAGTTTGGGATTGAAGCGCATCTCTAGATCCGCATTTCGGGTTTGTTTGAGTTTCTCTTTGAGTTCGGCTTCCACACGTCTGGCGACGGTTTTGAGGAGCTTGATTTTTTCTTTATCTTCACTCTTAGAATAGGTTTCTCGTTCTTCTTCGGTCATGGCAATCTTAGCATCGATGGGATCGTTCCACGCCGATCGCCCTTGACCGTTTCCCGGTGGAGTCTCCCCATTTTCCTCGATCCATGCTGCTTGAATCTCTTCTAAAATTTTACGGCTGGGACGTTCGATGGTTTGATATTTGATCCAATAACACAATTCTGGCTGGCGGATTAAATGCTGCTTCAACCCCATATAAATATCGCGAGAGTAAGCGATCGCTTGCAACGCTTTATCGCGATCGAAAACAGCATAAACGCCGATCTTTTTCTGGAATTCTTCGGAAATCTTGCCCCGTTCGTCTAAATAGGGAAAATAGTCTAAACTCGCCAAAGTTGGCATATCCGTCGGAGAGGTCATAAGAACTTGAATGGAACACTCGTTTTGTCATCATACCGGAGAGAGAGAGGGAACAACCCATCGGCGATCGCGGTTTGGCAACAATACTTTATATTTTTGGGAGCAAAAGAAAAGGTGTGAGATATGGCTTAGCGGGTACCGGAAGGAAGCGTGGTGGCAGGAAAATCGCGATTGGGGGGCGTATAATTAATTTCTGCTTCCGTGCTGTCGGGATTAAATCTGCTGTGACTGACGTAATGACTCGCATGTAGCAATTGCGCGATCAGGAGGAAAGCAACGACTCCAGTAAATGCAAAGACTAAAGTTTTCATCTCGAACCCCGTGTAACTTGTTATCTTTACTATCGGATAGGCTCGAGAAAAATTCCGCGATCGCAGGCAGAGGCAAGGGGTGACGTTTACCGAAACAAAACGTGACAGTTTAGAGGCATTTGGGTGATGCCGATAGAGAAAAATTCGTGACGATTCCGATCGCGATCGGGCGATCGCGATCGCAAAGGGGTCTCACCCATCAGAGCTCTCTCCACGGT
>JBFRWJ010000529.1:0-2648 GCA_051439525.1 Spirulina sp. | reverse complement strand
CCTTACTCAGCGCCACTCCCAGCATATCCAAACCCTCGCTATATTCGCGAAAGGCAAAACTCGGATCGATGAGTGCTTTCACTTCTGCGCCTTGTTGGTGGCGGCTGCCAATAATATCCACTAATTTCTGTTCTGAGAAAACAAATAAAGCTAAATTTATTTCTCTCTCTGCCATATTTAAAGTTCTACCAATGAGACCATTACTACTCTCTTGCCAACTTTTAGACGCAGAAACGGGAGAAAATTGTACGGTAATGGTAGAATCGCCAATTTTAAGTTTTTGAGGAGCACGATAAGGCTTTTGTACGCCGAATTTGCTATCGGATTTTCCCCCGACTCCATCCCCCCACATTACATTAAATTCTTCAATAAACAATTTTGCAAGAGCCGGATCGTTAATTTTCAGTATATTGTTGGCATTTCCCCGACTTTCTGCGGTTGTTAAATCGCCATGTATTCCACTCGTTGTCCAATTCGTCGATCCCGTCACGACGATCGCTCCATCCACGACCATAAATTTATGGTGCATTAACCCAGAGCCTTTCGATCCGTCGGCGGTATCGTCAATAACGGGAATGCCTGCATTGCGAAGAATAATTAAAGCATCACCGCGATCGCGCTCTTCTTGAGAGACAATTTTATTGCGATCGCGATCGGCTAAAGCGATAAATTCTTCGTAGCGGTTGCGTTCGCGATCGGTGAGTTTTGCGATCTCGGCTTCACTGTACTCGCTCCACGGACGACTATAGTTATTTTCTAAAATAACTCGTACTTTTACCCCTGCTTTATGTCGTTCGGTAAGGGCGAGAGCAATTTCGGGCAGGCGAAACTCTTGTATGGCAACCTCAATAGTGGATTTTGCCGACGCGATCGCATCAATAATGACCCGTTCGAGATTGTCTCCCGGTCGCGTAATCTGGCGATAGGGATCGGTATAATCTGCCCCTTTCGCTTGATTTTGATTCATGTAAACTGCGATCGAGGGATCTTGAGGAAGCGGCTCGGGTCTTTTGCTTTGTACCGATCGCTCCTGACACCCACTGAGGAGGAGAAGGGCAACCCCAAAAAGAAGACAAACACTCGAAGACACCCGCATGACAAAACTGCTCGCTATTTTAAAGGATACTCTGAAGTATACTCCACAAACTCAATTTCATTCCCATCAGGATCGCTAACATAGATGCGATGTCGAGTTTCGGGAGATTCAAGAACATAATACTCAATCCCGTGCATTTTCAGAATATTTTTGAGTTCCTCTCCGTCGTCAATGACCAACCCGACATGGTTCAAACCCACCCCCTCATAGGGATATTGCTGGCGATCGCCATTCGTCGCATCATTGAGGGCAATATAGACGCGATCGTTGCCAAAATGCCGCCATCGCCGACCTTCGGGAGTTACGCCTCGCGATCGAATGCGCCAATCGGGAAATAACGTCTGATAAAATTTTTGACTGGCATCCATATCTTTACAGCTTAAGTTTAAATGTTCAAAACGTTGAAGTTTCACGGGATTTCTCCTCAATTTTCAAAAGTTGGATCGGGAACAATGGTTAACCCATTTCCACCGTCAATATCTATATCGTACTCATAACGATTATGAGTTGTCGAAAATCATAAAGTTTTGTAAAGTTGTTATGATAGTCGTTAAGGAGAAGCGATCGCCCGATCGTCTCGCCAGTTGAAGAAATTGACCGCAAGCTTGAGGCAGAGATATTGTTAATTGTTCATTGTTAATTGCTCATTGAAATGACCCGAGTTCGAGTTCGCCAGCACGTTAATCCATTAAGTGATAAATATCGAATTCCCCTCGTTCCCCCGGACTGGGCACAGATTTATGCTAATCTTCAACAGCCGCTACATTTAGACATTGGTTGTGCGCGGGGGCGATTTATCTTAGAGATGGCACAATTGCAGCCCGATCGCAATTTTCTCGGTTTAGAAATTCGCGAACCTCTCGTCACTGAAGCGAATCGCAAGCGAGATGAAGTAGAACTCAATAACTTGCACTATCTTTTTTGTAACGTTAATATTTCTTTACCGATTTTACTCAAATCTTTACCCGATCGCGTTTTAGATTGCGTGAGTATCCAATTTCCCGATCCGTGGTTTAAAAAACGTCACGCCAAGCGTCGCGTCGTGCAGCCGAAGTTAGTCGAGGAATTGGCGCGATCGCTGCCCGAGGGCGCAACAATATCTTTACAATCCGACGTAGAAGCGATCGCCAAGGAAATGTACGAACAATTCCAACAGCATCCCCAATTTGCCAAACCGCACCCGGAACAATGGTTATCAAAAAATCCCTTTCCCGTTACCACAGAAAGAGAAAAAGCAACCTTTGCCAAAGGCGAACCCGTTTATCGGTGTTTGTTTGTACGAGGAAGTCGAGAACGAGTGTAATAGCCAGAAATATTGGTGAATCTAACCTTGCAAGTCATACCCAATCCAGTTACCTCAGAGGGGATTCATCAAATCGCGGAAAATCTTGTTGTAGGGGCAATTCATGAATTGCCCCTACAAAATTGAACAAAATGTCGAGCGCAGTCCCCACCTAAAATCTCTGATTTAGGTGGGGTTAGCGAGACCAAAAAAGGAGACTGCGAAGCATCATTATGTAGGTTTTTCTGGATTCTGGACGTCCTCAATAAG
>JBFRWJ010000528.1:0-3066 GCA_051439525.1 Spirulina sp. | reverse complement strand
GGGTGCAGTCTCAATTTTTAGATCGATCGCGTGTTTTTTTTCTTCATCATTAGTATGGAGAATAATTTGGCGTTCGTAAACTTGCTCTTCCTGTAATTTTTTGGTATCAATCATCACATCACAACTGATGCGATTGCCTTCAAAATGGGGGGGATCGAAAACAAGCCAACTGAACCTTGAAGATGAGGAAATTCGATCGTCACCCCGATCGACAAGTTCCCATTTTCCTTGTAATAAAGTATCGGGTACGGTATTAGTCACAGAAACTTTTGCAATCAGCTTTTCTCCGTATTTTGTACTTTTTAACTCGATCGCATCCGGTTTTATCTTCGCTTGTGGCGATCGCTTCAGATCGACTTGATTTAATGCTTCTAATGCGTTTTCTCCATTACTATAACGCTGATAAGGAGACGGTTTTAAGAGTCCTTCCAACCATTCTACAAATTTAAAATTAATATCTTTCGGAATTATTTTAACTAAAGAAACACGGCTGTCCGGACTGAGTAAATCTTCGATCTTGTGGGAAGATGTTTGCGTGACCAAACAAACTAAGGTTGCACCGATCGCATAAACATCGCTCGCTTCTGTTAAGTCTTTATTGTGGAGTTGTTCTCTGGGCATAAATCCCGGCGTTCCTGCAAAGGATGCTTGAATTTTTCCTTTTTGATTAATATAAGGAAAACCAAAATCCACGAGATAAACATTTAAGCAATCGTCCACTAAAATATTTTCTGGTTTAATGTTATAATGAATAACGAAGGGAGATTGATTTTGTAAATAGATTAGAGTTTTTAATAAAGAAATAGCAATCTTGTGTACGACTTCTAAATTGAGATGTCGGAATGCCGCCAACGATGTTGCTTGCTTGAATTCTCGGACGGCACAAAATCCATCTTTACTGGGAAAAAAGTTTAAATAGCGAGGAATAGATGGATGTTTGAGATTTAATAATACTTTAGCATAAGGTTCGTAGGCTTTCAAGCCAGCCCAATCACTTTGAGAATTACCAAACACATATTGTTTGATAACCGCAGTTTTCTGAGTTTTATTATCTTTAGCTAAATAGGTAAAGCGATGTCCGCGATCGCTGCTACCGAGTTTTCTGATTTTTTGATAGCGAGAAGAACTTTGGGATGCAGGATTTTGAGGAGAAGAGTTTTTAGGCTGGCTCATAGTTAGGGGATTTTCATGTTAAACCATTGATTTTGAATAGATGCAGCCCTTTTCTATGATATAAATATCATACTGCATTTTTATTGCCCGATCCGGTTAAAGTTCTGTAAAGATAATTTTCAAGGGATATGTTGAAAACTTTAGAAAAGCGCTTAATTGTGTCCTGTCAAGCACCGATTGATTCTCCCTTGCACGATCCGAGCATTATTGCCGCGATCGCGCAAGCATCTGTCCTTCGGGGTGCGGTAGGGGTGAGAATCGATACCCCTTCCCACGTCCAAGCAACCCGCCAAAAGTTACCCGAAACGCCGATTATTGGACTGTGGAAGCAGCAAATCCCGGGTTATGAAGTTTATATCACCCCCCGCTTTCAAGATGCCGTTGCGATCGCCGAAGCCGGTGCGGATATTATTGCCATTGATGCGACGCGACGCGATCGCCCCGAGGGAGAAACCGTCTCAAATTTAATTGCCAAAATTCACGATGAATTGGGTAAATTAGTCATGGCAGATATTGACGATCTCGAAAGTGCAACTCATGCCGTTGAAGCGGGTGCGGATCTGGTAGGTACGACACTTTACGGATATACGAAACAAACAGCACAAGACAATCCTCCGGGGTGGAAATTATTAAGTCAAATTGTTGAAAAATTAGATGTTCCCGCAATTTGTGAAGGGGGAATTTCTACACCAGCAATGGCGAAAAGAGTCTTAGATTTAGGGGCTTATGCTGTTGTTGTCGGGACGGCAATTACAGGAATCGATTTAAAAGTTAAAGCCTTTCAAGAGATTTTTGAGAGAGTCGAGAATAGGGAATAGAGAAAAGTCCCAATTATTGTTCGCCTGTTACCCAGGCAAATCCGTACTCTTCAAACACGCTTTTTGCAGTATCTGTGGATAAAAATTCAACGAATTCGCGAGCAGAATCAACATTTTTGCTTCCATTTATGACAGCAATGGGATAAACAATGGGAGAGTGAGAATCTTCTGAAGCAACGAAAATGACGCGACAGTTTTTGCAGACTTTGGCATCAGTTGCATAGACAAATCCACCATCCACATTGCCCGTTTCAACATAAGATAAAACTTGCCGCACGTCTTTGGCAAAAACAAACTTACTTTCCAGTTTTTGATAAAGGCTAGCAGAGTCTAAAACCTCTTTACTATAATGTCCCGCGGGCACACTTTTCGGATCGCCTAGGGCAATTTTATCAAATTTATCTGCATTTAATTTCTGAAGCTCGGAGAGCTTTTCATAACCTTTAGGGGCAATGAGAACGATCTGATTTTGTAGCAAGTTTTTATGAGTTTCTTCTAAGATGAGATCCTTCTCTCGCAGAGCATCCATGTTTCTTTCGGCGGCTGAGATAAAAACATCGGCTGGCGCACCTTGTTCGATTTGGTGTTGTAAGGAACCCGAAGAGCCAAAATTAAACACTAATTTGACATTGGGAAACTGTTCTTTGTATTCCTTTCCAACTGCCGCGATCGCATCTTTTAAACTCGCCGCCGCCGATACGGTAAGCGTCACGGATTTAGCCTCGCGATCGCCCATTTCCGAACTGCCACAAGCGGCAAAAAGGAAGGCTAAAACAAAACTCAAAAAATATCTTCTCTTGATTTTCATGGCTAGGCTAACTCAAGCTTGATTAATTCAGAAAATATTACCCATCGAGGCTCGAAAGAAGTGTTCCCAGCTACAATAAATCTGAAGAAATTCAGCATTTCCTCGATTGGGAATATTGCCAGCACTCTTACAAAATTGTCTCGGGTTGAGTGCGTTGGAAAATCACCATTTCTTGCCCCACTACCGGACTTCTGGCAACCATCATGCCTTGCTCGTCTAAAATTTTAATTTTGGTAAAATCCAATTGTTTCGATCGCCCTAAGACTT
>JBFRWJ010000527.1:0-2827 GCA_051439525.1 Spirulina sp. | reverse complement strand
GTTTTTCTCGGCTAAACTAAACCCGCCCGCCGCTTGATGACCGCCAAATTTTGTGAGTAAATCCTGACAGTAATCTAAGGCAGCAAAAACATGAAATTCAGGAATTCCCCTCGCGGAGCCGCGAATCATTTCCTCGTCATGTTCTTCGCGAGTACAAATAAATACGGGAACGCCATATCTTTCGACCAAACGAGAGGCAACAATCCCGATAACCCCATGATGCCACGTTTCTCCTAGAATGACTAGCACTCTATCTTTTTGATAATCGATTTCTTCGGCTTCAATCTGTTGAATTGCCTCGATCTCAATTTGTTCGCAAAGACTCTGACGCTTGCGATTGGTTGCTTCGCATTGCATGGCTCTTTCTAAAGCCAGAGTCTCATCATCTGTCGTCAGTAATTCAATGACAATTTCGGGGTCATTAATTCGCCCTACCGCATTGATCCTCGGTCCCAAACGAAAGCCGATCGCATCGGGTTTAACAGGCTTCTTTTCATCTCTAACCCCTGATAGTTCCATTAATGCTTGTACGCCTGCCAATTCCGATTTTGCCAGCTTTCTCAAGCCTCGTTTTAACCAGCGTCGATTGACTCCCGTCAGAGGAGCGAGATCCGCGATCGTTCCTAATGTAAAGAGTTCTAATAAAGTATTGGTTAAACCTCGCAAAGCCCCCAAACGCTGCCCCGTCGTCACGGCTAAAATATAAGCAACGCCAACCCCTGCCAAACCGCGATAGGGGGAATTTTCGGGAATGAGTTTCGGGTTGAGAATGGCATCGGCGGGGGGGATTTTTTCCGGGACTTCGTGATGATCGGTAATAATTACGCCAATACCCAAATCGACGGCTAAGGCGATCGGATCGTAAGCAGAAATACCATTATCAACGGTCAGAATTAATCCCACCCCTTCTTCGGCAAATTCCATAACAATGCGTTCGTTAATTCCATAACCATCTTTCATGCGGCTGGGAATGGCATAATCGACATCTGCTTCAAAGGCTTTCAGCGCGCGTAATAACAATGCAGTACTGGTCATGCCATCAGCATCGTAATCCCCACAAATGGCAATTTTTTCTCCTTCTGAAATGGCCTCTTCTAAGAGATCGATACTCTTCTCCAAATCGGGAAATTCTTGTAAGGGAGGCGGTAATTGTTCCGACTCTGGATTGATATAAAATTGAGCTTGTTCTGGGGTTTTAATCTCGCGCTGAATTAATACTTGAGCGAGGAGAGGAGATAGTCCCGTCGCGCCAACTAATTCAGCAATTTGTTCTGGAGATTCTGAGGCAATATGCCAGCGTTGTTGAGGGATTTTAACGGTCACGATCGCAGTTATGGAGAGTGGGAAGGGAAAACAAAAATAGTATACTGTATATACATGACTTCTTACAAAATTTTACAGGATGTCCGATGTTTCACGTATTTCTTCCATACCCAAAAAGTGCGATCGCTTTACTTTGATTATTATGGGATTGCCTCTGGATACAAATCCGCCATATCTTGAGCAGTAATTTCGTCAAGTTCCCATGTCTCTGTTGTCTTCAATTTTAATGCGGTTGTCGAGTACCGTGCAAGAACAAGGGTAGTGCGATCGACAACTTCGTATATCGGAGTCATTGAGGCAAGCTGAGTCCTTACCTCCCTCTCGATCGCGTCGCGTATTTTTTTGGGTGGAAGTTCAGTGAAGTAGCCGATCCTTAGATAACAATCATTGTCCACATCAGAAACTGAGCAATGGAATTTGTGTAGGGCATTACATTTCTGTGCACCCAGCCGGAATTGGTCTAAAGCCAGTGTCCATTGTCCTGCTCTGTAAGGCCATCCCATTAGTATTGCAGTTTTATCGTCTCTTATCTGGAATGAGCGGATATAAGGATGCAGGTTTTGGCTACTGAAACCATAGTTAGTGTCCGGCGAATAGGCGCAGAATCGGATCGCAATCGGAAGGTTTGAGTACCATCGGAAGTAAGTGAGTAATTGTTCACAATTAATATACCGTTGTTGTGTCCGCTTTTCCCAGAACCATTTGCTTAGAACGCGACCATTTGTCTTGCCACCTTCACAACCCAATATTGTGGCGTGAACCTGTTTGCGATCGTACTTCACAAACGTATCTTGCACGCCTTTTGGCTGAAGGACTTCACCAATCCATTTCTGGATCGATTGGATGAGCTCCGCGAACGCGATCGATTTCAAATCGCGCTTTTTCTCATAGAAAGCGACGAGAGTTAAATTAGGTGTGTCTGGCACTTTGATTGTTGTCATTAGCGGCTTTTCCCAAAGGAAATCTTTATCTATGCTACGAGACGATCTGAACTATACTGCAATTTTCGAGTAGAACTCGGGTACGCCTTGAATGCCCAGATTAATTGTATACACGCCACCAGCACCTTCGCCATTTTCCCCTCGATTTTCTCCTCCCGCCGTGGTAATAAAAATATCGGTATAATCTTCACCGCCAAAGGTCACGCTAGAGACTTTCTTTGAGGGTAAGCGCAATCTTAACACTTCCTCTCCCTCGGGAGTATAGCGAAAAAGGCGATCGCCGTCCCAGCGCGCCGACCAGAGATAACCTTCTCCGTCGAGGGTTAACCCGTCGGGGACTCCTTCATTTTCTGGGGTGGTAATGTGAATGTGACGATCGCCGATCGCTCCAGTTGCTTCGTCGTAAGCAAAACGGTATATTTCTCGTTTGGGAGAATCGGTGTAATACATTGTTTGGCGATCGCGGCTAAAAGCAATGCCATTAGAACAGCCGATCCCGTCGAGAAGTTTCGTTAAAGTTCCATCGCGATCGAGGCGATACAAGCGCCCGAGTCGGGTGGATG
>JBFRWJ010000526.1:0-4537 GCA_051439525.1 Spirulina sp. | reverse complement strand
AGAAATTGGGTTTTATCCCGTCCCGATCGCGAAATCGCAAAGACATTTTGTTGGCGATCTTTGACGAAGGAAAAATTAGAACTGGTGGCGGGAGTCCAACCGCGACTGCCAAAAAAACGAACCGCATCGGCAAGTTCGTTTGCCTTCAGGTGGGTTTCTTCATCTTGCAACCATTCTGCTTTCATGAGATGCGAACCTCCGTCTCGGTATAGCGAGGAACCCATCCGTCCTTTCCGGTAAAATAACGCACGGCTTTAATGCGTTGCGACGGGGTTAAACAAAACCAATGTTCTGTATTTTTGGGGACGTTAATATATTCTCCCGCTTCGATTTTCAGCGCAACTTGAGAACCATCGGATTTCACGAAACCGAAGGTTCCTTCTCCATCGATAATGTAGCGGACTTCATCGTCATCGTGAGTATGACATCGATCGAATTTTGACAGCAGCGCCTCTAATTGCGGAACATGAGGATGTAAAACAACCAGATCTCGACTTTGATACCCGTCCTCTGCTTGCAATTGCTGGAAATAATGGTCTAATGCCTGCAAAAGCGATTCTTTTTCCGGTTCTTCTAGAGATTCTTTCGCCAGTAACGCGATTGTTTCCGGAGCGTCTCCGGTGGGCCAGCGATCGAGTTTAATGGATAAGGGGGCGAGTTCCCTCTGAATCTTGTCGAGATCGGTCACAATTTGTTGATTTTCAAATTTGAGTTCGGCCATAATTGAATTTACCTGTTGTTAGGGGGCGATCGAGCAGCTAGCGTCTCTTCGGAAATATGCCCGACAGTAGCATAATAAAGTAAGTCTATCAAAAACTGTATTCTAGAGAATTCTTCATACTTCTTTTGGAGGAAATGTTCGCTTATGTGGAGATGTTCCCCATGTCTGCCAAGAGACGATCGCAGATCGCCCATCGTTCCGAACCTCGCTTAATCCACTGATGCTTGCTCTTATCGTAATCGCGCTGTTGTTCGATGGCTTGCTTGAGGCGCTGCTTCTGCTGGCGGGGGAGATGGGGAAGCATCTCTTCTACCACCCGTAAAGCCGTCATTTGCTCGAAAGCCGAATCCGGAGACGCGATCGCTGCCAAAACCGGGGAAAAATATGCTTCGATCTCCTGCATCTTCCGCAAACAAGACAGCCCCACTAAACGCTGCCCTTGATGTTGCGACTGTAAGTGAGCTAAAATCTCGGATTCCGATAAAGCCGCCGGAGTCACCAGCGCGCGCATTCCTCCTGCCACTGCCTCAAACAAGAAATTCCGTCGCGCTCCCGAGGGGTATTCGTCCTGTAGGGTTTGGTAGCGATCGGCCAATTGGGCCAAATTCTGTCGCGCGCGTTCGGTGGAAATGCGATCGCTGCTCTCTTCAGTCAGTCGCTGGCGAATTTCTCGCAATTGTTCCTTTTGACGATAAGGAGCGCTTTCCTCGGCATCTTCCAATACCACCTTTAAGGCCCCTAAAGCTTCATCGGCGGTTGCCGATCCAACGGCTTGCAAAATCCCTTCCAGACCGGGGGTACTCAATCCTCCCGCCGGGGTATCGATCCGTCCTCCTACCAACGCCAATAACTTAATAGCCGCCGGAATCCACACCGTTGCCAAGAGGAAAACCGTGGCATTGTGTACCCCAAAATTAAAAATAAATCCCCCTTCCCCCGTCCAGCCGATCTGAAATAAACTCAAAAATGCCAACAGTAATATGGGTTTCAACCAAACCGAAGGCAAACGCAACAGCGATCGCAATAATTGCGCGATCGTCTCGAGTTGAAGGGGAGAAGGAGCAGACATATTTTTAAATTCAAAATTCAAAATTCAAAATTCATAATTTTGAATGGGATTGACTGTTTACGATTGCGCTAACTTGGCCAGCCAAGCATCGTAATGTCCGGCATTTTCCCCTTCCATGGCATCATCGGTATAGCCCGTAATGTAAATATTCCCATGGCAATCTAAGGCTACGGCATTGCAACCATCTTCCCCAGACGTACCGATTTGCTTAATCCAATGCTGCAGGCCATCGGGATCGTATTTTGCCACCCAAGCATCGGAGTCTCCTGCATTCGTGCCTTCCATTGCCCCAAAGGTAAAGCCAGCGAGATAGACATTCCCCTCCCCATAGATCGCGACTCCTGTCGATTCTTCATCATCTCGAGAGCCAAGCTGTTTGACCCATTGTTGAGTCCCCGCAGGATCGTACTTCGCCACCCAAGCATCATTGCCTCCTGCATTTTTCTCACCCATCGTTCCTCCGGTATAGCCGGACACATAAATACTGCCTTGGCGATCGATCGCGATGTCGTTACATCCGGTTTCCTCCGCACTGCCTAAAGGCACGATCCATTTTTGAATGCCTTCGCCACTATAGCGAGCGATCCAAGCTTGGGACGTTTCTCCTTGTCCCGCGATCGGCATTGAGGTATTGCCCGCGACATAAACATTAATATACGTCCGTCCCGTATAGGCGCTGACCTCTTCGCCAATCGCCAAAGTTGTTCCCGCATTTTCGTGATATTTTCCTAAAGGAGTCCACCACAACCGCATCCCCATGGGATCGTATTTTGCCAGCCAAGCTTCCCAGTCGCCTTCTGGGGGGACGGCATAACCGGTGATGTAAATATTGCTTTTGCGATCGACCCCGATACTATTGGGGATTTGGGGATGAATTTCCGCGAGGGGTTGAAGCCATTCTTGTTGACCTTCGGAACTGTATTTCGCCAGCCAAGTCCGAGCAATTTGACTGTCACTCCCGTCAAAACTGTAGGTATAACCCAAAATATACACGCTGTCGTCTGGCGCGATCGCGATGCCATTGGACTCGTCTTCCCCGGCGGTTCCCAATTGCTGGACCCAAAGCTGCTGACCTTGGGGGTTATACTTGGCAATCCAAGCATCATTGCCCCCTTGATTCTCTCCAGCCAAGGTTCCGGAGGTATAGCCGGTGACATAGATATTGCCCTGCGAGTCAACGGCAAGGTCGTAAGCATCATCCTCCCCTGCCGTTCCCAATTGCTCGATCCATTCTACTGTTGCGTTACTCATAATCAGTTCTTTTTAGAATTTTGCTTAAAATGAATTCTATTCGTCCATCGAACGAATCGCAAGAACAATCATCACGAACCTCCCGTGGAGACTCCCGCTAGAACGCCTTGGCGTTTAGCGGTGAGAGGAAACGGGGCCAAATTGAGGTTGGGGGACGGCGAATCGAATTTGCCCTGTCCAACCAACCTGACGAGGGTTCGATGCCCCGAATTTGGCGAATACAGAACTGTAGGCATTGACATTTTTACACAAAATAGACTAGAATGTAAAAGAGTGAAAACCAATGCCAATAGATGACCGAGCGCGCTTACAAATTCCGTTTTTACCCCAACCCCGAGCAAGAAAACCTCTTGCGCCGGACAATGGGGTGCGTTCGGTTGGTCTATAACAAAGCCTTGGCCATGAGAACTGAGGCTTGGTACGAACGACAAGAGAGAATTGGCTACAGCCAAACCTCGAGTCTGTTGACGGGTTGGAAAAAGATCGAGGAATTACAATTCCTCAATGAAGTCAGTTGCGTTCCCTTGCAGCAGTGCTTGAGACATCTGCAAAAAGCCTTTGCTAACTTCTGGGGCAAACGAGCCAAGTATCCCCGCTTTAAGAAAAAGCGAAACGGAGGCTCGGCAGAATTTACCAAATCGGCTTTTAAATGGGAGAACGGTCAACTTTTTCTGGCCAAGTGTAAAGAACCATTGGCAATTGTTTGGTCGAGATGCTTGCCAGAGGGAGCAATCCCTTCCACGGTGACCGTCAAACTCGATCCCTCTGGACGTTGGTTTGTCTCTTTGTTGGTGAACGAAACCATTCACCCCTTTCCCAGTACCGAAAAGAAAGTGGGAATTGATGCGGGAATTACTAGCTTGATAGCTACCAGCGATGGTGAAAAAGTCACCAATCCCAAGTATTTTAATCGGCTGTATGAGAAACTTAAGAAAGCGCAAAAGGAATTGAGCCGGAAAACCAAAGGCTCGAATAATCGAGAAAAAGCGCGTCAGAAAGTGGCTCGAATTCATGCCCAGATTAAAGATGCTCGTACCGATTTTTTGCACAAACTGACCACGAATTTGGTTCGAGAAAACCAAATGATTGCGATTGAAGATTTGACAGTGAGAAATATGGTTAAGAACCATAAACTCGCTCGTGCAATATCGGATGCAGGTTGGGGGGAAATGTTTCGCCAACTGGAATACAAGTGCCAATGGTACGGGCGGGAATTGGTGAAAATCGATCGCTTTTTTCCGAGTAGCAAACGTTGCGGGAAATGCGGTTATGTTGCCGAGAAAATGCCATTGAATGTTCGCAAATGGACTTGTCCCGAATGCGGGACGAACCATGACCGAGATATCAATGCAGCGAATAATATTCTGGCCGCAGGGCTTGCGGTTACAGTCTGTGGAGCGGACATAAGACCTGATAGACATAGTTCTAAAGGGCAGTTGCGAAAAACCTCTGAGCGTAGTCGAAGAGGAAAGAAACAGAAACTCAGATCGTGAGGT
>JBFRWJ010000525.1:0-13441 GCA_051439525.1 Spirulina sp. | reverse complement strand
GATTGGGGGAGTCGCCAAAATGGTGACTCTCTTTTTTTTGCGCTCTCATTAGCATTTGTCAAAATCAGAAAATACTGATATGCTAAATATATGAATTAGTCAAAAAAACAGTCATAAAAAAACAGTTATTTCCAGTAAAATTCAAAGTGAAAATCCTTGTACTTGCTACTTATCTTCCAGACAAAAGTCAAAGTATGGAAAGATTTGCTACAGCTCTCGAAATCGGTTTGAAACAATTTGGTCATGAAGTTCGCATCATTAGACCAGAACCCATCATCGCCAAAATCAAACCAACAGCAACGGGCATAGGAAAATGGTTGGGTTATATTGATAAATTTATTCTTTTTCCTCAAGCACTCAAAAAATCATTAAGCTGGGCAGATATAGTTCATATTTGCGATCATTCCAGTGCGCCCTATACGCCTTATTTGCAAAACGTTCCTCATGTTATTACCTGTCACGATCTGTTAGCCATTCGTTCGGCTTTAGGAGAAATTAAAGAGAATCAAACCAAATGGACGGGCAGAAAACTACAAAAAATGATTCTCAATGGATTGAATAAATCTCAAAGAGTAGTCTGTGTTTCTGATAAAACCAAGGCAGATTTAATGCGAATAACTCATCTTAATCCTAAGAGAGTTTCTCGGATTTATATGGGGTTAAACTATCCTTATACCCCCATGGAAAAATCAATGAGAGAGGGAAAATTAAAAGCCTTAAATCTCGATCCAGAAAGAAAATTTATCCTTCATATAGGGAGTAATGCTTGGTACAAGAATCGCCTTGGAGTGTTATCGATATTTAAGAATTTAGTGCAGTATGAAAACGCTGAAAGTTTATTATTAGTTATGGCCGGACAATCATTCAATGAAGAAATGAGGAAATTTATTCAAACCCATAATTTAGAAGAGAAAGTCATCGAGTTAATTGACATCGATAATGAAAGTTTGAGAGCATTATACTCATCAGCAACTGCGCTCTTATTTCCCTCTTTACAAGAAGGTTTTGGCTGGCCGATTATTGAAGCTCAATCTTGTGGTTGTCCGGTGTTTACATCAGAACGTCCCCCCATGACAGAAGTCTGCGGAACAGCAGGAATATATATCGATCCAGAAAACCAACAAGAAGCAGCAGAAATTATTTCTAAATCTTTATCAAAACTAGATAGCTTAAAAACCCAAAGTCTAGAACATGCCAAACAATTTACACAAGAAGCCATGATCGCTTCGTACATCCAAGTTTATCAAGATTCTCTAAATACAATTGGTTAAGGAAAATACATTCTATGAAAAGTCCTTCATTTTCCGTTATTATTCCCACTTATAATCGCGAAGAAGTTCTTCGCGATACTCTTGCCGATGTCGTACAATTAGAATACCCAGAATTTGAAGTTTTGGTCGTTGACCAAACTCAAAATCATGAAGCAGAAACAGAAAAATACTTACAAGAATTACAGGATCGGCAACTGATTTCTTGGTATAAGTTAGAATGGGCAAGTTTACCCGGTGCGCGTAATTATGGTATGCGTCGCGCTAAAGGGGACATTATTTTATTTATTGATGATGATGTAAGATTAAGAAAAGATTTTCTTTCAAATCATGCTAAAAACTACATGAATTCTCCTGAAATTGGTGCGGTAGGAGGTCGAGTTCTCGATCCCATGACAGTAGACGGTATTCCTGAAGACTTACTGATTGACTATTTACCCAAAGAAGCAATGGATGCAGGAATTGCTTGGTACTATTTAGATTTTATTCACACTGTTAAACCTCAAGAAATTATTTCTGTAAGAGGTTGTAATATGTCCTTCCGTCGAGAAATTTTCAGCAAACACGGACTAGAATTTGATGAGAGATTTCGAGGGAGTGCCGTCCGGGAAGAATCGGACTTTTGCTTGCGGATCGGGAAAATAGGCTATAAAATTTGGTACGATCCAGAGGCTGTCTTATTGCATTTAGGAGAAGAGAGCGGGGGATGTCACGATATCAGCACCCGTACCATAAAATACCAAGTGACTCATTACCACAATCATTTTTGGATGTCATTCAAAAATCTAACTTTCAGAGAGTGTTTGCGACTCTACGTGCGATTGTTCGATTGTCATGTTTTAGGCAATCCACCTTGTTTTAAAAGTAGTTCGCCTGTAAAAATGTTTGTGCGAGGATTCTTTTATTGCTTGGGTTTTGTAGATGCCGTTTGGACGGTGGTGAAATCTCTATGGACGGACGAACAAATCTATAGTAAACTAGATTTAGAATACCAATAGGCGTATGGGGAAACTCGATCGCTCATTGTTCGCTTCTCATGACTTGCGGATCGTGGAAACGAGCGATCGCGCTAAGTTTTTAAAAACTCCCGTCCATTCTTTCGGTTTGGACTGACGGAATAACCGCATCGTCCGATACCAAGGACTATCGGCGCGATCGAGCATCCAGCGCCAATCAGGAGCATAACATAAAACCGTCCAGATGGGTTTTCCCAGCGCCCCCGTTAAATGAGCGACAGAGGTGTCAATACTAATGACTAAATCTAATTGTAAAATCAGTTTTGCCGTCGCTTCATAATCGGTGAGTTGAGGACTGAGATCGAGGACGGTAATTTCTGGGGGAAGCTTGGCCAAATCTTGCGATCGCGCTCCTTTTTGCAGGCTGTAAAACGCGACTCCTTTGGTTTTTAATACGGGGAGAAAATCTTCTAACTGACAAGAGCGATTTTTATCGTTTTTATGCGTTGGACTTCCTGCCCAAACAATCCCCACTTTGAATTGGGAAGATGTGGCAGAATAGGACAATAATTTTCCTGCTTTTTTCCATTCTTCTCGTCCTAAATAGGGAACGCGATCGGGGATTTTATTTAAGGTTCTCCCGAGTAAATGAGGAAGACTCATCAAGGGAGCATAAACTTGAAAATCCGAGAGGGGAATATCACCGGGAGGTAAGATTTTACTAATTCCTTCAACCGTGGCAAATAAGGGGGCGAGATCGGGAATACACACTAAAATAATGCCTCGACACTGTTTTGCCAAGAAAGGAAGATAACGCATAAACTGAATGGCATCTCCCGATCCTTGTTCCGTATGAATGAGAATGGTTTTATTGCTAATATCGCTACCATCCCAACGAGGATGAGGACAAGAAAAAGGGGTAAACTCATCGGTTTTCCAGCGCCATTCGCATTCTTCCCAACCCCGGGAAAAATCTCCCGCTTGCAGTAAAGTCATGCCTAAATTAAAATGAGCGGTGGCAAAATTGGGATTGAGTTGAATGGCTTTCGTATAGTTAAAGATAGCGCGATCGAGTTGTTTTTGATTGTGATAAATAATTCCTAAATTATTATATGCCTCTGCATTATCGGGTTGTTTTTCAATGACCCGATTCAAATAGAATTCTGCCTGCTGCCATTTCTCTTGTTCTCGATAAATTACGCCTAAATTGTACCGTGCCGCCACGTAATCGGGTTTAAGTTCGAGACATTGTTGAAAATAAGTAATCGCTTCCTCGAATTTGCCTCGATTATAGCGATCGCAGCCCAATTGAAAATACTCTTCCGATTTATTATCTTGGCGATCGCTTTGTCCATTCATCTCGAAAGCGGGTTGGGTTTCGGAAGATTGTACCGAAGGATGAACGACTTCTTGTAATGCTTCATCGGGCAAAATATAGGAAGCGGCAAGTAATTTTTCATCCCAGTCAATGACATCGGGAAAACGAATTCCCGGTAAGATTTGGACGGCAAAAATCTCTTGTACTGCCTCTTCAAAGCGCAGGAAGGCAACGATCTCCCCCGTATCGATATTCACCATCCAAACCCCGCAAATGCGCTCTTTTAGGCTTTCCGTGATGGGAATGCCGCTAAATACTGCCGTTTCTCTCACTTGAGATAGTCCGATAAAAGCCCAACGTCCGATAAAATCAATGCCTCGCGTAAATCCGGGCAGCGTGGCGATCGCGGTGACTTTTCCCGTTTTCGGATCGACGGTGGAGAGAGTGCCTTTCCCCGACTCCAACACCCAGAGGCGGTTATCATACCATCGGGGGGAATGGGGCATCGATAACCCCCGACAGATAATCTCGTTGCTTTCCACGTCCATGAGAATGCCCCCAGATGCCTTATTTTGCCGCCATCCTTCTCGGGTGTCCGTTTCTCCCAATGCCGTGACGTATTTGGGGCGATCGCCGACAACCGCCAACCCATTCAAATGACAGCGATCTTCAAGAGCATAGGCACTCACAAAAGGTGGTCGCCAGCGCGGAACAAAACTACTTTTTTCATCCAACGTACACAAACAGGAAAAACGTGTATTGACAAACCAGAGATCCTCGTTAATATAAGCCATTTCGTGAACGTCGATATCTCCCGTAATATGGGTGCGGCGAGGGAGATAGCAAGCATCGTGAGTGCCGGGGGGAGGGAGTTTTTGGGCAACGGCGGGGGCGTTGCGGAGTTCCCAAATTTGCACTTCGCTACCGATCGCCAATTTTTCGCGATCGCCTGCCACTCCCATGGGTTTTTTAAACATACGAAAGTGAGTATTTAGATTATTCCCATCCGCCCGGACGAGGATTAACTTCCCCGCTTGATAAGTAGAAATAACTAAAGAAATCCCCAATTGTTTGAGAATATCGGGAAAGTTAGTCGTATGGACACTGCGAAGGGGTTCTTCTGGATTCATTCGCTACACTTTTTTGAGCAATCGTATTCAATTTTACACTTATTTCTTTTTTTAAGGTTAGTTTGACGGAGAGTCTTTTGACGTTTTGAGAATGCACGTTAACAATAGGAAAAATTATGAATTGGGACAAACTTTATGCAAATTCTCTACCCTAGTTTCTGCATTCTCTGCTCAATTTTATTATCTTTTCTGATTTTTGGCAATACTTCAGCTTTAGCCGTCTCGTCAAATTCTTTTTCTCGAGGAATAGAAGCGATGCAGCGAGGAGACTACAAAAATTCTGCGATCGCCTTTACGCGATCGATTGAAAAAGGAGAAAATCTCGCCGCCGCCTACAGCAATCGCTGTTTGTTACAAATTTATCAACAAAATTACCAGAAAGCCAAGGAAGATTGTACCTTGGCATTGCAGTACGATCGCTCGAATTCAACAGCATATTTGCATCGCGGTTTAGCCCATTATCGATCGGGGGATTATCGCAACGCCATCGCCAATTACACGCGAGCCATCCACCTCGATCCCGATGGGTTTGAGGCGTATTATAATCGAGGTTTGGCGTATTTTGAATTGCAAGATTACGATCGCGCAATTCTCAATTACCATCGTGCCTTAAAGACAAAATTTCCTATCTCCCCCGAGGAAAGAGCGATAATTTATAGCGATCGCGGCTTGACTTACGCGCGACTGGGAGATTTAGAGCGAGCGATCGCTGATTTATCTCTTGCCATTCACTGGGATGAAAATAATCCCGATTTTTATTTTAATCGCGGTTATTTATGCCAAAAATACAAGCAGTATCTTGCTGCCATTCACGATTTCTCTCGGGCATTAGAAGGCGATCGCGATCGGGCTGAATTTTATATCAATCGCGGTTTAGCTTGGCAAGAAATGGGGAATATTGCAGCCGCTTTGCAAGATTTACATCAAGGTGCACACTGTTTCTACTGTCAAAAAGATATAAAAAGCTATCAAGCTATCTTAAATCTAATCAAAAGAATTGAATTGGATCTCGCCTCTCAAATTCCCGTTATCGCTTGAACAGTTTTCCCAAATTCTCGCGATCGCGCCCTCTCAATGTTATATTTTGAATGGCAAGCGATCGCTGAGGGGGAGATTAAAAACGTGAAAGATGCGCTCGACGAACAAGATTTAAAAGAGTATTTATTTAAAAAGATAATACCTTTTCTCTGTTTAGTACCTTCGGAAAGTAAATTACGACAAATTCTCGATTTAGCCTTGTCGGTTGAAGTCGAGAAATATTCCCCAGAAATCGCGGCTGACAATTTCGATCTTAAAGAATTACTGCGTTGTGTTTTTGCCGATCGCAAGGTGAGTATCCAAGAGTTAAATTCTATCTCGGCGTTGTTTGGGCTGCGAGACGTAGAACGACGATACGTTAAAGCAGCATTAACGGCAGAGTTTAAACAAGGAGAGGGAGAGCTTTTAAACACTCTCGATAATTTACTATCAGTTGTAGAGGAAGAAATTACGCGAGAATTAGAAGAAGTCGAGCAGAAAATAAAAGATTAATTCCCCGAGGGAGATGGTGTTAGCAAGAGGCGAAATGTTGCCAGCAGTCGAGTTGCCAATACCATGAAACTGAAAGTGGGCGCTAAGAACATTGCCGGATATAATCAATGATTATTGTGCTAGTACACAATATCTCTTATACATTGTAAGTCATGCAGTCAGATGAAAAGATCGCTTTGCAGGATCGTCCGCGCAATGCTGTTGGTGATGATAGCAATTGTTGTTTTACCAAAAAACTGGGTTTAAAGCCCCGCCCTTTAGCCGAGGGGAAGGCAGCTTTCAAAAGTATAGGATGAAGATTTTTTTATGGTAAAATAAAAAAAAGGAGGTGATGTCGATTGTTTGGCTGTCAACAAAATCTGATTAAAGATTCAGACAAATTGCCATTTTTAGAGTATCTTTGTATGACTGCAAATAAGTTAATTAATTGTGGCATCTATCTAGCTCGTCAGTGGTATTTTAAACGGGGTTATATCACGGGAAAGTACGATCTTGAAAAGGAACTGAAGCCCAATTTAAACTATCAGTTTCTGTATTCCCAAGCGGCACAGCAAACTCTCAGGAGTGTTGCTGAATCTTTCCAATCCTATAAAGAACTTTCTCAGCAATATCGTCAAGGAGAGTTAGAAAATCGTCCCCACTTGCCTAAATATCGAAAAAAAGGTGGAATGGGAACGATAACCTATCCCAAACAAGCACTTAGAATAAAGGGAGATAAAGTCAGAATCCCATTAGGTAAAAAGGTAAAAGCCGCCTTCGGAGTCGATGCTTTTCTATTGCTATTTCCTCGCAACCTCGATTTTAATAAAATTCGAGAAATCCGGATTCTACCCCGTAACGGCTGCTTTTACGTTGAGTGGATTTACCAATTAGACCCTATGTACGGACGTAGCAGTGCTACATCTCTACAAAAAAACAAAGTATTGGGGATTGACCACGGCTTAGATAACTGGCTAACCTGCGTCAGTAATGCGGGAATGAGTTTCATTGTTGATGGAAAACATCTTAAATCAGTCAACCAATGGTACAACAAGCAAATTGCCACGATTAAGAAGAATAAACCGCAAGGATTTTGGAGTAAGCGACTATCTCGAATCACCGAAAAACGAAATCAACAAATGAGAGATGCGGTTAATAAAGCCGCAAGATTAGTAATTAATCATTGCTTAAAAAATAGCATAGGTCGTATTGTTTTTGGCTGGAACAAAGGTCAAAAATATGGTATCGATATCGGGGCAAAAAACAACCAGAAGTTTGTTCAAATCCCCACGGCTAAACTCAAAGAACGCATCAAGCAATTATGCGAATTGTACGGGATTGAGTTCGTTGAAACTGAGGAATCGTACACCTCGCAAGCCTCGTTTTTAGATGATGATTTCTTGCCGACATTCGGTGCAAAACCCGAAAGCTGGAAACCATCAGGAAAGCGGGTTAAACGAGGATTGTATCGTTCTGCAAATAACAGTTTAATCAATGCGGACTGCAACGGTGCGGCGAACATTTTAAGAAAAGTAGCGGCAACATTGGGGTTCTCTCTCAATGGAGTCAGTAGCGGCGATTTGACTACGCCTTTAAGAGTTCATTTTTGGATTGCTTAAGAATCCCCCTCCTTTAGCAACGTGGAGGAGGGGGAGCGGTCAATTAGCATTCTCCCAGTGGTAAACGAGATCGAATGCGGCGATTACTGGTCTCCTGACTTTCTGTCCCACAGTTGGGACTGTCGCGTGGTATTCGAGGACGACCGAAAACTCAGGGTTGGGGCGAGTTGGAAGCCACGAAAACAGTCTGTGAGGTTCATCGACCATGGCTTGAATATATGGCAGAAACAGTCTCTGACAGACGTGCAGTGTAATTAAAGAACAAAAAAACTAGAACACGACTTTCTGATAAATTTAAAGAGGAGCCTTGAAAGCCAATCAAATTGAGAATTTCAATATGTCGAGTCGTCAGCAATTGTTAAAAAGAATGCTCGTCGGTACGGTTTTTGGTTTAGTCGGACTTGCCGGAATTTTAGGTTGGGCAACCGTTCCACGAAAACAGGCGATCGCGGCGATTCCCCAACAAAATACTTCCTTTGCTCCCTCCTCAAAAACCGACTTTTCTTTTAAGCAATTAATGGCAGAACGAACGATCCAAGAACGCGATCGCATCACCGGACATCACCCCGGGATCTCCAGCATTGCCTGGAGTCCCGATGGCAAGTTCCTTGCTTCCGCAGGTTGGGACAACACCCTCAAAATCTGGAGCGTGGAGGGCAAACTCCTTCATACTCTCAAAGGGCATTCTGCTCCCGTGGCAAGCGTAACATGGAGTCCCGATGGTAACGAGATCGCCTCGGGAAGTTGGGATGAGACGATTAAAATTTGGAGTTCCCGAGGACAACTCCTCGAGACGATCGAGGGACATCAATCCGGGATCGTTAGCATCGCTTGGAGTCCCGATGGTCAGAGATTGGCTTCCGGAGGTGAGGACAAAACTCTCAAAATCTGGAATCGCGATGGACAACTCCTCCACACTCTTGCAGGATATCCAAAGTGGGTCAGTAGCATTGCTTGGAGTCCCAATGGTGAGATGCTCGTGTCTGGAGGTGGGGACAACATTCTAAAAATCTGGAGTCGCGATGGACAACTCCTCCGGACTCTGGAAGGACATCAAGGTGGAGTCGATAACGTTGCCTGGAGTCCCGATGGTCGGACGATCGCGTCTTATGAGAGTCAAGATTTTGCACTGAAAATCTGGAGTGTAGAGGGACAACTTCGCCATACCATGGACATTGTTGGGGTGACCAGTATCGTCTGGAGTTCGGACAGTCAGAGGCTTGCGATCGCCAGTGGCGATCTCCAAATCCGGAGTTTGGAGGGACAAATCCTACAAACTTTTCCACAAGGAGCCTTTCCCGTGAAAACTTTTATCGATCGCGTGGCATGGAATTCTGACGGTCAGACTCTTGCTTCTGTCGATAAGAACGGTGCGATCGCCCTTTGGAATCAAGAAGGAGAATTTCTACAGAGTCTCACTCCAAGTTGGGTGACGAGCGTGGTCTGGAGTCCCGATGGTCGGGCTCTTGCTGCTTCGAGTAACCACTTTATTCTTGCAGAGGGAGCCAATACCCTCAAAATCTGGGATGCACGGGGACAACTCCTCCACACTCTCGCAGGTCATCTCGCTCCCATCACGAGCGTGTCTTGGAGTCCGGACGGTAACGCGATCGCGTCCGGCAGTTTGGACGGCACCCTCAAAATCTGGAGTCGGGAGGGACAACTCCTCCACACTCTCACAGAAGTCCCCATTCTCACAGAAAATCGACTTCGCGATCGCAACACGAGAATCGATAGCGTGGCATGGAATCCCGATGCTCAGACCCTTGCTGCTTGTGGAGATAATGCGATCGCCATCTGGAGTCGAGAAGGACGACTCCTCAATACCTTTCCAACTCGAGATTGCTTTAGTTTTGCTTGGAGTCCCGACGGTGGGATGTTTGCTTTTGAACGTTGGGATGCGATCGAAATCTGGAGTCGAGAGGGAGAACGCCTGCGCGAGCTCGCAGGACATGAATCTGGGGTGAATAGTATAGTCTGGAGTCCCGATGGTCAGACGATCGCGGCTGGAGGGGAGAATGCGAGTATCGCGATCTGGAGTCGAGAGGGACAACTCCTTCATCACCTCGCTTCGGGTTGGATTTATAGCCTGGGGTGGAGTCCCGATAGTGAGATGCTTGTTTCTGGAGGGCGCAACGGAATCCTCAAAATCTGGAGTCGGGGTGGACAACTCCTCCATACTCTCACAACCCATCAACGTCCCAATAATAACCTACCCTCGATGCCCGATAACATTCCCCAGATCGAGAGCGTCGCTTGGAGTCCCGATGGCAAGACCCTTGTTTCCGGCAGTTGGAATACCATCATTTTCTGGAATATCGGCGATCGCAAACGATCTCGCACTACGATAGCCGATTAGGACAATTTCACTCTCTCTCTGTGTTCCTCTGTGTCTCTGTGGGGAATTTTCTGCCCATCCTCACGTATTGCATAATTTGTCCAGAGAACTTCGACGCGATCGCGTTTTTCTCGACCAGCTCTCGTATTCGTTGAGTGGGCTTTTTTCGCAGGGGCTTCAACGTAATGCCAATCTCGATAAAGTTCATCCATGAGAGTACCGTGATAGCCAGAAATTGCCACATTTCCCTTAACTTGATGCAAAAGATCGGCAAGATTTCTGTGTTCTTCCGCCGTCATTTCATAACCGTAGGCTTTAGAATCCGATCGCGAGTCGTGAGGATAGGGGGGATCGCAATAAAACAGTGTTTCTTGGCTATCGTATCTTTTAATGACTTCCATTGCGGAATCATTTTCAATCTGGACGCGTAACAATCTTTGCACGATTTCCGAGAGTCCTTCCACGCTTCCCAACCAACGAGAAACCGCCGCAGCCATTCCCGCACGACTGGTTAACTTACAATGCGCCCAACGTCCCTCACTTGCAGTTTGTGCCAAACCCGTTCTTACTTGTCGCGCTCGAATAAAAAAGCGTCGCGCCCGTTCTAAATTGTCAATCTCCTCGGAAAATTGTCCTAAAGAAAGTCGAAATTCTTCTCGAGAAAAAGGCGTTAAAGCGATCGCTTGGATGAGTTCTTCTTGTTTCTCCCGCAACACTTGAAAAAAATTGACGACTTCCCCATCAATATCGTTATAAGTCTCCAGAGAAGCCGGTTTGCGATTGAGCAAAACTGCCGCAGAACCGCCAAACGGTTCGCAATAATGCGTTGCTTCGGGTAATAACGGCAGCAACCAATTTAAGTGATTAAATTTTCCCCCATACCAGCCAAAAGCGATGAGTTTTCCCATTTTTTTAGTTTGAATAGTTTGTAGAATGCGCCAGATTTTGAGAATTGTAATTCATTACTCTACCTTCTAATTCTGACGCAACCTACGAGTTTAATCTTGAGTGAATAGACTCTAACTTTCCAGAAACTTAACCAACTCTTCCAACTTCGACCAAGCCGCACCGCTTTGGAGAATTTCCCGCGCCTTTTCCACTCCCTTCCCATGGTCTAAAAACGGCACCGCTTCCCCCACCTGCAACGCCAAAGACGCATTTAAAGCCACTACATCTTGTTGTGCCTGCGTCCCTTTTCCTTGTAAAACATTGCGGAGAATTTCCGTATTTTCGTCAAGTTCTCCCCCTCTTAACGCTTCCAAAGGGGCTTTGACAAGGCCCAAAGATTGAGGATCGAGAACCTGCGATCGCGTCGCCCCATCCGCAACCACCGCCAGATCCGTCACATCCCCCAAGCCCGCTTCATCCAGCTTTTCTCGCCCGTGCAAAACGATCGCTTTCGACATTCCCAACATCTGCAACGCTTCTGCCATCCTCGGCACGAATTGCCCGTCAAACACCCCAATGACTTGCCCCGTGGGACGCAGGGGATTCACCAACGGGCCCAAGAGATTGAAAACCGTCCGCACCTTTAACGTCTTGCGGAAAGGGACAACCGCTTTCATCGCCGGATGCCAGCCCGGGGCAAAGAGAAAGGTAATTCCCACCTCGGTTAAAGCCGCCTTAATCTTCTCGGGCTGTGCCTGTAAACGCACGCCAAGCGCCTCTAAAACATCTGCAGACCCCACCTTACTCGAAGCCGAGCGATTGCCGTGTTTCGCCACGGCAACCCCCGCAGCCGCACAGACAAACGCCACCGAGGTAGAAATATTAAACGTATGCGCCCCATCGCCCCCCGTGCCGCACGTATCGATAACCGGGCGATCGTGGGCGATCGCGTCTTGTTGTAAGGATTGGGATTGCAAAACTTGTGCCATCCCGGCCAATTCTGCCGCCGAGACTCCCTTGGCTTGAATAGCTGCTAAAATAGCACCGGAGAGAACGGCGGGAATCTCTTCTTTTAACCAACCTTGCATTAATTGCGAGGCTTGATCGCGGGAGAGAGATTGCTTATCGAGAAGTTGTTGGAGAAAATCCGGCCAGTTTGTTTCTGCTGTCACGCTTTGTACCATTTTTTTTGTGAATTAAGTTGAGCTAACGAAAATAGTGGGATCGTTCTTTTTTTTTAAGATTGATATCGCACAATTGCTGTTCAACATACTAGGTTTGGGGTGGTAAATTGTTAAAATTATTCTGAATTTTTCTTCGCGCTAACCCCTAAAATCGCATGACCGATACCGTCCTGAACGTTCGCAACCTACGAGTCCAGTTTTTAACCGAAGATAACCCCGTTACTGCTGTCGATGGGATTGATTTTAAAATCGATCGCGGGCAAACCCTCGGGATCGTCGGAGAGTCGGGATCGGGAAAATCCGTGACTTCTCTGGCAATTCTCGGTTTGATTCCCTATCCGGGGAAAATTATGGACGGGGAAATCTGGTTTTGTCCGGAACCCGGCGAGGATCCCGTCAATTTGCGGAAGGTATCTGAAGAAGAACGGCGGCACTATCGCGGTGGCGCGATCGCGATGATTTTTCAAGAACCCATGTCCGCCCTCAACCCCGTGTATAACATTGGGTTTCAACTCACGGAAGCAATTCGCCTGCATCAAGAGGTCTCGCCCTCCGAAGCAAGAAGAAGGGCGATCGCGTTGTTGCAAGAGGTAAGTCTCATCCCCTCCGATCAAGAGTTGCAAGAAACAGTGAAGAATGAGTTTTTAAACACGAAAACAGAAATATTTGCGTTGAGCGAGGAAGAAGAAAAGTACTTAAGACGAGAAATGAACGCTCGCAAAAGAACCTTTCTCAAGCGCTATCCTCACGAGCTATCCGGGGGACAATTACAACGGGTAACCATCGCCATGGCGATTTCTTGCAATCCCACCCTCCTCATTGCCGACGAACCCACAACGGCACTGGATGTCACGGTACAAGCCTCCATCCTTACCTTATTGCGAGATTTGTGTAAAGCGCGGGAAATGTCGATGATTTTTATTACCCACGATTTCGGAGTCATTGCCGAGGTTGCCGATCGCATCGCGGTGATGTACCGAGGAAAAATCGTGGAATATGACGATCGCGATCGGATTTTTCACGCTCCCCAACATCCCTATACCAAAGGTTTATTAGCTTGTCGTCCCCACTTAGATATTCAGGTGGAATTTTTACCCACCGTTGCCGATTTTATGGAAGTTGAAGAAGGAGAAAATGGCGAAATTATTATCCGAGAAAAAGAGAATAAGATAACGAAAAACGTCTCCCCCACAACAAACAATAAACTACAAACAACAAACAACTCTCCTAT
>JBFRWJ010000524.1:0-2938 GCA_051439525.1 Spirulina sp. | reverse complement strand
CTGGCGCAACTTCGACCCACCGTTCGAGGTTGAATTGATATAAAGGAAAATGTCCGAGTTCGCGATACGTATAAGCAAGATATTTAAGAATTTCTGGGCGATCGGGATAGCGATCGTCGAGTTCGCGCAATTTAGCGAGGGCGTTATCGATTTCTCCGAGAGCCAGAAATTTTTGCGCTTTGGCAACTCCCGCTTTAACATTTTCGAGATTGAGACCGAATCCCTTTTTCGGAGAACGAGCAACATATTTTTTCTTCTTTTTGGCCATGTTGTATTGCTCCCGATCTATCACTATTTTTTACAGAATCCTTAGCATACAACTCTCAACTGCCTTCGAGAGAAAATTACTTGGTTTTTTTTAACAAAACAAGGCGAAATCGTCATTTCAGCGAACAGCGAACGGCGATCGGTTATCAGTTGCGATCGCTAAAGCAGGAGGCTTGAAATTCAGGATTTTCGTTGTTTTTCCCTTGAAATTTGAGTACAATCTTGAAATTGGGAAAAGCGATCGCATCCCTCCCCAACCGATCGCAGTAACGAGATGAGGAGGGAAGAGTCGCAGAATCCCCCATAACCAATACCAGATCACAAATTCGGTTTTCCGCATCGGGGATTGTTCGAGGGAAGTGATACCATTGTGGATAAACCATTGTCCGCGATCGCGAAATCGCCCAATCCCCTAGAAAGCTGCCATGTTCAAGAAACTGCTCGGAGACCCCAACGCCCGCAAACTGAAGAAATACAGGCCCTTGGTGGTTGAAGTTAACTTGTTGGAAGATGAGATCAAAGCCCTCTCCGACGAACAACTCCGAGGCAAAACGGGAGAATTTAAAGAACAACTCGCCAAAGCGAAGAGCGATCGCGATCGAGCAGATATTCTCGAGGAAATTTTACCGGAAGCCTTCGCCGTCGTCCGTGAAGCCGCTTGGCGGGTCTTGGGAATGCGCCATTTTGACGTGCAAATCCTCGGGGGCATCATTCTTCATGAAGGACAAATCGCGGAAATGAAAACCGGGGAAGGCAAAACCCTCGTCGCGACCCTTCCCGCTTATCTTAACGCCCTTTCGGGGCATGGCGTTCACGTCGTCACGGTGAACGATTATTTGGCACGACGGGATGCGGAATGGATGGGACAGGTGCATCGTTTTCTCGGCTTGAGCGTAGGATTGATTCAAGCAGGAATGAATCCGCTAGAACGCAAACAGAATTATGGTTGCGATATTACCTATGCCACCAATAGCGAGTTGGGTTTTGATTATCTTCGGGATAATATGGCGACCTCAATCGAGGATGTGGTACAGCGGCCATTTAATTACTGCGTTATTGATGAAGTGGATTCGGTTTTAGTCGATGAAGCCAGAACCCCCCTCATTATCTCCGGGCAAGTGGAACGTCCCACGGAAAAATACATGAAAGCCGCCCAAATCGCCCTGCAACTGGCTCCCCAAAATGAGGAAGGAGAAGGGGAGTATGAGGTGGATGAGAAGGCACGCAACGTCTTGATGACCGATGAAGGCTTTGCCAAAGCCGAGCAACTTTTGGGGGTAACCGATTTATACGATCCCAACGATCCTTGGGCGCACTATATTTTTAATGCCATTAAAGCCAAAGAACTCTTTACCAATGATGTAAATTACATCGTTCGCAATGATGAAGTCGTCATCGTAGACGAGTTTACCGGACGAGTGCTGGCGGGACGACGGTGGAGCGATGGTTTGCATCAGGCGATCGAAGCCAAGGAAGGGGTCAAAATTCAAAATGAAACCCAAACTTTAGCGACGATTACCTATCAAAATTTCTTCCTGCTTTATCCCAAGTTAGCAGGAATGACGGGAACGGCAAAAACGGAAGAAGCGGAATTCGAGAAAATTTACGACCTGCAAGTGACGATTATCCCCACCAATTTACCCTCGAGGCGAGAGGATTTATCCGATGTGGTCTACAAAACCGAACCGGCGAAATGGATGGCGGTGGCGAAAGAATGCGCGGAAATGCACGAGTTGGGTCGCCCGGTTTTGGTGGGCACCACCAGCGTGGAAAAATCGGAGTTACTCTCTCGAAATCTGCAAGAACTCAACATTCCTCACAATATTCTCAATGCCCGTCCGGAAAATGTGGAACGGGAATCCGAAATTGTCGCTCAAGCGGGTCGCTTTAGTACCGTAACCATCGCGACGAATATGGCAGGTCGCGGAACTGATATTATTTTGGGAGGAAATGCAGAATATATGTCACGGTTGAAGGTGCGGGAGTATTTTATGCCTCGCGTGGTGATTCCCGAAGAAAAGGAACTCGTGGCCGCAATTCCGGGGATGAAACCCGCCAAGAAATCCCCCCAAGGGTTTGGGGATGGAGAGAAGAAGAAAAAGACTTGGAAAGCCTCTCCAGAAATTTTCCCGACGGATTTATCGGGAAGTACCTTGGAGAAGTTAAAAGAGGCGGTCAATTTTGCCGTGGAAACCTACGGAGAACAAAGTTTGCAGGAGTTAGAAGCAGAAGATAAATTGGCGATCGCGTCGGAAAATGCTCCTATTGACGATCCGGTGTTGCGGAAGTTACGGGAGGTTTACAATCGCATTCGCGAAGAATACGAGGCGTTTACCAGCAAGGAACACAATCAGGTGGTAGAATTGGGCGGATTGCACGTAATCGGCACCGAACGCCATGAGTCCCGTCGCATCGATAACCAATTGCGGGGACGGGCAGGACGACAGGGAGACCCCGGCTCCACTAAGTTTTTCTTGAGTTTGCAGGATAATTTGTTGCGAATTTTTGGCGGCGATCGCGTGGCGGGGTTGATGAATGCTTTCCGGGTGGAGGAAGATATGCCGATCGAGTCGGGAATGCTAACCCGTTCTTTGGAAGGGGCGCAGAAGAAGGTGGAAACGTTCTACTACGATACCCGGAAGCAGGTGTTTGAGTATGACGAGGTGATGAA
>JBFRWJ010000523.1:0-3688 GCA_051439525.1 Spirulina sp. | reverse complement strand
ACCTTAATCCTCCCTTCGACAATCCCGGAACTGGCAGGAATTCCCGTTAATTTTTGTTGGGGCGCTAAAGTCGATAAAATCGGTAAATCTCCCTCAGTGGTTTGCCCATAAACGACATAAGGAACGGAAGGAAGTTTCCGATCTTTTTTCCAACGCGATCGCCGTTGCCGAACCCCCTCGGGCAAACGCGATCGCAATTCCAGATCTCCCTCTTCTAAAACCGCGCGAATTTCCTCAAATTTCACGAAGAAAATATCGCCTTCTTCTTCTAAAACGCCGGCTGCCAACCACCGTTTTTCCAAGGCTAAAAACGTCTGGCGCAGGGCAGCTAACAAACGAGAATAGACCTCCGTCACGCGCCCTTTTAAATTTAATCGACCTTGAACGATCCGCGCTCTCAAACCCGGGTTGGCACGATCCTGAGAATTGCCTTCTGCTTGTGCGCGATCGCGATCGCTAAAAATATATTGGGCAAACAATTCCCGCAGGGGACGGGGATCTTCAAACCACCTCGGAACGGAAATATCCGTCGCCACTTGACTTAAATAACCATAACGCTCCAACCAGCGATCGAATTGCTGCAAAATACTTTCACAATCGGGGGTTTCTGCTAAATAGGCAAACAGAGAGGGACAGCTATCAAAATTCAAGCGAGACAGGGGCAGTAAATTGCGCGTTTCTGCCGCTAATTTGGCCAGCGATCGCAGGGATTCGACTTCTGGTAACTGGGAGTTATCTAAATATCGTTCGGAAATTTTGAAAATCGCCTGCCGAAGCGCCAAGCTTAAGGGCGCTAAAATACTGTAATAGGTGGCGCGCTCGAGGGTGGATAAAATCAACTCGATGCGAGCGATTAACTCCTCTTCTGGCAAAGATTCTGCGGGGGATTTCAGGGGACGCAGGGCAGGGGCAAACCATTTTTGATAGTCGCGATCGAAATCTGCTTTTAAAGACCGCTCTCGCCCCAATAAACGCAAAAGTCCGGGAATATTTTTGACGGTGGAAAGCAAAGGCGGTTTGGAAAACTTTTCTCCTCGGGTGAGAAATTCCAAACTTTCCGGCGGCAACCCCATGCGGCGGAAAATTTGCCCTAATAGCGTCGCATTAAAATAAGCGTGGGAATAATGTAAGGTCGCCGTTTCGGTAAAGTCCAAATCTCGGGCGCGATCGCCCAACACGATCGTAAAAATGTCCCCCCAAACCCCACAAGTTAAAGGACGATTGATCGACCAAACGAGAGGGGGAATCGAACCGGGAATGACCTCGGCGGCGATTTTCCGCGTCCAGATGGGGATTAAATTGGTCACGGGGCGGACTTGCAACAACCACAAGGTTTCCCCGTCATAAGTCCATTCAATGTCTTGCGGGATGCCGTGAAAGCGGTTTTCTAAGTCGCGAACGATTTGTGCGACCTCTTGAATGAGACTCGAAGGGATGTCTCCTTCTCCTTCTATTAAAGTCTGTGAGGAAAGTTCGCCGGATTCTGGCGATCGCGGGAAATAAACCCGATACTGTTCCGGAGTCGCCTGTCCGGAAGCTACCTGCGCCGCCCCACCGGGTAAGGCTTCGACAATTGCCGCCTCGTTGGCAGCATCCACCGGATCGCGACTGAAGGCGACCCCAGAAAATACGCCGCGAATTTGTTGCTGGACGATAACCGCGAGAGACGCATCCGACTGCTGGCGATCGCGTCGGTAGTTGGAGGCGGCGGGGTTATTATAAGAGGTCTGACATTGCAGAATGGCTGCCTGTAGGGCGACGGCATCGGTAATATTGCCAAGGGTCAGGTATTGTCCCGCCGCCGAAGCGATTTCCGAGTCCTCGCCAATGGCAGAAGACCGCACGATGAGGGGGTTGCTGGCAGAGGGGGCAACCGAGAGAATTAACGGTCGGGGATCGTCTCCCGCCGGCAGCACCCAAGCCTCGGGAACGTTATATTCCCAGCGTTTGAGGAGAGAGAGATTGGCCGCTTTTCCCCCAACTTTGAGGGGATCGAGGCGATCGTTTAAGGTTAACAAGGCATTATCTCCCCGGAAAAACCGAAAGACTTTTCGAGATTCAGTTTTAGCCTTTGCTTCGGGCAAGTCAAGATCGTCTGGAACTTTTTGATAAATCCATCCCAACAAAACCGCAAGGGCGATCGCAGCCAAAATATAATCGGTATCGTCAGGACGGCGCAAGGTGAGAATGAATGCCAAGACTGCCAATCCCACCAAACGCCCCGTAGCGCGATCGCGAAAAATCGTAAAACTCGTCCCGCCAATTAAAATCATGAGTCCGGCGGCGGCAGGATCGTGAAAGACAATCCCCCAAAAGGCATTGGTGGTTCCCGCCCCTTTTCCCATCCAATAGCGTCCCATGATTAACGCAATGAGGGCAATCAGTTGCCATGTGGGTTGTGCGGGGAAGAAATAGCGGGCGATCGCCACGGCACCGATCCCCTTACCCGCTTCCGATAGGGCTGAAAGAATTCCCACCCATCGCCCCCCATGATAAAAGGCCGCCGAAACCGAAATATTTCCCGTCCCCAATCGGGCGAGTTTTTTCCCCGTCAAAGCGTAGGTTATCCAATCAATGAGAGGAAGTCCCCCCAACAGGGGACAGAAAATGAAAATTGCGATCGACCCCAACAAAGTGTTCATGTTCGGTAATCCAGGGGAAACCAATAACCCATAACAAATAACCAATAACATTAAATATGTTGAAAGATACAGCGATCGCGTCCGGTTTGCTTGGCATGATAGAGGGCGCGATCGGCGGCTTGGATGAGGGTTTGCGGTGTATCGTCCTCCCGGGCAATCAAACTCGCTCCCCCAATACTGAGGGTAACGCGATCGCTAACCCGAGAGCCCAGATGGGGAATCTGCAAAGAGCCAATCTCTTTCCGGAGGGCTTCCGCCACGTGCCTTGCCACATTGCCTTCGCAATGGGGGAGAATGATGCCAAATTCTTCTCCCCCATATCGCGCCACTAAATTACTATTTTCTGGGACGCTGTCTTGCAAAGTTCGGGCAACTCGCCCCAAACAATCATCTCCGGATAGGTGACCGTAACAATCATTGTACGCCTTAAAAAAGTCTACATCGGCCAGCAACAGGGATACGGGCAATTGCGATCGCGCCGAGTCTCGGATCGCTTGCAGTAAATAATCGTCAAAGTGTCGGCGGTTGGCAATTCCCGTCAGACCGTCCAAAGCGGCGAGGCGGTGTAATTCTCGATTGGCTTCTGCGAGTTTTTGGCTGGATTCTTGCCAGAGTTGGGTGGTCAGTTGTAGAATTCGCCCTTGGGCGACGAGGAGTTGATGGGAGTCGAGGAGGCGATAGTCTCGGGGAGAGAGGATGACCGCGATGGGTTCTGTCATTAACTCCGGCGATCGCTGCAAGGAATAGCGCGCTGCTTCGACGATTGAAGTATTGCCATCCAGCAGCAAAATATCCACCCGCAGGAATTCGTAGAGATTGGCAATGGGGCGATTAGAAAATAATTCTAAACTGTAGGGGCGACTCATATGCTCCCAGAAGCGCTCTCGAGAAATCATGCCGGCAAATTCTCCCCCTTCGGTTAACAGAGCCGCCGGGAAGTCCCCATCCATAATCTTTGATTTGGATGGGGATGAAAGGCGGAAATCTCTTGACAAATTCCTCTGATTTTGTAACAATAAACTAGCGAAGCTAAGAGTTAGTAACTC
>JBFRWJ010000522.1:0-2571 GCA_051439525.1 Spirulina sp. | reverse complement strand
CCCGATCGCGATCTAATTTACTGGAGTTCGGATTGGGGAAAAACCGTTAAGTCTTGGCGAGATTATCAGCACCTAAATTTAATTATCCCCAGTTTTGCGGAAGTTCAATGGACGGTTGAGATTCCTGAAAATACACGAAAAGCCGAATTTTACACCGCGATCGCCGCCCAAAATTCCCAAGGGAATCCCATGACTTTTACCATCGCGATCGAGTCAGAAAATGAACTCAAAACTAACAAGATTGTCAAAATCTTGAAACGCGATCGGCGCTCGTGGCATCCTCTCTCTATCCCTCTTACTCAATATGCCGGGCAAACGATTTCTCTACATTTGCAAGTTGAAAGCAAAGGAAGCAATTTAGAGGCTATCGGGATTTATCGATATCCTTTTATCGATTTAACTTTAAACCCAAAAGTCGAGCCAGAACAAAAGATTGAGGTGATTCCGACAAATACAAACTTATCGCCGATGTTTCCCGCTCAAACAGCCCGAGATTTTCAATTTGACTTGCGCGATCGCAGTCTTTGGAACGTTTCCGGATTAGAACTTCGGGATCCAGAAACTCCCGCAATCCAAAAATGGATTGTGGACTCCTTTCCCCCCAGTATGGAGTATAATGCACCTTTAAACCTCTGCGTGGCAGATTATACGTATTTCTCCGTCAGCATGGCAATTTCTCCGAAAATTTATCCCCAAACTTTAAAAGTGGATTATCGCCCGAGCGATCGCGAAACTTTTCATAAAGATGATTATTTTAAAATCCCTTTAATTGCCGACGGTCAACTTCACGAGTATACTTATAAATTAAGATTGCTGAATTTACCCAAAGAAACTCGTTTCACCGGCATTAAGATTCATCCATTCGTCGTTCATGGTATTTTAGAAACTGGAGAACAAAAAGAAGAAAATTGGGTCAAAATCGCCGATCTTCGCTTATTCTGCAAAGAAGAAAAAACCTTTTGTCATTGAACTCGATCGCTTATGAAAATCCAACCCACTCAAATTCCCGATGTATTGTTAATTATCCCCCAAGTATTTGAGGACGAACGAGGCTTTTTTTATGAAAGTTACAATCAAAGAGAATTTACAAGTTTAACCGGGATTTCTCCCCATTTCGTACAGGATAATCATTCGCGATCGCTGCGTCATGCTTTGAGAGGACTCCATTACCAAATCCAGCAACCTCAAGGAAAATTAGTGCGAGTTATTGCTGGAAAAATTTTTGATGTTGCGGTGGATCTGCGTCAAAGTTCGCCAACATTTGGGAAATGGACGGGGTGCGTTCTCAGTTCGGAAAATCGTCATCAGCTTTGGATTCCGATAGGTTTTGCTCACGGTTTTCTCGTCCTTTCTCAATCTGCAGAAGTTCTCTATAAAACAACGGATTATTACGCTCCACAATACGAACGCTGTCTCCTTTGGAATGATGAGGATTTAGCGATCGATTGGTCTCTAGACGAACATCCCCTTTTATCAAAAAAGGACAAACAAGGAACTCCTTTTAAAGATTCGGATGTATTTGCCTAATCTCGTATATTGTTAAAGTTTATGAACTCCCCCATTCTTTTATTCGGAAATACCGGACAATTAGGACGAGAAGTCCAGCAAAAATTAGAATCAACAGGTAAAAATTATGTTACCTTCAGTCGCGATCGCTGTGATTTTACCCAACCGGAAAGCATTCGAGAAGCAATTTCTGCTTATCAACCCAAGATTATTATAAATTGTGCGGCTTATACCTCAGTAGACAAAGCCGAGAGCGATCGCGAGATTGCCAACACGATCAATGGCAAAGCACTGCAAGTTTTGGCAAAAGAAGCGGCAAAAATTAACGCCTTTCTCCTGCATATTTCGACAGATTATGTGTTTGATGGGACAAAAAATACGCCTTACGAAGAAAGCGATCGCGTCAATCCCATTAATGCCTATGGTGACTCTAAATTAATCGGAGAACGAGAAATACAAGAGAACTGCGATCGCTTTCTCATTTTGAGAACCAGTTGGGTTTATGGCCGCTATGGAAAGGGAAATTTTGTTAAAACTATGTTACGATTAGGAGCAGAAAGAAAAGAAATTCGTGTCGTAGCCGACCAAATTGGCAGTCCCACTTGGACGGGAGATTTAGCCAATATTATAACTCAACTCTCTCCCAATTTAACCGGGATTTATCACTATAGTAATAGCGGAGTTGCCAGTTGGTACGATTTTGCCGTTGCCATTTTTGAAGAAGCAAAATTGTTGAATTTTCCCCTGAAAATGGAGAAAGTTATCCCCATTACAACAGAGGAATATCCAACAGCAGCAAAACGTCCGGCTTATTCCGTTCTTTCCTGCCGAAAAATCTCTTCTATTCTCGATCGTTTTCCTCCTCACTGGCGAGAAAGTTTGCGAAAAATGTTAAAAAAATTAAAAAATAATTAAAGATTATAGATCTTTCGCAAAACCATGATTTAAAGCGAGTAGACTTCTTTTCAAACTTTGATAGTTTTCTGGTCCGGTCAAATTAGCAATCTTTTTCTCAATGAGAAGCGTGGCATCAATGGCATCGGAGATAAACTGATAGCCCCGAGT
>JBFRWJ010000521.1:0-12963 GCA_051439525.1 Spirulina sp. | reverse complement strand
ATCCCAATGAAGGGAGTCCCCAATGGCAAAATCGTCGCTCGAGCAACTTACAAGCGGAATTGTGGAATTTAACCGTTGCTCATGCCGCCCAAGGGGTTTTGGATTTTCTTAAGTTTTCTACCAATACCATCATGCGGCAAAATCTTCCTGCCGGTGCTGTCTTTTTTCCCAATGCCAATAAACCCGTGGGCAATCGAGGATTTGACTCTCGCTTGCAACCTTGGGATAGTTTTTCCCCGGCTTTGGAATGGCACGCCATGGCTTACGCGATCTGCGGAGATCGTGCCGATTGTATTGTTGCCGAAGTTCGTCGGGTGTTAAATCGCGCCAACGCTCAAACCCGTGTCGTCCCTGCGCTTGCTGGATCTTGGGGAGAAACTTTTCAAGGTCACATTCCTCTCGAACAACAAATGCGTGCCCTTCGCCAACAACTGCCACAATTACAAGCGGTGAGTCATTTTGCTTATTCTTGGCAGGAACGAGAAAGCGATCGCCAGCGTAAATTTTGCGAATTGTAGCGCTAGGCGCTAGGGAATGGGGAATATAGTTAAGAAAATTTTTAATTTTAGCCGATCGTCTTCTTTCGCGCGAGATATCGAGCTGAGTATTTACTTTTTTCTCTCTCCAAAAATTAATTTGGATGTGCAAATTAACTAGCAAGGATAAGGAAAAATTGGCAATCAAATCTTCTGTTCAGTCCATCGTTTTGACTCAATGTATACCTATGTACTCAATCAATATGGTCAAATTACGATCGCATTTCTGAAATTTTTCTTTGCATTTTTTGGCTTCTAAATGCTCTTGTAATGTATTAATTTTTACATTATTAGCTAAAACTTCAACGCTATTTCCAGTATTGAGATTTGCAGTTGCAATTGATACTAAATTAGAGAGATTGACTCTACGAGTTTGTATCCCAAAATTCTCTCTTTTCTTCGTATCTCTCGATACAAATCACAAGTAGGCTTTTACCAAACAATACAAATAAGGTTGGATGATATAGCTCGATAAGCTCTGAACGGACCTTTACTTGTTCTCTAGTAGCCAAGAAGAAAATTATGTTTGAAGAAAAAGAATTGTTGGCAATCTCTCGCGAAACGACAAGAGAGGAAGCGATTCCCCAAGAGTCTTCTAGCGTTGAAAATTTTCGCTTTGCGTTTCAGGGTAAACAAATGTCTCAAATTGTTGCTTATATCTGGCGATGGGCTGACGATGAGAATCTTGAAAATGCACAAAAAGCAGAAGTTGCCATGAAGTTACGGGAGTATTTTGTTAAACCGAATACAAGTCTACAAAACAATGCTTTTACCAAAGACGCTCATCAGAAAAATGTCGATGAGGATTTACTCAATAGTAATTTAAAACGCTTGTTCCGAGCAGATCCCCGGGCTTGGCTGCAAAATCCCGACGACTATCGAGAACAAGAAGAAGAGGTTAAATTACTGATTTCTGTTTTTGGGAAAGAACGTATCCTCGATCCAGATAAATATATTTCTCCAATGTTTAATTCTCATGAACTTGGAGAAACTTCACAAGGAAGAAAGAGTCCTCATTATGAGTTTCATATCGATGTCTCTTCCTTTTTAGGCATCCTTCGCGATCCCGATCTAGCAAGACCTTGTTCTTTTCTCTATACCATTTCCTTTCCCCCACGTCCGCAACTGGGGAAATTAACGGTAACAACAGATGAATTGGAAAACTGGGTCAAGAATGAGGATTTGAATGTTATCTATCCCGATAATTTGTATATGCCAGTCAGTACCAGTTAATTTGACTAAGGAGAACCCAGAAAATTCACAAATAATTCTGTTTATTGGGAATTGCGGGAGAGTTTTGCGATCGCGGCACTCTCCATCTTTTCGGCATTTCTAAGGAGTTGCGCGATTTCTTGTACAATGTCGGAAACATCACTTATAAAAATAAATCTTATAAAAAATAACTGAGTAGGCTAATTTCGATTTCTCAGTGAAGAAAATTAAAACGCCAGCCGTGAAACTGATTTTTCGGGCTGGCGTTTTAATTTTGTTTTATTCTTAAGGTCTTTATATCGGCTGACCCCATTTGTATTAACTATTAAGATGCCATAACAATTACATTAATTTTTATTTCGTAATGTTTTCTTTATATTTCTTTTTGTCAAGATTTGTGACGACGATCGCGATTCTGTTGTTTTCCCGTTAAAGGCGTGCCGAGGAGGAGCTGAGTCAATTGTACTTCAAGGGTTCGGAAGGGGTAAGAGCGAGCCGCGATCGCCGGCTCTACCATGGGTTCGACAAGGATGGTAAACATTCCCATGCGGTTGCCAGCCAAGGCATCAGTCACCAAGCGATCGCCCACCATCGCCACCCGTTCGACGGGAAATCCCATGGCAGCGATCGCAGATCTTAACTTTCTGCGAGAGGGTTTACCCGCTCCACAAATATAGGGAAGTTGTAAAGATTTCGCAATATTGCCAATGCGGGTTTCGCTGATATTGTTACTCACCAACCACAGAGCAGCCATTTGACGAATTCGGTCAACCCATTGAGCGACTTCTGGAGAAACCTCTCGCTCCCGCAAAGGCACGAGGGTTTCATCCACATCGAGAACCAATCCTTGCAGTTGATAGCGTTGGAGAATTTCGGGGGTCAACCCGATAACCGTGTTCCCCAAAACCAAATCCGGTTGTAAAAATTTTGCCCAAGACATAATTTTTGTTATTGGTTATTTGTTATTGGTTATTTTGTTATTGGTTATCCCGTGCTTGGCGAATGGCATTTTTTGCGGCTTCGTGTTCTTCGACGGTTTTGCTAAAAACGTGAGTCCCGTCGTAACGGGCAACGAAGAAGAGATAATCGGTTGGGGTGGGATTGAGGACGGCTTGCAAGCTATCTCGTCCCGGATTGGCGATGGGAGTCGGTGGCAGTCCTTGATTGAGATAGGTATTATACGGATTGGGAGTCCTCACTTGGGCAAGAGTTAGGGGGCGATCGGGGGTTTGTCGAATTCCCAAACCGTACTCTACTGTCGGATCCGCTTCCAACTTAATCCCTTCATTCAAGCGCTTGACATATACACCTGCAATCAGAGGGCGTTCCTTGGCGATCGCGGCTTCTTTTTCCACTAAACTCCCGAGAGTGACCCATTCTTTGAGGGTAAATGCGGTTTGTTGTTGGTTTTGTTGGTAGAGGGGAAGGGCAACTTCTTCAAAGCGATCGAGCATCAGCGCGATCGCCTGTTGAGGTTGTGCCGTACTGCTGGGAAGTTGGTAAGTATCGGGATAGAGGAATCCTTCGAGATGGGGGAGTCCAACCGGCAACCATTCGCGATCGCTCGGAATTTGGCGAGTGGCTTCCACAAAGGCTTCTCGGGCAAAATAACCCCGGCGTTCAAAATAGTCCGCCATTTGCGCGATCGACCAGCCTTCGGGAATGGTAAAGGTTTGTTCGCGGACTTTTCCTTGCCAAATCGTATCGGCAATTTCCGAGAGAGATTGAGAAGGAGAGAGGGTATAAGTCCCTTCTTTAAAAGAGCCGCTTCGATCTTGGTATAACAACCAAAATGCCCAGATATTCCACGCCCAAGACGACGAGATAATGCCAGAGGCTTCTAAGTCCGAACCAATTTGTCGGGTTGACGTTTTACCCGGAACGTCAACATCGATTTTAACGGCTTTTTCGCTGGGGGCAACGGGAGAAATCGCCCAATACCACCACTGATTGCCATGCCATGCACTAAAAACCAAAATCCCGGGCAAGAGGGCTAGGGTATAGAACCATTTAAAGAAACTGCCAAAATTCATAAATTCTGGGTAATGGGTAATGGGTAATGGGGTAATTAAGAATTCTCGCCCATTAAGATTAAATCCCTAATTTTCGAGATCGAGTTCTCGCACGAGGATCTCTTGGAGTTGGGGTTGAAGATTTTGCAACTCTTCCAAGGAAAGCATTTCTACATTGCCTTTTGGGGTCTGTCTGGCGAATAAGAGCAGGGGATCGAGGGGAGTATAAATTTCATACTCTTGTTCTTGGTGGTAAAAGTGGGTCAAAAATTGAAACTCTTCCGATTCTAAGCGATCTGTCTCGGTCTCGATTTCTAAGGTGAGGATCTCTTCTTCATCGGGTTCGGGGAGTTCCCCGCTCACCGTGAGGGTATAGGCCGCTTGATTGAGGGTGAGGTTATGTTCGGCCAAAACGGCTTTCGCATCCTCGAAAATGCGAGCGATTTCTTCATTGTCGTCTACCAAAGTTGCAGCAGCATCTTCGCGCTCGTCCTCCCAAGCAATAATGGTAATAGGGATATCGAGAGGCAGGAGCAAAAAATACCTCGTCTCATCTTGAATAAAAGAATGCTCGATAGAACAGCACAGGCTTTTTCCGGTTTCGTCGGTCAGAGTAATGCTGCGAGGCGGCTCGGAACTATTGTTGGAGAAAGATGGCATATACAATCTCAATTATCAATTATTAATTATCAATCATCAACGATCGACAATCAACTCTCAATTATCAACCCAGCCATCGCCGCTCCCTTGCAAGCGATACCAATCGTTTCCCAGTTGAATGGTAATATCTGAATTCAATTCCCCCGTACTTTCGACGAGAACTTCGCCTAAGCCCAAATCGTACTGGAGTTCCGTTGCCCCGTTGCGATCGCCGCGTTGGGCAATAATGCGGGTTTCTCCGAGCACATTGGATAGGGACTGTCCGATAAAGAAATTGCCGTAACCTCGTTCGCGCAACACTTGTTTGAGGGTGGCGATTGCTTCGGGGTTGCCGGTACTGTCTTGAATGGCGATCTTGAGCGTCCCTTGACGGGCGGGTAAAGTTTCGCTGTAGCCTTGGTCGAAATGTCGGGCCATCATGATACGAATGCGGCGGCGGTTGGGAATCCAATAGCTGATTGCTTTCTCTCCCGTGCCGTTAAAGTTGCCGGGGAGCATGAGCATTTGTACGTCTTGTCG
Organism: Spirulina sp.; assembly: GCA_051439525.1. Classification (GTDB taxonomy): domain Bacteria; phylum Cyanobacteriota; class Cyanobacteriia; order Cyanobacteriales; family Spirulinaceae; genus CCY15215. The sequence goes on along the minus strand of JBFRWJ010000521.1, from coordinate 8,024 downwards.
GTTGGTATGGGCGATAAACCCGGCAAGGGCAGCAATTTCCTCGACACTTAAATTCGTATCGATATTGGCTTTCAGGACTTGAATCACATCGGGAATGCGCAAGAGAGTTGCCGGTCTGAGGGTTTGCTCGATAACAGCCCGCATGAGGGTTTGCTGGCGTTGGACGCGACCGATATCCCCGTAGCGATCGTAGCGGAAGCGCAGAAATTGAAGGGCTTTCTCGCCATCGAGATGTTGTTCCCCTTGCTTGAGATTGATATAAAGATGCTGGCTGTGGTCGGTATATTTCATATTTTTGGGGACGTAGACCGTGACTCCCCCCAAAGCATCGATCAGTTTTTCTACCGCTTGGATATTGACGCGCACGTAGCGATCGATGGGTACTCCTTCTAAAAGATTGCTCATGGCTCGGGCGCTGAGGGCCGCCCCACCATGATAATTGGCGGCATTGATTTTGGTTTCCCCAAAACCGTCGATAACCGTGCGGGTATCTCGGGGAATGGAAAGTACCGAGAGCTTGTAACGATCGGGATCGAAGCGCACGAGTAACATGGTATCCGTCAAGCCTTCAAAAGAATCCACCAGAGCGTGATACCCCAAATTATCCCGGGGGGGATTGTCCAAATCCGAGGTGAGAACTTTCGTACCGAGAATGAGAATATTAACCGGACGCGTCAGTTTGGGAAAGCGTAGGGATTGAGACGCGATCGCTTCTTCTTGATTAAAGACGGCTGCCTCTTCGGGACTAAGCAAAACTTGGCGCAAGGGGGTTGCCGACAGGGACACGGCTAAAATTGCACCGGCAGTGGCAGAGACAATACCCACTCCGGTCAATCCCAACCAAACCCACAGCCAGTTCGCGCCTTTTTTCTCGATTTTGCGCTTTTTGACTTTTCTAATTTGGGGAGATGTCGCGGGATAGCGACGCACGTTTGGTTTTGACTTTCTTTTCACTGACGCGGGTTTCCTCATGGGGCAAAAGTTGAACCAATTTTCTCAAGACCAGTCACAGATTGCCAAATTGAGCGCTGGGTCTGGCTTAAGGATTCCCAATTTCGACTTGCGAATTGGTATGAGCGATCGATTTTGATTGTAAACTGTTCGTTTACTTTACGGTTTTACTGGAACGCTACGCAATTTTTTACAGGGCGATCGCTGGCAATTCCGGTCGAAATTAAAATATCTTCAACCTCAACGCCAATGTTTCCGCACGATCCCTTCGGCAATTTGACTCGCTCCCGGGACTTCAAGGGATTGGCGGCGAAATGCCCGGAACATTAAAGCCAAACAGGAAAGAAAGTACCCCGACCCTACCAAACCGTTGAGAAAGGCAAAGCGAAAGTGTAAAATTTCTGAAGTGTGACTGCTGCCAAGAGATAGCAGGGCATAAGCGAACAACCAACCCAAAGCCAAGGTAATCGCCAAACGACAGACTTTACGCTGTTGGGGGGTGCCGCGATCGCGACTCAGAGTCCACAAGGCCGGCAATACGCCAAAAACCGGGATGAGATAAATATATTCTTGCAGCCGTTGCAAGGGTTTTTCGTAAAATGGATCTTTCATGGACAGGATGAGGGAGAAAGGATGAAGGAATTTCGGAAGGATGTAAGGATGAAAGAGATAACAGTAAGGATGAGGGAGGAAGGATGAAGGATGAAAGGGATTGGCAACCGAAATTAACCGATGATGGTTCTTTTACATTCTATTCCGAAGAGTTTGATGAATGCTTTCATTCCGTGCATGGGGCGTATCGAGAGGCAGAATGTAAATATGTCGAACCCTGTCGGTTACGCTCCATGGCGCGAGAAAACGATTGCTTGCGCTTATTAGATATTTGCTACGGATTGGGATACAACAGTGCCGCCGCGATCGCGGCAATTTGGTCGGTCAATCCCCATTGTCGCATCGAACTCGTTGCCCTCGAACTTGATGTCAGCGTCCCCCGAGAGGCGGCTCGTCAAGGTTTATTGACTCCCTTCTCCTCAGCTCGTCCCCACCTCTCAACCCTTCTCCGTGAATTTGCCGAAAGGCAACGTTTGCGATCGCCGCAATTACAGGCAGATTTGTACGGGGGAGATGCGCGATCGCAAATTCAAAAGGTCGCGCGATCGGGGTTTCGCGCCGAGGCAATTTTTCTCGATCCTTTCTCACCTCCCAAATGTCCCCAACTCTGGACGGTAGAATTTTTAGGGTGGGTTGTTCGCTGTTTGCACCCGAGGGGAAGATTGGCAACTTATTCTTGTGCGGCTGCAGTGAGAACGGCTCTGACACGAGCGGGTTTATTTTTGGGAGCAACAGAGGGAGTCGGACGGCGATCGCCCGGTACTCTTGCCAGTTTTATTGATGACGGACTTTCCCCCCTATCGCAACAGGAACGAGAACATCTACACACTCGGGCAGCCATCCCTTACCGAGATCCAGATTTAAATGATTCTGCTCCCGTCATTCTCAAGCGCCGCCAACAAGAACAGAAAATCAGTTCTCTCGAGTCTACGAGTTGTTGGAAAAAACGCTGGCTGCCTAAGCATTTAGCCTCTGATAATGTCCCGAACAAACAACCAATAACCAATAACCAATAACCAATAACAAAATTTCCGTGAAAAAACCGATTGCAAAATCCGTTTCCCGTAGCATACTTGAAGTAGGGTTCTTTTTAAGCTAGTGATTTCTTTATCTGAGGGGATTGAGGATTCGATCGCGAAGGTCAGCCCTGCCGATCGACCAAAAGTGATGGTTGTAGACGATCATTCGCTAACGCGTCAGTTAGCGGTTGATTTACTGCAATTAGAGGGTTACGAAGTCCGAGAGGCAGAAGCCGGCGAGATCGCGCTGGAAATTGCCGCCCGAGACAATCTCGATTTAATTTTACTCGATGTCTCCATGCCGGAGATGGATGGGATTGAAGTCTGTCGACAACTCAAGCAAAACGAACAAACGTCTCATATTCCCATCGTGTTTATGACCATCGCGGACGATCGCCGCTTGCGTCTCAATGGACTCGAAGCTGGAGGAACGGATTTTTTGGCCAAACCCCTCGATCGCCTCGAACTTTCCGTTCGCGTCAAGTCTCTGGTTCGACAAAAACGTCTGAATGAAGATGTCAACCAATCCAAACAAGTTCTCTTTTCCATCGCTCGGGCGATCGAACGCCGTTGCAGCGATGTGACGAACCCTTCAGAACGCTTGATCGATCTCGCACAAAAGTTTGGCGAACATTTGCAACTTTCCAAACCGGATCTTCAAAACCTCAAAGATGCCGCTCACCTTCACGATATCGGCACGATCGCGATTCCCGATGCCATTCTCTTAAAAACAACGCCCCTGACGGCGGGAGAGCGAGAACTCATTCGCCAGCACGTTTTGATCGGCGAGCAACTCTGTCAGCCCGTGCGAGAATTACAAGGAGTGTTACCCATTATTCGCCATCATCACGAGCGTTGGGATGGCAGTGGCTATCCCGATGGCATTGCCGGGGAGAATATTCCTTGGTTGGCACAAGTTTTTCAAATTATCGATATTTTTGATGCTCTCACGAGCAAGCGACCTCACAAAAAGCCGCTTTCCGCGAAGAATGCCCTGAAAATTCTGCAAGAAGAAGCCGATCGCGGGTGGCGCAACCCGGAATTAGTCCGGCAATTTTGTGATTTTTCCCTCTGAATATTCGGTTTGAGTGATTGCTTGCGATCGCAGTTTTGGCGGTAACTCCCCCATTATCATCGTCGGCAATCCCATCGCTCGAAAAGCACTGGACATCGATTGCCAAGGACTCAAACGCAAATATCCCAACATCGTCGGCTTCATTGAAGTCTCGACCTGTAGCGGCCAGCAATAAGAATGCTTCGATCCGTATGATAATTACTGCTGTTCAGAGATATAAGAAATGTTCACCGGATTGGGGTCGGGAGACTGACATTTTTATGATTAGATAAGAATCAATGACAAATCAATTTTACATAGATTTTTGTCTATGAACTGTTTCGCAATTTTTCGAGCTTAAGGGATTCACCATGTTACAAAATATTGGTTTCGATTATTTGCTCTCCTACTGGATAGATCTTGAAACCTCCGGTTCTGTTCTTGCTACAGCTACTACTGCAGAGACTGGCCCGTTTGTGCTCACCGCTGTTTTACTCAGCCTGATTGCTGTTTATACGGTCAGTAAGCTCGGCGGCGAGCTATCTAAACGTCTCGATTTGCCACCAGTTTTGGGTGAGTTGGTTGGCGGTGTTGTCGTGGGAGTCTCCGCCCTTCACTTTTTGGTCTTTCCAGAAACGGGTGCAACTGCCAGTGACTCCGTGTTGATGACACTATTGCAGTCTTTCGGTCACTTAGATTCGACGACGATTGCACAAATCTTTGAGAGTCAAAGTGAAGCGATCTCGATCCTGGCAGAATTGGGGGTCATTATTCTGCTCTTTGAAATTGGCTTGGAATCTGACCTACGCGAATTGAGTAAGGTCGGGTCTCAAGCGGCGATCGTGGCTGTGGTTGGCGTGGCCGTACCCTTTATCCTAGGGACTGTGGGGTTAGTTGGCTTATTTCATGCTCCGGTCATTCCCGCCGTTTTTGCGGGAGCCGCTCTGACTGCGACCAGCATTGGTATCACCTCCAAAGTGTTGTCGGAGCTCGGGCATCTTAAGTCAACCGAAGGACAGATTATTGTGGGTGCTGCTGTCATCGATGATGTGTTGGGTATTATTGTTCTTGCCGTTGTCGCGAGTTTAGCTAAAACCGGTGAGGTTGACTTACTCAATGTTGTTTATCTGATCGTCAGTGCCAGTGGTTTCCTGCTGGGTGCAATTTTTCTCGGGAAGTTTTTCAATCAAAGCTTTGTCGCGATCGCAGATAAATTGCAAACCCGTGGGGCTCTCCTCATTCCAGCATTTACCTTTGCCTTGGTCATGGCTGTAGTTGCGAACTTGATTCATCTAGAAGCCATCTTAGGGGCCTTTGCTGCAGGCTTAGTGCTGGATGAAACGGACAAACGGAAGGAGCTTGACCAACAAGTGGCTCCGATTGCTGACATCCTGGTGCCGATTTTCTTTGTGACAGTAGGAGCCAAAGCCGATCTCAGTGTCTTGAATCCAACTGTTGCTGACAATCGAGCGGGTTTGATTATTGCCGCCTTCTTAATCGCGATCGCTATTCTTGGCAAAGTCGTTACGGGGTGGGCCGTTTTTGGTCAACCTGGCGTGAATCGGCTGGCGATTGGAGTTGGGATGATTCCACGGGGCGAAGTCGGATTAGTCTTTGCTGGGATCGGCTCTGCCAGTGGTGTATTGGATAAACCCTTAGAAGCCGCTATCATCGTGATGGTGATTTTGACAACGTTCCTCGCGCCTCCCCTATTGCAATTGGCTCTGAATGGTCAGCCAGAAGTAAGCTCTGCTCGTGAAACTGTTCTCCCCGCCGTTGAGGCAGTTCCCATTGAAGACTAGCGCAGCAACCTCTCGTCAGGTTTATTCCAACGAAGCTAGAATTAGTGAGTTTCTCCCCCGACAAATCAAAGATTCTGTCGGGGGATGGCGAGGCTTCGTCGTGAGCGCTCAGCCGAACGGTTTCCTCGCCAACAGCGCGATTGGATATGCTGAACTATCTCTTGGTCGATTGGATAGCGGTCAGACCCCAGCGAGGTTTCCTCGCTATGGGAATGCTGACCAAGAGAAGCTGAGGAAACCTCAACAGAGCGATTGGATATGGCGAATGCGATTCGCCATCCCTCGCTCTCAGCATCCCTCGACCGCAATTCAGCATCCCTCGCGCTCATATCCAACCGACCTGTTGAGTTCAAATCCATAGGTGCGATCGCTGGTTGTTAAACATCAGGATCGAGTCCTTGCGATCGCAATTGTTGAGCCAATCGTTCCGCTTTCGCGATCGCCTCTTGCATTTTTTTCCGTTCCTGCTCTAACAAAGCCTCCATTTGTCGAGTAAGCTGTCTTTCTTCATCAGCACGCTGTTTTTCTTCATCAGCACGTTGTTTTTCTTCGTCTGCACGCTGTCTTTCCTGTTCGACGCGCAATCGTTCCAACTCTGTTTGCTCCCAACCCGTTAATAACAGATTGCCATTTTCATCCCACCATCGAAGCCAAAGTTGATTTTGATTTTGATAATTTCCTTGCCAAAGTCCCAATTCTACTCCCAAAGGAGGAATGGGATAATGGCCGCGATCGTTGGGTTCGAGTCGTTGATAAAAACCGCCAACGAGGGTATAAACTTCTAAATTTCCCGTCCTAATTTCATAAATGCCGTAGTAAGGAATATGGACGATCTGTTCGTAAACCCAAAATTTTCCCGGTCTGGTTTTGTCATTGGGATCGAGCGATCGCGGCGTTCGATCTCGCTCTTCTTCTCCGTTCCCACTGGCAAATTCTAACGCGATCGTTGGCGCGATAAATTCCCGCCAAATAACATAAGAGCGGCGAATTTGATCGTCTAACAATGGTGGAACGTTAGGGACGTAAAACCAATCCGGGGCTTCTGCACCTTGTTCCGGTGGCTCGGTTTCTCGCCAGTAGATCCCGCAATCTTGTCCTATTGCATACTGTCCGTCGGGATGCAGTTCCTGCAAGACTGAGGTTAAAGAATCAGTAAGAATAATACTTTGAGGATGTTCTTGGAAGTTTTTCACGAATGTGCCGTCTGATTCCGGAAGTTGGGTATGGTCGGGAAAAGGGGGAGGAAGTTGGATTTTAGAAGTTGTTTCAGTCACGGTCGAGCATAGGTACTAAGATATTACCATAATAGCCAAAAGAAAGGAGAGGAGGAGAAAAGAAGCAAAATTCATCTTTCATTCTTCCTTCTTCCTCCTTCCAAGAAGCCCAAATGTTTGTAAGCAGCTTCGGTAGCAATTCGTCCCCGTGCAGTGCGGTTGATAAAGCCGATTTGCAACAGATAGGGTTCGTAGACTTCTTCTATGGTTTTAGAATCTTCTCCTGTAGCAGCAGCGACGGCTTCCAAACCCACCGGACCGCCGCGAAATTGTTCGATAATCGCACTCAAGACAAGGCGATCCGTCCAGTCCAAACCCCTCGGATCGACGTTGTAGCGATCCATGGCTTCGCCAGCTAAGTCGCGATCGATTTTCGGTTTTCCCTTCACTTGTGCGTAGTCTCGCACCCGACGCAAAAGGCGGTTGGCAATGCGGGGGGTGCCTCGCGATCGCCGGGCGATTTCTTCTGCTCCTTCTAAAACGAGGGACATTTGTAACAAGTCGGCGCTGCGTCGTACAATTTCCGTGAGTTCGTCTACTTCATAAAAACGAAGTCGCTGAATGAGACCAAAGCGATCGCGCAATGGAGAAGTTAAGGATCCAACATTAGTAGTCGCGCCAATAAGGGTAAATTGCGGCAGGGGAATGCTGCGAGTACGGGCAGTTTGTCCTTTACCGATAGTAATATCCAAGCGACCGTCTTCCATGGCGGGATAGAGTAATTCTTCCGTGACGCGGTTGAGGCGGTGAATTTCATCGATAAAGAGAACATCCCCGGGTTTGAGATTCACCAATAATCCGGTAATATCTCTAGGGCGTTCTAGAGCTGGAGCGGCGGTGATTTTACAATTCACTCCCATTTCCGATGCTAAAATGAGGGACATGGTCGTTTTGCCCAAACCGGGAGGACCGTACAGGAGAATATGATCGAGCGCTTCTCCGCGAGATTTGGCAGCCTGAATGGAAATTTGCAGAACGTCTTTGAGGTCTTTCTGACCGATATAATCTTGAAGGGAGCGCGGACGGATGGTTTCTTCGTGACTCGTCGTTTCCTCAATCCCCGCCGTAGCGAGGAGCAGATTCTCCTCTTCAGCGTTTTCTCTTTTCTTGCGTTGCTTTTTTCGCTTTCCTGGTTTGCCACCGCGATCGCCTTGAGACTCCGGCCAGTTTTCAGAACGCTTAATTGCCATAAAATTGATAACTGATAATTGAGGTCGAGGGATGGCGAATTCGATTCGCCCTATCCAATCGACCTGTTGATAACTGATAATTGAACAAATGCTTGCTAAAAGAATTCTACCCTGTTTGGATG
>JBFRWJ010000520.1:0-6005 GCA_051439525.1 Spirulina sp. | reverse complement strand
GGCGATCGCTGGGTTTTTTCTTGTTAAGTTAAATCAATTTTTTAACAATTCTCAAACAAATTTATTATAGCTTAACAAGACGCAACATGATGAAAACAAAATTTATGAATTTAAACAAAAACAATGCCACAAACACTGTTCAAAGTCGATCTATCGAAACCCATGTCCGAACAAGAGGTCGTCGGTCATAACCGATGGCATCCGGATATTCCTGCTGTGGTCTCTGTAAATCCGGGAGATGTCTTTCGCATTGAGTGCAAGGACTGGACGGACGGACAAGTTAAAAACAATGACGATCCCAACGATATTCGCGATATCCAACTCACTGTCGTTCATGTCCTAAGCGGACCCATCCACGTTAACGGCGCACAACCGGGAGATATTCTCGTTGTGGACTTGTTAGATATTGGGGCGTTACCGGGAGATGAATGGGGCTTTACAGGGATTTTTGCCCGGGAAAATGGTGGAGGTTTCCTCACCGATCACTTCCCTAACCCTGCGAAAGCCTGTTGGGATTTGCAAGGAATTTATGCGAGTTCCCGACATATTCCCGGGGTACGCTTTGCCGGGATTACTCACCCGGGTTTGATCGGTTGTGCTCCCTCTCATGAGCTACTGGCAACATGGAACGCGCGAGAACGTGCTCTAGTTGAGAAAGGCGCAGGGGATGAATTGCCGCCGTGGAAGCCCAAAATTCCCCCTTATGCCGCCCTCCCCAACCCGGAAAATGCCGTTTTGGGGTCGTTGAAAGGAGCTGAGTTCGATCGCGTGGCGGCGGAAGCAGCACGGACGGTACCGCCCCGAGAACATGGCGGAAATTGCGATATTAAGAACCTTTCCAAAGGGTCGCGCATTTATTTCCCAGTGTATGTCGATGGGGCCAACTTATCTATGGGAGATATTCACTTTTCCCAAGGAGACGGGGAAATTTCCTTTTGCGGCGCGATCGAAATGTCGGGTTATATCGACCTTCATGTCGATATTATTAAAGGCGGGATGGAAAAATACGGGATGGTCAACCCAATTTTTAAACCCGGCCCGGTGGAACCCCATTACTCGGAATATTTGATTTTTGAAGGTATTTCCGTAGATGAGTTTACGGGAGAACAATACTATCTCGATCCTCACGTTGCCTATCGTCGTGCTTGCCTCAACGCGATCGAATATCTCAAGAAATTCGGCTTTACGGGAGAACAGGCTTATTTATTATTAAGTTGCGCTCCAGTTGAGGGTCGAATTAGCGGTATTGTTGACATTCCCAATGCTTGTTGTACCTTGGCATTACCTACCTCTATTTTTGATAAAGATATTCTCCCCAGTTAGATTCAATTGGCAACAGGTCGGTTGGACGCGGTGAATTCAATTCACCGTCCCCCGACCTCAATTCGCAATTGGGAAGAGGAGAAAAATTCATACTTCCTCTTTCATCCTTTATCCTTCATCCTTCATCCTTACAAAAATGCCGTTGTACGAATTTCGATGCGATGCTTGTGGCGAATTTGAAGCCTTTCGGACTTTAGCAGAATTTGAGAATCCCATGTATTGTCCGACTTGCGAGGCCATGGCCCAACGCATTTTTTGCGCCCCCAATATTAATCTTAATTCTGGTAGTTTGCCGCGATCGCCGCAAGAACCTCGCTTGGTCAAACAGGATAGCAACCCTGCATCTGTGAGATACCAAAGTATTAAAAACGGACGACCTTGGGCGATCGCTCATTCCCCCCAAAGACTTTAAATCAGTTACAAGCGGACAGATATTATTTGCGCTGGAAGAGCTTGACTCCTCTTAAGATTAACAGAGCGGTTAACAAACTCGAAAATGCCAATGTCCATTGTGCCGCACCGCAGGCCAATCCGATCGCGGCAGAAACCCAGATAGCAGCAGCACTGGTTAATCCTTTGGCGACACGACCTTCTTTGAGAATCAGTCCGCCGCCGATAAATCCTACACCCTGTACGACTCCCGCGATCGCTCGTGGGAGTTCTGCTATATTCAGTGCCTGAGTGAGAACAATAATAGAACTGGCAGCAAGTGCGACCAAAGCATTTGTCTTAATTCCGGCAGGCTTGCCTCGCAGTTCTCGCTCAAACCCGATCGCGCCTCCCATGCAAGCGGCTCCGAGTAGCTTTTCAATCATTTTTTGCAGGTATTTGCACTCTTTACCTTATCTTAACCTTATTGGTTGTTTGTTATGGGTTATTCGTTATGGGTTGTTCGCTGTTCATTGTTCATTGTTCATTGAATCAACAATCTCGTACAACCATGCCTCCTCCCGATCGCCCAAAGCCGTTAAAGAATATTCATCTTCAGCTTGTTGGCGACAGGCATGGCGATCGCACTCATCAATGTGTTCTATTGCCGTAATTAGCCCCTCGACGCTGTCGGGTTCGACCAAAAACCCCGTTTGCCCCTCCCGCACGATTTCCGCGAGGCCGCCGCGCTTGTAGGCAATCACGGGAACGCCGCAGGCCAAGGCCTCGATCGCGGCATTGCCAAACGCCTCAACCCAACGAGGAGTCATTAACAAGGCCCGACATTTGCCCAATTGTGCTTGTAATTCTTCCGTCGAGAAAAACCCCATATATTCAATCGGGGCATCCGCATATTTTTCTTGGATGTCCTGCCAATAATCCGGGCGATCGATCTTGCCGAAAATCTTTAAAGGAATGCCCGTTTTGTAAGATGCCGCGATCGCATCTTCGAGGGCTTTTTCCGGCGCGATGCGAGCCACCCAAGCTAAAGAATCCTCCGGTCGATCGCAAAATTGATATTGGGACAGGGCGATCGCATTGCCCAAACAGCGAGGATTGACAATTTCCGGAAAAGTTTCCGCTTGGGTGCGGGTATGAAATGCCAAGGTTTCGGGAAAGACCCGCCAAGTTTCCGCGATCGCCCGATCCATGGCCCGGGTTAAAGATCCCATACTCACTAAATGCGCAACGGGACAAGGGAAAAAAGGCGTTAAATAGAAGGGCAACCAATCATAAGCAAAATTCACAATAAGATCGAAGCGATCTTGTACCGTTCTGGCATAGTCCCACATTTTTTCGAGAACGGAATTTTCCGGTAAGACAATCGCGCTATCCCGATCTAGGGTTTGGGCGGGAATTTGCAGGGATCCCTCAATTTCCTTGATAGGAATGCCCTCTAAACGCGAACCGACGGGGGCAACAATTTTAATTTGATGTCCCCGTCGTTGCAATTCCCGGGCGAGATTCTCTAAGGTGAGTTCTACGCCGCCGCCCAGTCCGGAACCCAACGCACCGACAGGGGTAGAGGCAAATAAAACTTGTAATTTTTTGGCTTCATTCATGGTTGCGATCGCTTGGCAGCATGCGAATGTGACTGAGTTGACCCAAAGCCCATTTGGCTGTTTCCTGCACCTCCGGATCCGGGTCATCGGTGGCATAGTAAATCAATTGGCTCAATTGGGCAATTAAGGTATACACGCGGGTTAAATCGCGAATGGCATTTTTCCGGACTTGAGCATTATCGTCTTGCAATGACAGTGCCAAAGCACGATTCATGGGTTTGAGGGTGCGAGTTCCGATTTGGGAGAGGGCTTCTAAAATGAGAGATTGTTGGTGGGAGTCCGACTCTAAAAGCAAGCTCACTAGGGGTTGAACCGCTCGAGAGTCCGCCCGTTGCGCCAATTCCCAGATGGCTTTAGTTCGCCTGTCGGGATCGTGAGAATGTAACTCGCGAATGAGTTCTTCAATAGGATCGAGGGGACTTTTGATTAAATTTGGATGGCTGTGAGGTGCTTCTTTAGCGAAACTTGGCGTTAAACTCGAGCGATCGCTAGGGGCAACTTCGGGGGCGAAGGGATGATTGTCGGCAAAGGATGGGGATGGAGATTCTTGCCAAGTATCGGGGGGTTCGCTTACAGGAGCAGTCGGGAAAGGAGGCGGGAAAGTTTCCGTTTCCGGGCGATCGCTTTCATGAATATCGCTTTCACGAACATCGCTTTCATCAACATTCTCTAATTCATCTTCTTTGACGAGAGTTTCAGCTTTGCGTAAGGGTTGCGAGATCGGGTATAATTCCGTCAGTTTGATTTCCTCACTTTCTTCAATTTCACCCTCGTCTATCTCCTGCTCATTGGGTTGATAGCCCCGGTTAATGTAGCGCAACAATAAAACAATCGATCCACCCATTCCGATCAGCAGAACCAATCCTCCCCCGCCGATAAAGACGAGCTTTCTTTTCCAGCCCCAAGGGCGTTGTCGGGGGGGTCGCCTTCTTCTCGGGGTGGGAATATTTTGAAGATCCCTCAATTTGTCGAAGGCGGCTTCGTCAAAAATGCCCGTCGGCTCTAGCTTTTGACTGGTTTGAAATTTAGCGACCGCCTCTTGGGTTTTTTCATCATACTTCCCCGTCAGCTCTCCTTCGTAGTGACCGAGTTGCTTGAGTCGGTTTTGCAATTCGGTAACGATCTCGCCTTCGTCTCCGAGTTTGAGTTGTACGGTCTCTTCCTCAGAATTTTCGGGTTGTTGCTCCTCTTGTGCTTGGGCGATCGGAGTTGATTCTAAAGGAGATTGGGCGAAAGCGATGGGAATTTCGGGACTGCCGAAACTCATGCCAGTAGCCACGAAGGACAATAAGAAAAAGGAGAAAATGCGATCGCCAAACATTCTTTAAAGGGAGGAAGGAGGAAGGAGAAAGGATGAAGGAACATTAATTTCCTTCAATCGCAGCAAAAAAACAAACCCGAGATTCTCTCTCGACAATCTTAGCGCGAGGATCGCGGAAAGGGGATAAATCGGCTATCCCCTTTTGGTTAATTCTTCCTGAAATTCCTTCTACCGGACGGGTTCGGAATCCGTAACTTTTAGGGTAATGGGTTGGGGATCTTTGAACTGGGGAGGGGAAGAGAGTTGACGGCGAAAATTCTGCCACTGGCGATCGAGCTGGTCTCGTCGATTGATCAGGTAAATACTCACTAAAGTTAAACTGACTCCCGTCCATTCGAGGGGACTGAGAATTTCTGCCAGGAAAATATTGCTGAAAATAAGGGCAAATATCGGGGTCAGAAAAGTTAAAGCCGTAAAGCTCGTGAGGTTTCCTTTCGAGGCGATATAGAAGAATAAAGCATAAGCGATCGCGCTGCCGAATACGGTGGAATATCCCAAGGCCAGCCAGCCTGTGCCGTCAATATTAACCCATTGATTTTGCTCCCAGAATGCGGACAGGGCAAATAGGGGCAATCCTCCTAAAATCATGTGCCAACCCGTAGCGACAACGGGATCGACATGGCGACTCACATAACGAATGCAAATCGTTCCCAGAGCCATTGAGAGGGAAGCACAGAGCATCAGCCATTCTCCGCTATTGAATAAACTGCCCCAGTTCGCCACACCCGAGAGAGAAAAGTGAGTTAAGCTGTTGAGAATCCATTCATCGGGTAACCCGACCAAGCCGATGCCGACAACCCCGATCGCTAATCCCAGAAAGCCCCAGAGTCCGATCGCTTCCCCAAATAACCAACTGGAGAGTAGGGCGATGGCGATGGGTTGGGAGTCGATGAGGGTAGACCCCAAACCGGCTCCGGTTCTCGCCAATCCTTCCGCGAGAAAGCCTTGAAACATTAACCCGTCCAAGAGGGCGAAAATGCCGATCCACCCCCATGCTTGCCAAGTTTTCGGTTGGGGGAGTTTGAAAATTGCGGCGGCGGCTAAGATTAAGAGTCCGGCGGGGACGAGGCGAAATCCTGCCATAAATAAGGGGGTGGAATTCGGGATCACGCCTTTCATGGCGACCATTGCGGTTCCCCAAAGGAAAAACGGAGCGATGAGGATGAGGGGTTCGAGAAAAGCGTTCCGAGTGGTGGAGTTGGCTGGCATGAAGAATTGTTGCGGTTGGCGATCGGGTTAATTTTCCTATTGTAACCAAGTATTGAGTTTTGTTACAGTTCTGAAAAAGTTTAAGGAAAAATTAACAATACCAACTACAGGTTTCAGAATTTAAGTCCGATAGCAAATTCGTCACCGGACTTAAGTTTTAA
>JBFRWJ010000519.1:0-6194 GCA_051439525.1 Spirulina sp. | reverse complement strand
ATACATTACCGATAATGATTTAATTGAAGAAGTTGTTAAAACTCGCCTCCAAGAAATGCACTGGCAAGAAGTCTTTGTGTTAATCGCTGGATTGATGCGAGGAGGTGCCGATCGCTTGTTATTATGGATGGAACGAGAAGCCGATCGATTTCTCGATACCCCAGCAGGACAAACCCCACGATCGCTGCTACGTTGGAGCGATCGCATTACCACGGAAACTGAAGGCAAATATGAACCCACCACCAAACGCGCGATTGCGATTGCCCTCGCTTTAGCTCTCACTCCTGCCCACTACCTTGCCCGCGCCCTTGCTCCCGCTCTCACCAGAGTCCTAACAGAAGCATTAGTTGATGTAGGAGAGAGCCGCCCCGCCCTCGAACTCGCCCAAAAACTACAGCAATTGGAAATTTTTCAGGACGGGGCGATCGCGGTTTTAATCGAACGATTGCAGGCGATCGAAGAGGGGTCTACCGATATTAACGCCTTTAGCCAACACCTCCAGCACTGTTTCCTGGAAGCCTTTGGACTAACCCCAGAACTAATGTGCTTATCGGCACCCGAAATACAGGTTTTTAAAAACTATCTTTACGCCAATCAATTAATTGTGCGCTGCAAACAAGCTGCTGTCAGGGTATCTCCGCAAACTTGGGCAGAAATTGAAGCCCGAATGTTGCGGGTTTCCGGATAATGAGATGGGGAGAAAGCACGTCTAATCGCAATTGCCCGGGTTTTCTTTAGGCTTTCTGGGTCAAAATCCAATCGCGAATGAGTTGATTCACTTGTTCGGGAACCTCATCATGAGGGCAATGACCCGCTTGGAGAAAATGTTCGGTTAAACTGGGATAATATTGCCGGAATTTCGGGGCGCGATCGCGCACTTTCATCCAAGGATCTCCTTCTCCCCAAATCATCAATAAGGGATGTTGCAACTGGGAAAGCAAAACATCATTTTTTTCCCCTTGGGGAGACTTGAAAACTGAGGCAAAAACTTGCAAAGCACCGGGATCGCAGGAGGGAGCATAAATTTCCTCTACTAAGCGATCGGTAACGGCACTTTTATCCAAATAAACCTTTTCTAAGGTACGGCGAATGATTTGCGGACGGCGCAGATATTGAAAGAGGAGGAAACACCCCCACGGTTGCAAAAAAATGAATCGCATTGTCTTGGCGATCGCGGTTTGCAAGGGATTTTTCTTGACCGCATTCCCCGTTTCCGAGAACGGTCCCGCACTGTTTAATAATATCAAACCCGCAGCCGATTGGGGACGTTGTGCTGCCACGCATAACGAAGCGTAACCCCCAAGGGAATTCCCCACTAAAACAACGGGTTTGCCAATGATTTCGGTAATAAAATCATGTAACTGATCCCGCCACAAATCCCCAGAATATTGTATATTGGCCTTCGTAGACCGTCCGAAACCCAATAAATCAATCGCCCACACTTCAAAATCCTCTTGCAGTTCTAAGATATTTTTGCGCCAGTGGTCGGTAGAAGCCCCAAAACCGTGAATAAGGAGAAGGGGAGGACGATTATTGCGTTTTTCTCCGGCTTTGACGTAATAGAGAGAATGACCTCGCCATTGCCAGTAATTCCCCGGTAGGGATTGAGTCGGTAAAAGAGTTGCTGCTTGCACGATCGCCCCACAATGTTAAGTTACGTTAAGTTATTTTAACGTAAATTTCAGGGTGCGGGATTATTTTTTGGGCAACGCGACGGGCAATTCAATGATCGCTTCAGTTCCTTTCTCGAGTTCGGATGCGAACTTAAGTTCTCCGCCATGTTGGGTAACAATAATTTGATGGGCGATCGACAATCCCAAACCCGTACCGCGACCCACTGATTTAGTAGTAAAGAAAGGATCGAAAATTCGCGATTGAATGTCCGGACTGATTCCCGCACCATTATCGCAGATTTTAATTTGAACGCGATTGTTGGCGATCGCTTCCGTCCCGATCAGAATTTCCGGAATATCTAGATTTGATGATTTTCGTCGCTCTTCTAACGCATCAATGGCATTACTCAAAATATTGAGAAAAACTTGATTGATTTGTGCTGCATAACAGTTAACTTTCGGTACATCTTGATAATTCTTTGTGACTGCGATCGCTTGTCGAGACTGATTTCCGCGCAATTGATGCTGAAGGAGCATTAATGTTGCATCAAGACTTTCAGAGATGTCAATGGGTTTCTCCGCAGCTTCATCGAGATGGGAAAAAACGCGCAAACTTTTCACGATTCCTTGAATCCGCTTCGTCCCATTGTTGACGGATTCGAGGAGTTTTGGCACATCTTCTTTGAGAAAATCTAAATCGATATCCTCTAATTCTCCTCGAATGGTACTCTCTGGGATATCGTATTCTTGATGATAACTCTCAACAAGATGAAACAAGTCTTGAATATATTCTCCAAGCAATTCGATATTGCCATAAATAAAGGTTAGTGGATTATTGATCTCGTGAGCAATTCCGGCCACTAACTGTCCCAAGCTAATCATTTTTTCATTTTGAATGAGTTGGGATTGGGTATTTCGTAACTCATCTAAAGTCGCTTGCAATTCTTCGGTTTTCCTTTTCAATAATTCTTCCGAGTGTTTGAGGGCTGCTTCCGCTTTTTTCCGAATGGTAATATCGCGAACGATCGCTAAGACTTCATCAGAACCACTGCAGACGTATCTCGCTTCATAATGATGCCATTCCCTCTCGATTGGGAGGACGTATTCTCCGGTTTGTCTCTTTCCCGTATCGAGGGTTAGTTTGACATGATAAAGTGTAAAAACCGCTAAATCGTGAGAAAAAATCTCAAAAATATTTTGACCGACAAACTCACGATCGCGATCGATGGTTTCCTCAACGTGAAAACTCGATAATTGCTGGGTTTGTAGCAGCAGAGAAGTGGGTAACATTAATTTTGCACTGCGGTAGTCGAGAATAATTCCTTGGCGATTGACGCGAAAGATTAGATCGGGAATCGCATTCAAAATCGCGGTATTTTTTTCTTCGCTGGAGCGCAATGCTTCTTCAATATTTCGCGATCGCGTAATTTCTTTCTGTAATTTTTGATTAGTCCGTTCGATACTGACCGTGCGTTTTAAAACTTTTTCCTCGAGTTGTTCGTTTAATTGTTTGAGAACTTTCTCAATCTTTTTACGTGGAGTAATATCCAAACGAATGGCAAGATATTGCCAAGGTTTACCGCTTTCATCCAGAAAAGGAGCGATTGTGGTTTCCGTCCAATAATGCCTGCCATTCTTGGCTCTATTTTTAATTTCTCCATGCCATATTTCTCCTCGCGCAATGGTTGACCAAAGTTCGTGAAAAAATGCGCGATCGTGATAATCGGATTTGACCAAACGATGGGTTTGTCCGAGTAGCTCTTCTCGCGAATATTGGGAAATTTCACAAAATTTATCATTCGCGTAAGTAATTTTTCCACTAGGATCGGTAACGGCAACGATCGCCGCGCGATCGAGAGCATATTTAAGATCCGATAATTCTTGGTGAGATTTCTTTAACTTAATTGCCGAACGTTTGCGCTCTAATGCAGCCGCTAATATGCTTGCACCCAAACGACAGCACTCCATTTCCGTCTGATGCCATTGCTTGGCTCTTCGGCAACATCCCACCGCGATCGCGCCATATAGTTTATCATTGGCTAAAAGGGGAACGAGTAAAACATCGCGAATACCCAAAACATTAAAAAATCGGCATCGTTCTTCCAATAAGGTCGAGACAGTCCGAAAAATCGATTTTCCCTCTAAAAGTTGTTGAATCCACTCGGGAGCGATGAGATGAAAGGAGCGATCGCAAGTTTTTTCTAAGATTGGCAGCATCGCTTCAGAAGACCATTGACTCTCAATGCCAGCAAACCATTCTTCTCGTTTATTTTTCTTGATTTTATAGCAGACAATGCGATCGACATTCAAGCATTGCCCCAAGGGTTCGAGGATGTCTCGGGAGAGAATTTCCCCATTGTTTTGCTCGGATGCAGACAAGCGACGCTGCATTTCTCCCAAAACCACGAGATATTGTCCCTGTTTGATGGCAGCGAATTGCGCGAGAGTTCCATTGGTTAAGTTTTCTATCGGAGGAAGTTGCCAATCCATCAATTCACGTCCTTTTCCCAATCCTAGACCCAATTTGAGCGAGATCGGTACTTGCAAAATCTTCAACGAAGCTTGACGTTGGTAAGATTATTTTAAGGTTGTAAAGAAAACAAATACACCCGATAAACTCATTTCAATATGATTATATCCTTTCTCGGTGTAATTTCCTCGATACGGGGAGGAGTTTACAATCCGTAACATAACTTAATATTGTGAATCAATCTGCTAAGATTCTTAGCAATTCCAGGCGATCGCGAAAAGCCAATCGTTGAAAAAGAGAGAGAATTTTGATGAAGCGCCGTCAGTTTTCAGACAATCGTGTATTGTTGCAAGAATTTACCCAAAAAACGGGAATTTACGCGATCGCTAATGTTTTCAATTCTATCGAGTACCCCATAACCAACAACTAACAACTAACAACTAACAACTAACGAAAAGAAAAACGGCGAATCGCGAAAAAACTTCCAATTGTCCCCACCGAAATACCTAATGTAAAAATAATAATTGGTAAAAGTCTTAATTGTAGGGAACTTAATTTTAATCCTTCTACGAGAAATTTGAGAAAGTCTGTTTGCACAAACAAAAGATTAGACAAAAGCGCTCTCACCGTAGTAATAAAGACTAAGGCGAGTCCACCACCAACCAAACCAAAAATCACACCTTGAAAAATAAACGGGAGAAAAATCCAAACCTTAGTTGCCCCCACTAATTGCATGATTTCTAACTCATTGCGCCGTGCGACGGCAATTAAATTGAGAGTCGTTGTAATGACCGCGATCGCCGTTAAAGATAGTACGGTAGTCAGAACAATCCCGAGCCAACTCAAACCGCGCTGAATTTGTTGCAACCGTTCCCTGGCTTCATTGACATAGACAATGCGATCGACTCCCGGTATTTTATGCAATTGTTCCACAATAATCGGTATTTTTTGGGCATTATCCGCGATCGCTTTCAATTCATCAACTAAAGGATTCCCCTCGAGTTGTTCGGTTGCCTCTTCAACATCAGTAAGACCTAATTCTGTAAGTAAAGATTGCCAAGCGCGTTCCTTGGGAATTGTTCTAATATCTTTAATATGAGGAATATTCCGTACCATTGGCATGACGGTTTCGCCTCGGGTTTCCGGCGTGAGATACACGGAAATTTCCAATTGATTGCCAAAGTGATCGAGCAGCGAATCCAATTGCCAAGAGGTTTGCAAGCAAACACCAAATAAAAACAGGAGAACCGTTACGGTACTAATTGCCGCCCAATTCATCCAGCCTCCCCGTCGCAAACTCGATAGGGATTCGCTACACAGATAACCCAATTTGGTCAAAAATTGAAACATAATCTGGTTGTTGGTTATTAGTTATTGGTTATTTGTTGTTGGTTGTTGGTTATTGGTTGTTGGTTATTGGTTATTTGTTGTCGGGGCTGCCCTCAGTTCTAACCGATCGCTGACTGATATAGATTATCATGGCAATTTACTCTGCGATCGCTGGAATTGTGTGCGAATTGGAAATAAAACCCCGACGCGAGGCCGGGGCTAAAGATTGGACTTACAAGAGAATTACTGTTGGAACCACTCTAAAACAGCTTCTTCTTTTGTATTGGTATGGCGCGAAGGTGTGGCGCGATTGAAGTTCATGTGAATGGAACGCGTTTGTTCCCCATCGGCAGCAACTGCCATGATGGGATAATCCAATTGACCATCTTGGAAGGACATTTGGAAGCGGAATGTACCATCGGAATTGAGTTTGATGGGTTTGCCGCCAATCGTCACCGTCGCATCGGGTTCGGTTGCCCCATAGATAATTAATTCCGCATCAGCAACCAACCAGAATTTGCGAGGGCGGATCGGGGGTGCAGAAGCAGAAAAACCAACACCCGACATGCCCACGCCGGACATGGTTAGTCCCATTCCCATTCCTGACATGGTTAGTCCCACACCCGACATGGTCGGCAGACCGACTCCCGACATTTGCATGCCCACACCCGACATGGTCGGCAGACCGACTCCCGACATTTGCATGCCCATACCGGACATAGTGGTCAAACCGACTCCCGACATTTGCATGCCCATACCGGACATAGTGGTCAAACCGACTC
>JBFRWJ010000518.1:0-18887 GCA_051439525.1 Spirulina sp. | reverse complement strand
TCTCGGCTATCAACAGATGCGGTGGGCGCAACACTGAACTGGGCAATTATTCCGGAAGTGGAATTTCTCAGTTGGTTTGGCTATACCGACTCCAGTTTGGTCTCTCATTCGGGAAACGTACAAACGGTGAATTGGATGTTCGGACTGAACTTCCCGGATTTAGGGGGAGAAGACAACTATGGTGCGGTGTTCTTCGGACAACCCCCCCGCATTACCGGCTCCAATTTACGGAACAATGGCGTGCTTTCGGGAAATATCCCCAGTGTGTTTGCGGGGACATTCGGGGTAACCACGGAAGGACGGAGCGATCGCACTTTTCATTCGGAGGCATTGTATTACTGGCGAATCAGCGACAATATCGCCATTACCCCCGGGGTCATCGTCATATTCAATCCCAGCCACAATACGGATAGTGACACCATTGCGATCGGGGCGATTCGGACAACTTTGACATTCTAATCCCAAATCCGGTTACATCAGATGGTGTAACAAAATTGCAGACACTCCGTAGGGGGAATTCAGGAATTGCCCCTACGGGAGAAGCGAAAAAAGCTCCTAAATAATGCGGATTTGGGGATAACGACCCAATGAATTTAGGAGAAAGAACCATGAAAGGCAGTAAAATTTTAGCATCTTTGCTTCTCGCCGCAGGGGCGACCTTACTGGGGACGACGGTACAGGCGCAGATTCTCATTACTGGCGGAACTCTCGTTTTTTTCGATAATGACCCCAACACGTTCGCAAATGCTCCTGTTGCCGGTTATTTAGAGACAGATCAAGGGCGAATTCAATCGGCAGATTTTAGTTTCGAGGATGCTAGCAAAAATCCTTACTTGTTTGAAACGATAATTGCCCCAGGAAATCCAGGAGCTCCGCCCGTCCTATTACAAATAGATCCGAACCCCCCTCATGGGCAGGATCAACCCAGCTATGCCTCACCACTATACCTCCTAGCGAGTGGAACGGCCCATACCCCCAATGGTCCAATTCTCTTTAGTGGCATAGACGTGACTGTATACGGCAATCGTGTCGCTAACACGTTACAATTCCCTCCTATTACCTTGGCAACCAATTTTGGCACTTTCAAGGACGTATTGTATGTAGACAAATACGAGGTCACGCACGGTGAATTTGGTTTGGGTTCAACCATTACCGATAATAATGGCAACACCGTGAGTTTAGCTCCCGATAACTTCCACTTCACCGACCCATTCCCAACCCCACCCCCATCCCCACCCCCATTCACCGAACCCACCCTACCCCCAACCGAACCTTTAATCTCACTCCCTATCCCCGAGCTTCCCCTAGATGTGCTCCCTGTAGAAGTCAAAACGGTCTCGGGTGAAATCATCTGTTCCATTTCGCAAGGACGAGGACAATCATCGATTCGCTTCTCTTGTAACGAATCAGGAGATGAAATACGCAAGCCGTTTTTTCTCACTGCCAATTCCGATCGCTTTTTCTTTGCTAAGATTGACCTGACTCCCGAAAGCCCGAAAATTATCCGCCTCATCCGAGAGGGTCGCAGTCCCCGAGTCACTCGTTTAGTTCCCATCACGGAGGATAATTACCAGAATTTGAATCTGGTTCAGTAGGTCGGTCCCCAGGAGAAAGAGATAATAGAGAGTGCGCCGTTGGCAAGCTTGGGAACACAAACTCAATATTGCCAACCGCGCACTTCCCAATGCGGCTCGTGAGGATTAATAATCGATCGATGAACCACGTCGATCGCTAAAAATGATGAAACTGAAGGAATTATTAGCCAACATCCCCGAAATCGAACCATTGCCGGAACATTCGGCCTTAGAAACTGAAGTCAAAGGACTCTCTACGAACTCCCATGCTTGTAAAGCCGGGGATTTATTTATTGGCTTGCCCGGGACGCGGGTGGATGGGGGAGAATTCTGGGAAAGCGCGATCGCCCAAGGAGCGATCGCCGCGTTGATTACCCCTCACGCTGCAAGCCAATATCCCCCCAAAGATCCGGTTTGTCTCATCCAAGCGGAGAATATGTCTGTCGCTTGTGCCAAAGTTGCGGCAAAATTCTACAACAACCCAACTCAACAGTTACAAGCGATCGGCGTAACGGGAACGAATGGCAAAACCACCACGACTCATTTAATCGAGTTTTTCTTGAACTGCACTCAATCCCCCACTGCCTTGCTCGGCACTCTCTACGCGCGCTGGCCGGGATACGAAAAAACGGCAACTTATACGACTCCTTTCGCGATCGACTTGCAGAAACAATTAGCTGCAGCCGTCCAAGGAGGAAGCCAGTATGCGGTGCTGGAAGTCAGTTCTCATGCTTTGGAGCAGGGACGGGTAAAAGAATGCGTTTTTGAGGTAGGCGTTTTCACCAACCTCACTCAAGATCATTTGGATTATCATCCCACCATGGAAGACTATTTCGAGGCCAAAGCCTTGCTATTTGGGGACGAATACTTGAAAGGACAGGGGATTGTGAATTGGGACGATCCTTATGGCAAACGATTAATCGATCGCCTCCCCCGCGATCGCGTTTGGAGTTACAGTATTGCCGATTCTCGTGCCGATTTGTGGCTGAGCGAACTTATGTACGAAGCCAGTGGCGTAAAAGGGATGCTGCATACTCCCAAAGGTGACATTGCTTTTCAATCTCCCCTCGTCGGTCAGTTTAACTTAGCCAATCTCCTCGCTGCCGTAGGGGCAGTGCTGCATTTAGGCGTAGAATTAGAGCAAATTCTACCCCACCTGCCAAAGTTTTCTGGCGTTCCCGGACGCATGGAACGAGTGCAAATTCACCCCGAACAAGATATCAGCGTAATTGTCGATTATGCCCACACTCCCGACAGTTTAGAAAATATGTTAAAAGCCGCACGTCCTTTTATTCCGGGTCAAGCGATTTGCGTCTTTGGTTGTGGGGGCGATCGCGATCGCACTAAGCGTCCGAAAATGGGGAAAATTGCCGCAGAATTATCCGATCTTGCCGTCGTCACTTCCGATAATCCCCGCACGGAAGATCCCGAACGAATTCTACAGGATATTTTAGCCGGCATTCCTTCAGAAATTAAACCCATTGTCGAAGGCGATCGCGCTAAAGCCATTCGTGCGGCGATCTTGGAAGCTCAACCCGGAGATGGGGTTTTAATTGCCGGAAAAGGTCACGAAGACTATCAAATTTTAGGCACGGAAAAAATCCATTTCGACGATCGCGAACAAGCTCGAGAAGCCCTACAATTGCGACTTAAAAAATAAAGCGATCGAGATTTGTTGTTGCGTTTTAGCTCTAAAATGCAGCAACAAGCCCTCGGACAAGTTTGAGACGAACTCTTGGGGATTGCCAATTCTCCATTGTTGATTGAAAAGTGTTATTCTAGGAAAAAGTGTCTAGAACTTCACCCCCCAGCAACGCGAACTGATGACGATTGCGCAACCTCCCATTTTTTATCCCGAAAGCGATGGCAAACCCTTGGCAGATAACACCGTTCAATTCCGTTTAATTGTCACCATCCAAGGGGGACTCGATACTCTCTATAAAGACGATGCCAATGTCTTTGTAGCGGGAGATTTGTTTTGGTATCCCGTGGAAGGACAACCCACAATCGTCCAAGCACCGGATGTGATGGTAGCCTGGGGACGACCCAAAGGCGATCGCCGCTCTTACAAGCAATGGGAAGAAGGAAATATCGCCCCACAAGTGGTGTTTGAAATTGTTTCCCAAAGCAACAGCGTGAGAAAATTAGAAGGAGAAATCCGGGAATTTTACGAGGATTACGGAGTAGAAGAATATTATCTCTACGATCCGATCCGTCGAACCCTCAAAGGTTGGCTGCGATCGGGGAGAAGATTAGAACCCATTTCCTCAATGGCAGGTTGGATTAGTCCTCGCTTGAGAATTCGGTTTGAATTTGTTAATCGAGAGTTACAATTATATCGTCCTGATGGAGTGCGTTTTGTCAGTTTCGTCGAAGTGATGGAACAAAAGGAGCAAGAACGAGAACGAGCAGAACGAGCAGAACGAGAACGAGCAGAAGAACGACAAGCCCGACAGCAAGCCGAACAAGCCCGACAGCAAGCCGAACAAGCCCGACGAGAAGCGATTCCTCGATTGTTGGCAATGGGGTTAACAGTGGAACAAGTGGCAGAGGCTTTATCTCTATCTGTAGAGATGGTACGGGAATTTGAGTAAAAGTAGCAATTGCCTGACCTCAAATCATTATGAGTGACTACAGTTACGATCGCATTGCCCATCTCTACGATCGCACCCGACCCTTACCCGAAGAAATCTCGGAACAAATCGGCGATCGCATTCTCAAATTTGTCGGCGCAACGCCAGAAACAACATTCCTCGAACCGGGTATTGGCACGGGACGAACGGCATTCCCCATTATTAAAAAAGGCTACCAGTATACGGGGCTGGATGCCTCAGAAAATATGATGGAACGGTTGCGCCAAAAAGTGCAAAAGATTCCCCATCAATTAACCCTCCTTCAAGGCGATGCGTCTTCTCTTCCCTTTGCCGATAATTCTTTTGATGTCGTGCTAACCACTCATATTTTACACCTTCTTCCCGATTGGATGGAAGGACTGAAAGAAATTCAACGCGTCCTCAAACCTACAGGAATTTATTTGGCTTGCGAAAATCTCTTAACTCCCCATCAACGGGAATTAGAAAATGTATTTCGAGGGATTTTATCTCGCGATCGCCCCACCATTCCCCAGAAAATTGAAGAGAGCATGAAACTGGCTCCCTTTGGCGACAATATCAAATGGGCATTGCTAGAACTGGGGGCAACGGTAGAGCCAATTACAGCCGTTAAATGGCCAGTCAAACAAACCGTTGGGGAATTACTGGCCATGTACCAAATGCGAGCATTTGGGCTTTGTTGGCAGGTTTCTGAAGAAGAGTTCGTCAAAGCCATGATGGAGTTTAAATCTTGGTGTTTGCAGACTTATCAATCTGAAGATTTTGTGCTGGTATCCGAGGCCACTTTTGAGATGATTGCGGCCAAAAATTGGAGATAGTCGTTAAACTATAAAGTGTAGCTTTGAGAGGTTTGGGAATGAGCGAACGCAAAGTTAAACGCCGAGAGTTTATGGCAACGAGTGCGGTAACTGCAGCCGCGATCGCAGGGGGATCCCTCCTCACGCAAAATTGTGCTTCTGTTGGGTTAGAAGAGGAGAAAAGAGCAGGAGAAGAGGAGAAAAGAGGAAGAGAAGAGGAGGGGATGGGGAGTAAAAGATTACCGCCAACGGAAATACCCGAGCGCATTTTAGGCAAAACGGGCATTTCCGTCCCCATTTTCGGCTTGGGAGGAGCCCACACGCCATTATCCCAACGGGGACGAGGAAAAGAAGCGGCTATTTTATTAGAAAAAGCCGTTGAGTTAGGCATTCGCTATTTTGATACCGCCGCCAATTACGGACCCAGTGAAGAAAATTTTGGGATGGTTTTACCCGCCTATCGATCGCAAGTTTTGATTGCTTCTAAAACGGCTAAATTAGATCGGGATGGGGCATGGCGAGACTTGGAACGATCGCTCGAGCGCCTCAAAACGGATTATCTCGATTTTTGGCAGTTACATCACATTTCTTTTTTAGATGAAATTGACAAAATTACGAGCAAAAATGGTGCGGGAAAAGCACTACAAGAAGCTAAAGAACAAAAAATCGTTCGTTTTAGCGGCATTACGGGACATCACGAACCCGATGCGATCGCGGAAGGAATTCGCCGCTATCCTTTCGATACCATTCTCGTTCCCATCAATGCCGCCGATCGCCAACATCCCCGTCCTTTTGTTCCTCATATTTTACCCATGGCGCAAGCAGAAAATACGGGCGTAATTGCCATGAAAGTCCTCTCTTACGGACGCCTTTTTAAACCGGGAAGATTGACGGGAATTGAACAAGCCTTTGGATATTCTCTTTCTCAACCGGGGGTGCATTGTGCGATTATCGCGGCGGACGATGCAGCACAATTAGAATCCAATATCAATGTCGCAAAAGCCTTTCAACAACTCAACGATCCCGAGTTACAAGAGATAGAAAAATTGGCAGCCAATGGTTGGCAAGAAACAACCTTTTTCCGTGGGTGGACATAGATCTCGCTTATCATCTTGTTTTTTCTAGTTTTTAAAAACTCTCAAAACACAGAGAATCAAGAGTAAGAATAATACGGAAAAACCTTTGGTCTTGCTTATTTCTTCATGAAAACTTCACGTTAATTAACAAAACATTCATAATTTTTGGGTAGATATTCAAGCAAAATAATGTTAGAAAGGATGGAAAAAAACATGAAAGGGTATTATATCTAACCATATTTTCCATTGCTCATCGTTCGCGCTCTCAATTAAAATTGCAATATAATCGCCGTCAATTTCTCAAATTAACAAGTTTATTTTCCACTGCCGTTGGCGTGTCCACCGTAATGGGCAGTTGCAGTCGATCTCCCCTATCCGAAAGAGAGCGATCGCGCGATCGCCCCGTCAAAGTGGGTTATCTTCCCATTACCGATGCGTCGCCCTTACTGGCAGCTTACGATAAGGGCTTTTATCGGGCAGAAGGACTGGAAACCCTACCCCCGCAAAAATTCCGTTCTTGGAGCGCGATCGTTGACGCATTTATCAAGCGCGAAGTCAATATCGTTCACCTCTTGATGCCAACGACAATCTGGGTGCGCTACGGTCTCGAGTTTCCCGGTAAAGTCGTCGCCTGGAATCACACCAATGGATCTGCCATTACCGTCCTCCCCGAGATCGATCGCCCGGAAGATTTAGGAGGACGCACGATCGCGATCCCCTTTTGGTATTCCATTCATAACATCGTCCTCCAAATTCTCCTGCGGGGACGAGGATTGCAACCCACCGCCAAACCCCCTCATATTGCCCTCAAACCCAAAGAAGTCCGTTTGGTGGTTCTTCCCCCTCCCGATATGCTTTCCGCCCTTTATCGAGGAGATATTGCCGGGTATATCGTCGCCGAACCCTACAATTCCGCCGCCGAAACCCAAGGGACGGGCAAAATTTTGCGCCTCACGGGAGATATTTGGAAAGATCACGCATGTTGCGTTGTTTTCATGCACGAAGACGATATTAACGAACGCCCCCAATGGACGCAAAAGGTCGTTAATGCTATTGTTAAATCGCAACAATGGTCTCGGGAGCATCGTCCGGAATTGGCTCATCTTCTTTCCTTGGATGGGGGACAATATATGCCCCATTCCGTCTCGGTTTTGGATCGAGTTTTGGCTTCTTACGATCGCGATTATTATATCCGGGAAGGCGCGATCGTCCACCCTCAATGGCGATCGCGCCGCATTGATTTTCAACCCTATCCCTTTCCCTCCTACACGCGATCGCTGACCCGAGAACTCAAACGCACTTTTATCCAAGACAAAATCGACTTTTTGCAGCAACTTTCTCCCGATCGCGTAGTTGGGGATTTGGTTGATGATTCCTTTGTGAAAAAAGCCTTAGAACAAGTGGGAGGACCGCAAGCATTTGGCTTATCGTTGAATTTATCTCGCAGCGAACTGCTGGAAATTTGAGGGGAGATCGCATACAAGTATGATGGGTTTATTCCGCAACAAATCCCAATGTAAAAAACGATTGAGGAAACAAATCATTCAACGCATTCGCTTCCTTCGTTCCCTTTCGATTGAAAATTGGCTGCGTTATAGTTTGATTGCCTTAGTGGTGGGAAATTTAGCGATCGTGGGAGGGATTGCGATTGAATTGAGTCGAGAAACACAGCAGAATAGAACGCGGGAGTTACAGGAAGAACGGGCATTAGGCATCGCCCGAGAGGTCAGAACTCACTTGGACGATTTTCAGCAGCAGTTAAGCTATTTACAAAAAATACGCGGTTTGAGTTCTCTTCCCGATGAGATTAGACGCACGCTTTTAGAAGGATTGACGCGGGAAAATGATGCTTATGAAATGGTCGCGATCGCGAGCAAAAAGGGAAAAATTTTAACCGCGATCGCCCCCTATCGCCGAGAAAATGCCGCCGATTTTGCCTTAGCTTCGATTCGGAGAACCGGCATCGCCACCGCAATTCACCAACAAGTTCGTTATATTCATCGCGTTGAATTAAATAAAGAACTGAACGTTCCCGCAACCACCCTCGTGCTGCCTTTACAAGATACCGACGGGCGATCGCAGGGCGTTTTAGTCGCAACCATTAATCTCGACTTTTTAAATGCTATCGTCGCGCGATCGCAGATCGGTCAAACGGGCTATGTTTATATTTTAGACAATCGCAATCGAGTCATTGCTAAAAAGCTCGCGGCCAAGGAAGCCTATCAAGAAGTCACCTTAGAAACCCTTAGCGATCGCGATTTAATCCAAACTTTAAACCTCAATCTTTCCGATTCTTTAAATGTTTATCGAGGTTTGCGAAATATTAAAGTATTGGGAACAAGTTCTTTTGTTTACGGGGTCGATTGGCGCGTTGTTGTAGAACTCCCCATCTGGGAAGTTTATGCCCCGATCCATCGTTTAATGGTTTTGATGGTGATTCTGTTAATGATTGCCATTGGAATTTCCATTTTTTTGAGTTTCAAAATTGCGCGATCGCTCATTGCTCCTCTCGAATATTTAACCCGATCCGCAAACAAAATCAGTCACGGGGAATTTACAACCCGAGTGAATATAAAAAATCGCAATGAATGGGGCATTTTGGCAAACGCATTCAACTATATGACCGCACGAATTCGACAGTCTTTTAAGACTTTGGAACAAAAGAATGACGAACTTTCCGAAACGTTAACAAAGCTACAAAGTACGCAATTGCAACTCATTCAAAATGAAAAAATGTCCGGTCTCGGGCAATTAGTAGCGGGGGTTGCTCATGAAATTAACAATCCGATTAATTTTATTTATGGTAATCTCGTCCATACGGAAGAATACGCGGAAACTTTGCTCAAATTAATTGCCCTTTATCAGCAGTATTATCCCCAACCCGATCGCGAAATTCACGAGGAACTAGAAAAGGCCGATCTGGCTTTTCTCCAACAAGATTTTCCCAAGGTCGTGAAATCGATGAAAATGGGATCCCAGCGCGTGCGAGAAATTGTCAATTCTTTGCGCAGTTTTTCGCGTTTGGACGAGGCAGATTTTAAAGAGGCAAATATTCACGAGGGAATTGACAATACCCTTATTATTCTCCAAAATCAAATCAAAGCCTATCCCGAGCGCAGTGCAATTCAGATTATTAAAAATTATGATAATTTACCTCTCGTTCCTTGTTATCCGGCGCAACTCAATCAGGTGTTTATGAATCTTCTTAATAATGCGATCGACGCACTAGACTGCTTTCGTCAACCGGATTCCGATCGCCAGCCCGAAATTACCATCTTTACAGAATATATCGCTGGATTGTCGAGAGAAAATACCGAAATTTCCATTCGGATCGTCGATAATGGCGAAGGGATTCCCGAAGAGGTGAAACCCCGCATTTTCGATCCCTTTTTTAGCACGAAACCCATTGGGAAAGGGACGGGTTTGGGGTTATCGATTAGCTATCAAATTATCGTCGAAACCCATCAAGGCTCTCTCGAATGTTTCTCGACGAAGGGGAAGGGAACGGTATTTCAAATCAAGATCCCTTCTAGCTCTCGCTAAAAAAATATAACTCTAAAATCCCATCACTTTAGCGACGCTCGACACATCCGACCCAATGCCGGAATGAATGGCATTATGACTGTGTTCGATGGCAGCATCGGGATCCTTTAAACCATTTCCCGTCAGGATGCACGCCACGTTTGCACCTTCGGGAACGCTATCTCTCACTTTTAATAATCCCGCAACCGAAGCCGCACTCGCAGGTTCGCAAAATACTCCTTCCTCACTTGCTAAAATCCGATAAGCCTCTAAAATTTCTTCATCGGTTACGGCTTTAATTTCTCCCCCCGAGGCTTGTTGTGCCGCGATCGCTTTTTGCCAACTGGCCGGATTTCCCACCCGAATTGCCGTTGCGATGGTTTGCGGGGAAGCGATGGGATGTCCCATGACGATCGGTGCCGATCCGGCAGCTTGAAAGCCCATCATTCGAGGCAAGCGCGTGCTTTTCCCCTTGTCGCGATACTCGCAGAACCCCATCCAATAGGCGCAAATATTCCCCGCATTGCCCACGGGAATACACAGCCAATCCGGTGCCTCTCCCAAGTCGTCGATAATTTCAAAAGCCCCCGTTTTCTGTCCCTGCAAGCGATAGGGGTTGAGAGAATTAACCAAAGTCACGGGATAGGTTTCGGACATCTCCCGGACAATTTCCAAGCAGCGATCGAAGTTGCCCTCAATGGCAATGACTTCCGCACCGTACAAAAGAGCTTGAGCCATTTTCCCCAACGCCACGTAACCGTCGGGAACGATGACAAACGCCCGAATCCCTGCCCGACGGGCATAAGCTGCCGCAGAAGCGGAGGTATTGCCCGTAGAAGCGCAAATCACGGCTTTATCCCCTGCCTCTTTCGCCTTGGATAAAGCCATGGTCATGCCTCGGTCTTTAAAACTGCCCGTGGGATTTAACCCGTCGTATTTGAGAAACACCTTAACCCCCCGACCGATGCGCCGGGCGATCGCGGGGGCGGGAATCAAGGGGGTATTTCCCTCTAAAAGCGTGACGACGGGGGTTGAATCGCTCACGGGCAAAAAATCGCGATAGGTTTCAATCAGACCGCGCCAGCGCAGGGGATTGCGATCGGCGTTGTGATGGGGGCGGGAAACCGGAATAGCAGAAGGACTTAAAACCACAATTGACGTTGAATGAAGAATGTAAGGATAGGAAAGACCGATAAACCTATCTTTCCCATTGTTACATTTTTTTTGCGGGGGACGGGGGGATCGTTAACGACCGTTAACGATCGCCAAGATGTGACTTGGCGCGATCGGAAACCGATGCCTTTTTCGGCATTTCAAAGCGATCGCTGCGGGGGCGATCGTTGCGCTTGTGGGAGGAGCGATAATTCCGATTGCGATTGTTGCCACGCTTGATGGGTTTGGAGAAGTCTTCTGAGGGGACTTCCCAATCGCCTTGCATCCAACTGGGACAGGACTGGTCGTAAACCATTTGCAAGGCTGCCGCCGCGATCGCGTGGGGATCGTATTCTTCCCCCAATTCTTTCACGATCGATAAGAATGAGGCCATGCGTTCCCCGGCAAGAGCTTCTTTCATTTGCTCTTTGAGTTTCTCCAAGCGGCGGGTTTCCACGTCCGCCCGAGAGGGAATACGACTGACGGGCAGTTTTTGCCGCAAGCGATATTCGATGCGCCGCAGTAAATGGCGATCCATCGGTTGAATGAGAGAAATCGCCGTCCCGGTTTTTCCGGCGCGTCCCGTGCGACCGATGCGGTGAATGTAAGTTTCGGAATTATCGGGGAGATCGTAGTTGATCACGTGGCTGAGATCTTCGACATCCAAGCCTCGGGCGGCAATGTCCGTCGCGACCACTAACTTCACCTGACCGTTCCGAAAACGCTGAACTAAACGTTCTCGCTGACCTTGACTCAAATCCCCGTGATATTCGTCTACGTTATGTCCCGCCGCTTGTAACTTGCTGGTGACTTCCGCCGCGCCGCGCTTGGTGCGAACGAAAATAATTCCGGCTTCTGGTTCTTCCAGTTCTAAAATGGGCTGCAAGGCCTTAATTTTTGGCCAGCTTCGGGGGATGTTGTAAATTCGCTGTTCGATGCGAGAGGGAGCCGCTTTGGTCTGTTTGACGGCCACTGTCGTCGGAGATTTGAGAAACTGCTCGATCAACTTGCGAATTTCTTCGGGCATCGTGGCCGAGAAACAAGCCGTACAGCGTTCTTCCGGGGTTTGTTGGAGGATTTTCTTCACATCATCGATAAAGCCCATGCTCAACATTTCATCGGCTTCATCCAAGACCACCCAACGCAAATTTTCCAAGCGCAAATCTTTACGCTCTAATAAATCGATTACTCGTCCGGGGGTGCCGACAATAACCTGTACCCCTCGTTGTAAACTGCGAATTTGTCGTTCGATGGACTGACCCCCGCATACCGTTAGGACTCGCAAGCGATCGCGGGAATGAGAGGGTTTATTATTCCCCCAAAAATCATCGATCGCCTGAGTGACCTGTTGGGCGAGTTCCCGGGTAGGGGTCAGAATCAAAGCCTGAACTGTCCGAGCTTGGGGATCGATTTGTTCGAGAATGGGCAGCGAAAAGGCTGCTGTTTTACCGGTTCCCGTCTGCGATTGTCCCACCACATCTTGCCCCGTCAGTAAGAGGGGAATAGCTTGTGCCTGAATCTCGGTCGGCTCTTCAAACCCCATGTTTTCAAGTTGCTCGACGCGAGTATCGGACAGTCCCAGACTTTTGAACGAAATTGTCATCTGTAATTCGTTATGGATCTTCTTGACATTTCCCCGCTTTAACCAGACGGGGCTAAGGGCGGCCCATGGTTAAGACCAATGGTTGCAAAGCCATGCCGAAGCAGGCTAACTCTCACCCTTGATTTTTAGGTTTGCTTTTAGTTTACGAAACTTAATCAATTTTGGGAATGGTTAATTTGCGATCGTCGCGATCGCGCCTGTGGCGATCGTGCCAGAGAAATCCCCGACTCGTCTGGTCTTGGCATCATTCAGCCCGACTTGACAAGTAGAGTGATTTATCTAGATTTATTGACATGACTTTCTATATTCCCCAGTAGGAGAGCACAAATTCTTATCTCAAAATTGGTTTGGGTTAAAAAATGTACCCTAAAGATACAACTATCAAATCAAGCGATGACAACTGTAATCCCGGATAAAATTTTCTGGACGATCGCCGACTTGGATCTCTTTCCCGATAGCAATCGACGTTATGAAATCATTGCAGGAGAACTGTTCGTGACCGGGGCATCCCATTGAAACCATCAAAGGATTTGCGTTCGAGTTGCCACCCAACTCAACCTCTGGTGTGAAAAGACGGGTTTGGGAGATGTCGCGATCGCGCCCGGTGTCATTTTTTCGGAGACCGATAGCGTTAAGTACCTAAGCAAAATTAATTGTATATTCTGTACCGAAATTTTTGTTGACTCTGATGCCAAGCAAACAATCCCAAAATGCCGATCGCGACCACCGCCACCAAAGAACCGCCTGCAATTCTCCACGCCGTCCGAATATCTTGCTGCCTCCGAGCTTCCTTTCTCGGATGCAGCAAGGATAGCATTGAGGGATGCGATCGCGACTTGAGCAACTACCCAAAGGAAAATGACAGACTTGACCCCCCTAGGCATCGATATCAGCCAATATGACCTTCGACGTGTATCTGCTTGAACGGCCCAAACGAGGTAAGAGCAACATCCCTAACACAGTATCTAAAGAAACCGAAAAATTGAGCGTATCGGGATAAGCTAAGATAGGTTGTACTGCATTCTATCCCTCGAGCAAATTTATGACCTCTCCAGATAAGAATTTGGACGAAAAAGACAAATCCAGCACGACCTCACAAAATACGAATTGGCGAAAAACGATTTGGGAAAACTTGCAAGTTGTCACGATCGCTCTCGTCCTTGTTTTCATCATTCGCAGCTTTATTGCCGAACCTCGCTACATTCCCTCAGATTCCATGTATCCCACCCTGCACGTGGGCGATCGCGTCGTGGTGGAAAAACTCTCCCACTATTTTCGTCCCACTCAACGGGGAGATATTCTCGTTTTCAGTCCTCCCTCTCTCCTGCAAAAACAAGGGTACGCCGCCAATCAAGCTTTTATTAAACGCGCGATCGCCACTCCGGGAGAAAAAGTTGAGGTTCATGACGGCCTCGTCTACATCAACGATACGCCTTTAACCGAAGATTATATTGCCGAAATCCCTCACTATCGCTTGCTGCCGGCCCGAGTTCCCGATGACACTCTATTTATGATGGGGGACAACCGCAACAATAGCAATGATTCCCATATTTGGGGATTCTTGCCGGAAAATAACGAGATCGGTCGTGCGGTATTCCGGTTTTGGCCGCCCGATCGCATCGGTTTATTATAGTCCCCGGCAACGCGATCGCACCTTGCAAATTTGTCTAATAAAGGAGTTTATTGAATGATAAAAATCGCCAAATTTCTCATTGGATTCTGCTTGGGAATCCTTATCCTCGCCATCCCCTTTAACCAATTCCAAAGCGATCCCCTCGCTCCCTTAGAAAATATTGCCGTACAACTAGACGGACGGAAAAAGCCTCTCGATACCGTCGCCCGAGAAACAGTCGCCCAAATTCACGGACGCACCAGCTACACCGCCACAGACGGGCAAAAATTGGACTATTTAGAAACCTATCTTTCCCTCTGGTTTAACGATCGCGACTGGAATCAAGAACCCTTCATTCTCTTCTCTTATCGTCCCTTAAAAGAGCGATCGGGTCTCGCTCCCGAGCAAAAATATTTCACCTTCCAAGAACTCATCGGTTCAAATGTGGGCAATTTTATCCTCAATGCCCATCAAAAAGAAGCCGATAACATCGAACTCACCCGCAGCGATCGCGAAGCCTTCACCCTCGAAAATCGACTGGCTTTGATGTTCGCTACCGTATCGAGCCAAACGCTTCCCATTATCCCCCATCCCGAGGATTCTCGAGGCACTTGGGCGAGCATTTCCACTGCCGAGGAGGATTACAGCCGCGATCGCCTCCAACCCGTCCTCAAGGACTATGAAACCCTCAAACAAACCTATCGCAGTCCTCCCAACCATCTTACCGCTCTTGGCGATATTTCTCGACAATTCCGCCACGATTTAAGCCAACTCAGTCCCGAGGTCTATCCCCCGATCCAAATCCTCGAACGAGAAACGAATTTTTATCACCTTCATCCCTTCGCTAAAGCGTGGAAACTTTATTCTCTTGCTTTTGTCCTCATGCTGCTAGTCGTCCTCTTCCCTGCCTTTGAATTTTACTGGGGGGCAATGGGAGTCTTTGCAAGCGGTTTGGGCATTCATGCTTACGGTTTCCTCGATCGCATGGCCATTGCCGGACGACCTCCCGTGACTAATATGTACGAGTCGGTGATTTGGGTGAGTTTTGGCGTTGCCGCGATCGCGTTTCTGTTTGAACTCTTGACCTTGACCCGTCCGGAAAAAACTCCCGATAGTCTCAAACCGGCTGCTTTTGTGCCTCACATTCCCCCTCGCACGCTTCGCGCCAAATATTATCTCCTCGCCGCCGCTCCCCTTTCTGTGACGTGCTTACTTTTAGCCGATAGTCTCCCTGCCGTCCTCGATCCCAGTATTACGCCCCTCGTCCCCGTCCTGCGAGATAATTTCTGGTTGAGCGTGCACGTTCCCACGATTACTCTCAGTTATGCGAGTTTTGCTCTGGCTTTGGGATTGGGTCACATTCTCCTCGGGTACTATTTCTTTGCCCCACAAGCCAAAGATCGCATTCGCAGCCTCGCCAAATGGAATTATGGCGTTCTACAAGTGGGAGTTTTACTGTTAACGGCTGGCGTTATTTTAGGAGGCATTTGGGCGCACTTTTCTTGGGGTCGTTTCTGGGGTTGGGATCCCAAAGAAACATGGGCATTAATTGCACTCATGTGTTATATTGTTCCCTTACACGGTCGCCTCGTGGGATGGTTGGGAGATTTTGGCATGGCCGCGACGAGTGTTGTCTCGTTTAATGCGGTTTTGATGGCATGGTACGGGGTTAATTTTGTTTTAGGTCAAGGACTGCACAGTTACGGTTTTAGTACGGGAGGATCGGAGTTAATTATTGGGTCGATTGTTGGCTTAGATTTACTGTTTGTTTTGGCAACAGCAATTAAACAGTTATCAGTAAACAGTGAACAGGTATCAGTAAACAGTGAACAGGTATCAACGGTAAGCAAGTCAATAATCAACCAACAACTAACAACCAATAACCAATAACCAATAACAAAATTATGAACCGTCGTGAATTTATGAGTTGGGTTAGCATAGGAATGTTAGCCAGTTCCCTCCCTGTTGTTCTTGCTGCTTGCAATTCTAAGAATGAGTCTTCCTCAACCCAAAAAACCAGAACAAAACTCGATACCTCTATGCGAGAAGATGGTTTTCAAGCTCTTGGAACCGTGGAAAAATTAGAGGAAAAAGGATTTATTACCGATAAACGAAATGCGGCTAAATCCGTGATAATCATCCGACATCCGGATACGGAAGAAATTGTTGCCTTTGACTCTATGTGTACCCATCAAGGCTGTTCTGTTGAGTTTAATGCCAGCGAAAAGCTCTTAATTTGTCCCTGTCATAGCTCAAAATTTGCTCTTGATGGTCAAGTGATCGCCAAACCTGCCCAAAAACCTTTAACTCCTTTTGAAACCAAACAAGAGGATAATTTGATTCTTGTCAAGGTCAGTTAAGAGCAATTTGCATTGTATCGATTCAGAATTTGCAAAAGGATGCGATCGCCTCTCGCATCCTTAATTTTTGTCAAAATTCCTTGTCATTTTTTGGTAGCCAGTATTACCATCAGAAGAGAAATAGTAAATTTCGATACAAAAAAATTATTCGCATTCACCCCCAGAAACTGAGATGTCAATATTCAACAGCAACGAAGTTCTCGCCAAGCTACAAGGCGGACAATCTCTGACTCAAGCTGAGTTAAGCAATATTAACTTACAAAATTTGCATCTCGATCGCGCTTCTTTTGTGCGTGCTTATTTGCGATCGGCGAATTTTTCCCATGCTTCTTGTCAAGAGATCGACTTTAGCAATGCAGTGTTGATGTGGTCAAATTTGTCTCACGCCAATTTAAGACGCGCGCGCTTGTTTAAAACCAGACTCAATCAAAGTAATTTGAGTGAAGCAAATCTGAGAGAAGTTATTGCGATCGCTGCCAGTTTTTACGGAGCAACTTTAAATCATACCGAACTTGCGGCGGGACAATTTGAACGGGCAGATTTTCGGGAAGCGACGGGAGAGGGAACGAATTTTAGTAGTGCCAATTTAACGCGAGCAAATTTAGGCGCAGTCAGCTTTGTTGATGCGAATTTCAGCCATTCTCGCATCCTTCGGGGCAGTTTGGAAGGAGCAACCTTAACTCGCGTGGCGATCGCGGGAGGAGATTTAGAAAAAGCGAATTTGACCCGCAGTGTTTTGCAACAGGTGGACTTGACAGGAGTTCATGCGATCGCGACCAATTTCCGCGCTTCTGAATGGAACGCAGTCAATGCAACCGAGGCAGAATTTTTGCATGCTAGTCTAGAAAATGTCGTGTTAAAAGATGTTAATTTAACCCGTGCTTCTCTCTTTTCGACTTGTTGGGAAGGGGCGAGTTTTACGCGAGTCGATCTGACGGGTGCGGATTTACAGTACGCTAACCTAGAAAATACAGTTTGGGAAGGTGTGAATTTTTCTAATTGTCATGTTTCTGGTGCTATCTTTACCGATGCACAAGGGTTAAGCGAAGAACAAAAAATCTGGTTGAGGAAACAAGGTGCTTTGAATGTTCCTCAATAATTTATACGGGGTGGAGACTTCCCACCCTTTTTGATTGGAGAAATTTAGAAAATTGACTATGAATATTTTAGATATTCAAGCTACTGTTGAAGGTTTCTTAGAATCAATAGTTCCTTCAATTGTGGAAATCATATTACTGCTTCTAATTTTCATTGCTCTTCTTGGCATTAATAAAATTAGTGCATTGAGTAGAATTATCTCAAAAAAATTCAAGCGAATTAAAAAAATTCCACTCAAACAAATTGAACAAGTGTTGGGGATAAAATCATTTAGACCATTGATTGCATTGTTTTTATTTTTGTTATTTTCTCGCTCTGTACATAATGTTGCTTATCAAATTGGAAATCTAATTCCGGGAAGATTAGGATATTCTCAACCTGCTCTACTATTATCTTCTGTACCAAAAGATACATTAGCAAAAGTTTGGATGCTATATCCAAATGTAGAAAATCTCAATTCATTGAATGAAGCAATTAATATAGAGATTTTGAAAAATGAAATCTCTGAAATGCCCTATTTTCAATCTTCATATATCTCTCATAAAAAACGTTTTTCTATTTTGACCGATCGTATTACCTATCTAAAATTTATTATTTTCTATGTTATAGGAA
Organism: Spirulina sp.; assembly: GCA_051439525.1. Lineage (GTDB taxonomy): Bacteria > Cyanobacteriota > Cyanobacteriia > Cyanobacteriales > Spirulinaceae > CCY15215. Next base: position 869 of record JBFRWJ010000518.1, on the reverse strand, counting down.
TTTCTATTTACTTCAGTAATCGTACAAGAATCATCAAGATATGTTTTCGAGCATTGATACTTGTATTGCTTATGATAATAGTATTGCTCTATAATAGTTTAGAGTCGATGGAATCACTAAAACAAATGAATATAGCTAAGGTATATGCTGTAAAATATGTTCAAGAATTAAAGGCAAATGATGAAGATAAAACTGCTAATAATGATATAAAAAAGTTTGAAAAGAAGATAGAAGAAGCAAATCACTATCATGAATTCCCTTTCTATCTTAACATCGATCTAAAGATATAGTTAACGTCAGTTCGGGTTAAGGCGATTTGTTTTCTAATTTTACGAGGCAATCGGGGTTACAGCCGACGAGGGGATGCGGGTTTCCGCTTATCCCGAACTCGGGTTAGTTACCTTTTGAGATCAACTTAAAAGATATCATCAATCTATTTTGAATTATTATCTACTTTTATAAATCTTGGTATTCAAGTTACTAATGTTTCTAATTTAGCCATTACTTCATCAATTAATTCAGGAGGTGCAACTTCAACAAATTCTGCACCCCGTGCTACACAGTCAACAACACGCAATTGATCGACTAACACAACACCATAAGTTTTCATGCGATCGGGCAATGCTACTTCAAAAGGCCAGCCTTTTTGCCGACCCGTAATCGGACAAATTAAGATAAGTTTTGAAACTTGATTATAGGCTAGTGGTGAAATAACAATTGCCGGACGATAGCCAGCTTGTTCGCTACCCGTCCTTGGATCTAACTCTAAACGAAGAATATCACCTCGATTGGGAATTCGTCCATCAATTTTTACCAATTTTCTTCTCCTACAGGCTTTCCCCAATCAAGTTCATCATGCTGCATATCTG
>JBFRWJ010000517.1:0-3721 GCA_051439525.1 Spirulina sp. | reverse complement strand
GCGTTAACTCTTTGCAAAATACCGAGTTGTATTCCATCGGTGCTAATAGCAGTTCGATTATTGGACAATTGAACAATATCCAAATCTGCAAACGCTAGTCCATCTGCTAATCCGATGAGATCGCTCCCATCTTGAAAATCGAGGATGACATCCCTTCCTGACTGGGGCGCGAGAGTAAAAGTATCGTCGCCTTGACCTCCTCTATAGCGATCGCGCCCGTCACCACCAAAGAGGAGATCGTCCCCACCGTCACCAGCGAGGAGATCTCTACCGTTTCCCCCAAGAATGGTATCATTGCCTCCGCCCCCGTTAAGAGTGTCATTGCCCAGTAAACCAAGAATCAAATTATCTTCATTTCCGCCAGAGAGAGCATCATTGCCATCGGTACCGAAGAGCGTTCCCGGTCCAATGATAATCACAGGGGGTTCTTCGACTGGAGGAGGGTCATCGTTATCATCTGGAGGTGGGCTAGCATCCCCAACGAAAATCTGTTCGGACAAATCGAAGATATTGAAGTTCTCACCTTCAAACAAGGCAATTGTATCGTCATCAAAATCTAGAAATAACCTGGCATTGCCATTCCTCGGATCGTGTCCTGGTGCAGCATTTAAGCTGTAGCGTTCGACGGAACCATTTAATTGAAGTTTGTCTTGTGCGGGATCGAATCCTCGAACTAGAGCCAGATCGTTATCTCCTGCTCCCAAATAGAAAGCGTTATTCTCATCGCCGAGGACGAATAAATTAGACTCATTTCTCAATCTACCTCTACCTTGAGTTAGGGTATCTTGCTCTCCCGAACCAGCTCCAGTATTGGGATCGACACCGATAAAGGTATCGTTGCCAAATCCGCCACCCAGAGAATCATTACCAATTCCCCCAATCAGCGTATTTGTACCACCAGTGACACTGATACGGTCATCCCCAGAACCACCGTCTAGTAGATCGTTATTAGCTCCTCCGCTTAAGAAATCATCACCATCTCCACCTTCAAGGATATCGTCACCTGCATCCCCGATGAGACGATCGTTTCCGCTACCGCCTTTGAGGGTATCGTTAGCTGCTTTACCGTTTAAGAGGTCGTTTCCCTCTCCTCCATCTAGTAAGTCATTTCCAAAAGATGACTGTAAGGTATCATTTCCTTTCAATCCCAAGACTTCATCATCACTACTTGACGAGAAAATAATTCTGTCGTTTCCATCTGTTCCTACTCTTCTAACCATTTAACTAATCTCCATGATTGTGATTGTATTTTGTCGCTCGATTGCTTATGCATGAATAAAATCCAGCTTTTCTTAGCTTCATCAACAATTTCTGCCCAGAATTTTTCTTTAACCTCGCTCAAGAAATGTAATCTATAACCAACGCACACATGACAACAAGAATCTAAGCAAGAGAGAATTGTTGACACGACCAGCTAATCGTAAAAATCTATTTTTTGGTTGGGAACTATTAATAAAAATAGATCTAAAACCTCTGTTTCCCAGTCGCCGTATCCTACCTCCTCACACAAAATCTAAGTATCGATCTAGTTTGACAATTCTCTCTCCGAAATTAGAAAGCTTTTATCATAAGTACTGAACGTAATCTGCATTCAGATTGAAGTTTGAGACTCCTTCTACTACGGCAATCAAGTTTTCGTACTCTTGAGTGGAGTAGAAGATATTGATAGAACTATTTTCCATATCAACTTCAGATCTATATTCGGAAGCTGCCCCCAGCAAAACAAGTTTGTCTTCTTGAGTATCAAAATCCTTAATCTCAGCATAATCACTACCATCGTCATAATGAAGTTCATCGCCGAGAGCAAGGAAGAATTTGTCAGAACCTCTTCCTCCTCTCAAGATATCGACTCCACTAGAGTCTCTTTCTCCAGGTTCAAACCCAACCAAGGTGTCATTTCCCTCACCTCCATCTAGGTAATCACTGCCGATACCGCCAAAAAGGCGATCGTTATCTCCTCCTCCTTCAAGAAGATCGTTATCTGAATGACCGTGAAGATTGTCATTGCCATTGTTCCCAACGAGCCAATCGTCTCCTTGAAAGCCCGATATAGCATCGCTTTCATTGGTGCCAGGTAAGATGTCATCGAATTCAGAACCAGGTATATGTGCCATGAGAATTATTCTCCGTTTATTGTTTCAAAGTTGGGGTTGAGCGCATCACAATTCCCTCCTCAAACTTCTCCAGCAACTTGTGGAGTGTTTTTAGGGTTCAAAGTTAGAAATTGTCAAAAAGCTGTTGAACTTTTCAAATTTTCTGAGGATTGTTTTATCCCCAGCATTTCAACTCTTCCAAGCGGGAGTTGTTGATAAACGATCGACCTTCATTTCTTACGATAGGGAGAGATTTCGTATTTGTCGTTACAGTAAATCTCAGGAGTTTTTTGCTTAACTCACTCTGGAAACATCAGAGTTTCTGATTTAAAGAATATTCGATCCAGTTAATTCTGATGCTCCAATCTTGTATCAGTAGGGAAGAGACAAGATATTTAAACAGAAACTGGTGCCTGAAAAAACTCTGTTAAACTCAGGTTAGATTTATTGGACGGGATTAGGCGATCGCTAAAACTTGGTCAAAACTATCGGTAAATAACTAATTTGATTGATAGTTTTCGGCGATCGCATTTTCCCACCCTGGTATTGGTCGATCTTTGAATAATCGGTAAGCAAAATTATTTGAGTTAAAAATTACTATTTGTAAGGCTGTGCAAAGTGTACTTGCACTACAATACAAAAAGAAAGTCTCAAGATGATTAACGAAAAAATCAGTTTTGAGGCAAGATCGAACGAAATAAAGAATGTTTGAAAGAAGCGATCGCCATAAAAAAATTTGATAACGTCAGGTAAGAATCAGTAAATCTACTTAAATCGCTCGAACTATGGATTTATCTCAAGCCTTATCAATTGTCAATGAAGCGATATTAGCTCAGTTTGATCGCGGACTTAGCGACGTGGAAACGGTGATTGTTAGGGGAGCTTGGCAAAATCAAACTTATGAACATATAGCAGAGGTTTTTGGTTATTCCCATAGTTACTTGAGTCGAGATGCTGGACCTAAGTTTTGGAAAATCCTCAGCCAAGTCTTGGGAGAGCCTGTTAGTAAAAAGAATTTCCAAGCAGCTTTAGAAAGAAAGTGGCAACAAGAAAAAGAAGTACTTCAGCCGAAAAACAACCCAGAGCTTAATAACCATTCAACTAATAATTACTCTCTACCCAGAAGTGATTGGGGAGAAGTAATTGACGTTAGCTTTTTTCACGGACGTAGTAGCGAAATGGCTCAAGTGGAGCAATGGATTCAAAATAGAAACTCCCGCTTGCTGGCTATTTTGGGTATGGGAGGAGTGGGTAAAACTGCTTTAGCTACCAAGGTCGGACGACGGATTCAAGGGGATTTTGAAGCCGTTATTTGGCGCAGTCTCCGCGATGCACCCCCTTTAAAAACTTTATTAGGAGATTTAGTCGCATTTTTATCCGAGCAACAAGATAATCAAGCTGAATTACAGCGATTGCTTTATTGGTTGAGAGCTAAACGCTGTCTGTTAATTCTAGACAATGCAGAAACTATCTTACAATCCCAAGATTATGCAGGTCAGTATCTTCCAGGTTACGAAAACTACGGCGATCTCTTCCGTGCAGTAGGAGAAACGGTTCACCAAAGTTGTCTGCTGCTTACCAGTAGGGAAAAACCAGCAGAGATCGCCATGTTAGAAGGAGGTAATAGT
>JBFRWJ010000516.1:0-3602 GCA_051439525.1 Spirulina sp. | reverse complement strand
GATTAGCACTCGAGAGCGAGAAGAACAAATCCATAAAATTGAGGAATTTTGGCAAGAAAATGAAACCTATCGAGAGGCTCGACGGTGGATTGATGACGCGCGAGATTTTGACGTAAAACCTATTTTTCCCGATCGCCCTGTGCTAACGGGTACAATGTTGGTAGAAATGTCGCCAGAAGAAGCCGATCGCCTCGGTCGGGAGATTTCTAATCTGATTATCGTGAAGGATCGACCGATTGATTTAATTCGTCCCATTCAAGATGCTGCAACGTTTAAAGCGGGTTTGGATGCAGCCGATATTTGGCATTTAGAAAATATCAATCGTGGGGCAGCAAAAGATACGGGTAAAAATGTTAAAATTGCCGTTCTCGATACGGGAATCAATCCCCATCATCCCGAAATTCAAGGTAAGGTGATAGAGGCATATTTGTTCGATCTCCAACGCGGAATTATCGAACAAACTGATTTACAAGATGCAGAGGATACAGAAGGTCATGGGACTCATGTCGCGGGTTTAATTTGCGGGCAAAATATTGGTGTTGCGCCCGATGCTGAGTTAATTAGCGTGACAATGTTTCCCGATGGCAGGGGAAGTATTGCCAATTTTATCGCGGCATTTTCGTGGTTGCGCGATCGCGATGATGTTCGCATTGTTAACATTTCTGCGGGACTTCCAGAAGCAGAATATATTCCGACCATGAGTAATGAAATCAATTCGCTGTTAGCTTTGGGAATTTTGCCGATTTGCGCGATCGGCAATGAGGGAAGAAATAAAACTCGCACCCCGGGAAATTGCGTGGAGGTCATCTCGGTGGGTGCAAGCGATCGCAACAATGAAATTGCTGGATTTAGCGGTAATGGCTCCATGCTTGTGGATAATCAGTTATACGATGTTCCCTCATTGGTTGCACCGGGTGAGGCGGTTTATTCTTGCGTGATGGGTGGGGGATATGAAGCATGGTCGGGAACTTCTATGGCAGCGCCGATCGTTTCTGGGGTTGCTGCGCTTATCATAGAGGAAGATCCGAGTATTTCTGTTTACGGTTTGCGGGAGGAGTTATTAAAGCGCTGTCGCTTGTTAGAGTCTGTGGAATCGGCACGACAAGGTAAGGGATTAATTCAAGCTAGATAATGCAGTTAAGTCCAGAACATATCGCGAAAATCGACCCCTTTATGGAAGAAGCCTTAATGCAGGCGACGGGGGAAGATACCATGCTGGCAATTTTGAATCTGGAAATGAATCAGCCTCTGGTCAAAGAACCTTTTCAACCGAAAGAGTTTCCTTCTTATCAGGATTATCGCCGTGCTTTGATCAACTATCGTAAAAAGGAGTTTTCTCAAGCCTTGGAGGAGACGTTAAAAGCTATTCAGAATCTTTCTTTACAAATTATGACGGGGGGAACCACCAGTCAAACGGTTGTTGTTCGCGGGACGGTCAAACAGGTTTTAAAAGCGTTGGAATTACCGGGAGTTCGTCAGGGGACGATCGATCGCGCGATCGCGCTTCCCGATGTGGCTCCACAAGATGCAATTGAAAGAATTGCCGAACTTTATATCTAGACGCTTTGGCCGGAAGGCGTACCCAATAAAAGAAAGCGAGATTTGGTTGATGCTGCTGCGGAACAATACATTATCAATTACAACAAGCGGCATAATAATTTAAAGGTTTTGGGAATGCAAGATCCGGTTAAGTTGGAGTCAATTTATACGGCGGTGCAGTTTTTAAAAACCGATTTGAGATCGCGATTTGCGTCTTTGACGGGATTGGAACAATTGTATAGAGATGCGGGCGATCGCGGGTTGGACGGGGAAGAATGCGAGCGGCGATCGGGGGTGGAGGTGGCGAATGAGCAGCCTTATCTGCTGGTTTTGGGACAACCGGGAAGCGGGAAATCTACGTTTTTGCGTAAGGTGGGTTTGGAGGCGATGAAGTTGCAAACGGGAGCGTTTCGGCATCCCTGTCTTCCGGTGATGTTGGAGTTGAAGCGGTTTCGAGAGGATGCGATCGCGATTAAAGCGGCTATTGTGCGGGAATTTCGCGAGTGTAATTTTCCGGAGGTGGAGAAGTTCTGCGATCGCGCTTTAGAACAGGGAAAATTATTGGTTTTGTTGGATGGTTTTGATGAAGTGCCGACGGATAATCAAAAGAAGGTCTTTCAGGCAATTCAAAAGTTCGTCGAACAATACCAAGTCAATCGTTTTCTTCTTTCTTGCCGCACTGCTGCTTATAAAACTCATGGAAATTTTGAGAGATTTTTTGAAGTTGTTTTAGCCAGTTTTGACGATAGCCAGATCGAGCAGTTCATTACAAATTGGTTTAGATCGGAAGAAGATCGAGAAGCAAAAACCGCCGAACGATGTTGGAGTTTACTCGATCGACCGGCATACAGATCGGTTAAAAACTTAGCAAAAACCCCTTTGTTATTAATGTTTCTCTGTTTGGTTTACGATCGCTCTCAAGCATTCCCTAGAAATCGTGCTAGTTTATACAATGATGCACTCAATATTTTATTAAAAGAGTGGGCTGCACAAAAACGAGTTAAACAAGATCCAGTTTTACGAGAATTCGGTCTTGACCTAGAAAAAATAATGCTTTCAGAACTTGCTTATCAGGCTTTTGAAAAAGATAAGTTATTTTTCTCTAAGGAAGAAATTCTTAAGAGTTTGAGTGTTTTTCTTTCCTCCGATCTTAATCTGTCCCAAAAATTGGATGAGAATATCTTGTTTGATGCCATTGAAATTCAACAAGGAATCTTGGTGGAACGAACCCACAATATCTATTCTCTTTCTCATCTGACGCTACAAGAATATTTAACGGCACAATACATTGTTAATAATGATAAGGATGCGAATACCCTTGATGCCTTAGTGGAAAATCATCTACTGGATCGCAAATGGAAAGAAGTTTTTTTGTTGGTTGCAGGTTTAATGCAAGGTCTCAAGGGAGCAGATCGGCTTTTACTGAAAATACAAGCAAAAATTGAAAAGTTACTCGAAAAACCCATTTACAAGAAGAAATTCGTTCCCATTCTACAATGGGCAGAACGAGAAACTCAATATTCTGGGGGAACTCTTTCTCGGGTTGCAAAAAGGGCTGTTGCCAACGCCAACGCCTACGCCTACGCCAACGCCTACGCCTACGCCTACGCCAACGCCTACGCCAACGCCAACGCCAACGCCAACGCCTACGCCTACGCCTACGCCAACGCCAACGCCTACGCCAACGCCTACGCCTACGCCTACGCCAACGCCAACGCCTACGCCAACGCCTTACGACTACTGATTACAGTTTTCGAGAAAATGAGAGAATTAGAGCCTGTTTTCACTCATTTGGATATTGACACCGTTCTCAGTCAATTGCAAGCCTTACAGGAGCAAATTCCGGGTAGAGACGAACCCAAAAAAGTTCATCGTGCCTTTGCTCGCAAGATACGCGATACAATGTTAGCAGCCTTTAACCTCAAGTTTGAGTGGCTCGATTGGACTCCAGAAGAATATCGAGAAATTGGTAACTATCACTACGCCACCCGAGTGTTAATTGAATGCCAAGAAGCTGCTGCTAATGTTTCCTCCAATACATGGGCAGCCATTGAAGAAAGAAT
>JBFRWJ010000515.1:0-4949 GCA_051439525.1 Spirulina sp. | reverse complement strand
GTTCGTGATTGTCAAAATCTTTCCTCAACCCAAACTCATTCTTACGATCTCGATCGTTCCCATACTTTTTGCGTTTGCCTTGCTCTATTTACTCTGGCGTTTATTCTCAACCCTCAATCTGGAAAATACTTTCAATGGAGCATTAAGTTTACTGCTATTGGGACTGGAAGTTGGCATTTTTCTCGACTATGGATTGCAAACATTTTTGATTTTGAGCAAACGCGATCGCAAAAAAGAAGCCGATCGGTTTGAAGGACAGGTTATGAGTGGAGAATACCAGCCTTCTGTCGATATATTAATTCCCACCTATAACGAACCCGAGAGCGTTCTCAAACGCACGATTATGGGCTGTCAAGCGCTCGATTATCCTCGCAAAGAAATTTACCTTCTTGATGATGGCCAGCGAGAAAATATTAGAAAACTTGCTCGTCAACTCGGCTGTCATTATATCGCGCGATCGGATCGTCGTTATGCTAAAGCTGGCAATCTCAATCATGGATTAATCCAATCCCGAGGAGAGTTAATCGCTGTTTTTGATGCTGATTTTGTACCCACGCGAAATTTCTTATCTCGTACTCTTGGTTTCTTTCAGCGTCCTAAAATTGGACTTTTGCAAACCCATCAATACTTTTATAACCGCGATTTAATTCCGACCAACTTAGGGATTGAAAAAGAAATCAGTTCCGAAATTGAATTCTTTTCTCGTCACTATCAAAAACTTCGCGATGGCACAGAAACACCGCTTTGTTATGGCAGTGCTTTTGTCATTCGCCGCAATATTTTAGAAGAGAGTGGTGGTTTTGTAACAAATTCGTTATCGGAAGATTATTTCACGGGAGTTCGTCTTCATTCTCTCGGTTATCAAACCATTTATCTTGATGAAGAACTCAGTGCGGGTTTGGCAGCAGAGGAATTATCGGGATATATTTCTCAACGTCAGCGTTGGTGTCGGGGGACATTGCAAGCCTTATTTATTCCCGAAAATCCTTTGACTATTCCCAATTTAACCCTACGTCAAAGAATTATTCATGCTTCGGGGATTTTTCAATGGCTTTTACCGATCGCGAGATTGATTTTTCTGTTTTTACCGCTTGTCTTCTTATTCACGGATGCGATTCCTGTCAAAACAAGCGTCCCCGAGTGGTTGAATTTCTTTTTACCCTTTTACTGTTCTTATCTCTTAAGTTTTTCTTGGCTGAATCAGCGATCGCGAGAAGCCTTAATTTCGGATGTTTATGCGGTCGTCCAATGCGTTCCCCTGTCAATTACAGCGATACAAACCCTACTCAATCCTTTTTCTCAAGGGTTTCAAGTCACCCCGAAAGGTGTTGCCAAAGATCGCTTTGTATTTAATTGGAACTTAGCCATCCCCTTGCTTCCCATTTTCCTCGTCAATCTTGGGGGAGTTGGCAATCTTTGGTATCAGCTTGCGACTGGGTTGACAGCACTCTTAAACGCCTCTCCTGAAGAACGCACGGTATTTATTTTAAATCTTTTTTGGGGTTCGTATAATTTACTGATTTTAAGTGTTGCGCTCTTGAGTCTAATCGAATCTCCGCAAGGCGATCCCGTGCCTTGGTTTGAATTACGGCGTTTAATTCGCTTAAAAGTTGGAGAACGGGTTTTTTCTGGCGTGACGAAAACCCTCTCTGAAGTGGGTGCGGAAATTGAATTCAAAGAACCTTTCCTTACCGATATCGCTGATGAAAATACTCCGGTCACCTTGGAAATTGTTGGTGAAAATCTGGAATTATTGGGAAAACTAACTCGCGATCGCGACTCTCTAAAAGTTACTTTTAAAGAGATGACTTTAGAACAAGAGCGGCGTTTAATTCAATTACTCTTTTGTCGTCCGGGTCAGTGGAAGCAAACCAAATGTGCTGGAGAACTTCGTGTTTTGTGGTTGTTACTAAAAAGTTTAATCCGACCTAAGATCTTGACCGGAAATCATAAAGTTGTCCCCATGTCTGTAAACGGTTAAGAGATCGAATCAATTCAAAAAATGTAGGACTTACGCACCCGCCCCCTAAATCCCCTAACGTTGGGGGACTTTGACTCCGATTCCCCCCAGATTTGGGGGGCTAGGGGGGCTAAATTGCGTGACACTGCGTAAGTCCTGAAATGGTCATTCTTGACTTTCCCCGCTCTCAAGAGACGGGGAAACTAACAAGCTCCCGTTCTTTCTCGTGTTGTAAGATTATTGATGGGTAATCCTTCTCTTAAGCTCTCACTTTGTGTTTTTGTTTTTTCGGTCTTGAATTCGTTTTTTGATAGTCACTTCGTGCTGCGATCGCGTATGAGCGATCACCCAAGAAAGAGTAGTCGAAATAACAATTAAACTGAAAAACATCGCAATAAAAATCTCGCAAATGACTGCAAATCTTGCTATCATTGAGGCAGGATGAATGTCTCCGTAACCTACCGTTGAAAATGTAACAATTGAAAAATAAATTGACAAAAAACCATCTTGTAACCCAGAAAAATTGTCTGGATTTTGTCGGAGTAAATCGGTATAAAAACTGGCAAAACCAAAAATAATCGTTAAGAAACCCAAAACCAGCAAAAAGAGGACAAAAGAAAAGCGATTTAAAGACGGAATAAATTGATACTCATTAAAAATATGCTTTCCGTGTTTGAATAATGTTTCGATATCTTCTCCCGCCCCTTGAAACACTTCAAAGACTAAAAATACAATTAAACTCAAGCCGCTTAAAATTGTCCAAATCGAAACAGCAAAGCCTAAAATGAGGAGGCGATCGATTAAAACGGGTTCAAAAATATTAAATATTGAATAAATGAGACAACAAAGTGCGATCGCCGTAATCACTTTACGGGTAATAATAATCTCCGAATAATGAGGATAAGTGGCTGTTTCCAGAATCTCGATCGCGTCGGAGTCGGAAGTAATAATCACGTTAAACTTATCGGCTAAAACGCGAGAAATGGCTTGAATCAATTCATCGCGATCGGAGAACTCGGGGGGGGATGTTCCATTATGACTGTCTGACATGGAGTTAGGGGTACAAGATTGCACCCCGAGTTAATACTATCCCCATTTAACCGCAAAATTTCTCTTCCCTCTGTTAACCTTGACCAAAATCAAGCCTCCGAATTGTAGAGACATTAAATGGAATGTCTCTACAGGAGATATTGATAACAGGGGGTACTGATAACTGTTCACGGTTCACTGTTCACTGAAATGACGCGATCGCAGGGATTTGCGCTGGCTGAGGAACAGGAGTGCAATTGCACCCAATCCGATAATAATACCGGGTTCGGGTACGGAAGTCGCGAGGGGGTCGTTGGGAGATTGGAGTTGTTCTTTCCCATCTTCGACGGTACGGTTAAAGCGATCGCTCGAGGCTTCTGCTTCTGCTAAGGCTTGACGCTGTTCGTCATTGACCAAAACGATCGCGGAAGAATAGGGCGTTACGATTTTATACTGTTTGGCGATCGCGTGGATGCGATCGAGTTGTTCTAGGGAATCTCCTTCTTGTTTCTGACTCAATCCCCGAACTAAAATTCTCGCTGCGAGGGGAGCAAACCGATCGTTATTTTCGGCGGGATCGGCGGTTTCTGTCATCGTCCACGCATACCCATTGACAACACTAACCACTTGCGAAGATGAAGTCTTCTGCAAACTTTCTGTCGTCGCGATGCGTTGTAACACTTGAGGAATTTGGGTGTCAACTCCTCCACCAGTATCTTGAATGGTTTTGAGGGTTTTGTCTTCGTAAGCGGGCGGAAATTGACCGCCTAAATGCAGCACCCATAACGGTGCAGAAAGAGTGGGAATGTCTCCTTTATCTTTTGAGAGTTCGTAGCTCCCTTCATCGGTGAGTAACAGAATGGTATCGTAAACGCGATCGCTTTGCAAGGTTGCAAATTGTCGCAATATTTCTTTTAATGATAATGTTCCGTAAAAAACTTGTTTTTGCGGATTGAATTGCTTTAAATTGTCATACTCGCTGGCTCGTTTTCCCGATGATGCCGTTACATATAAATCAGCTTCATTATTGGCGAGATTTCCGTCGAAAAACCCACGTTTTTGCAACCAGTGTAAGGATTCTCTTAATTCCTTGCGATGATTTTCCATGCTGCGAGAACCATCAATAATGACGGCAAATTTTTGAGCTTGAGGGAGCGTATAATCGCGATCGCTTAAAGGCTGTGCCGCGATTTGATAGCCATCGAAAGTAACGCGATGCACGCGAGCCTCTGAAGGGGATGCCGCTAAAAATCCTTCTAACCAGTCGTCCTTGAAGCCTTTAATTGCTTGACCATTGCGAAAACGTTCGGTTTTATTCGTCCAGAAAATATTGCGTTTTTCGCCGAGTTGTGGTAGAGCAAATCCTTGGTCTTGACCCATGACTTTGTAAGTCAGCCAAAGGTGCATTTCTGTAGGACGACTGGGGTTATTTTCCCAACTTCTGACTTTAGGAGGAATGGGAAAAGCTCGCAAGCGATAATGATGAGGGCCAACTTGTTCTAATAATGCCGGATCGACTGGGCGAACGCGATTCACTTGAGAATTATATACCTTTTGAGCGGCACCTCGGGGAGAAATTTTAAAGGGAAAGCGCTTGGCTAAATCTCCTGTATCTCCCAACCAGATTCCCGTGAGAACTGCACTTTCAGGTAAAGAGAAGGAATAAAAAATCTCTTCTTCATCAAAGGTTTGATTTTTGTAAACTTCATGAATTTCAATATCTGCCCAGTCTCCATGTTCGGTTAACTTTACGTCTTGTTTATTTAACCAAACTTTCTTTTGATTGATATTGAGAACGCCAGCTTTGGCATCGTCCAACATCGTTGTCGATTGCAAGGCTTTTTGAATGGCTTTGCGCTCTCTTTTTTGTAAAGGCGTATCAAAGAATTGCGCGTAAAGTTCTTGGGCTTTTTGGCGATCGCTGCGATCGCCTTGATAGAGAAATGGCGAAATGAGGAAG